>PLCK01000198.1 GCA_003134755.1 Actinomycetota bacterium | reverse complement strand
TCCTGGTCCGCGTCGAGGGAGTGCAGATAGGTGTGGAAGTTCTCCCGCGGGCTATGGACCCGCTCGTCCGGAGCCTCCTCCTCACTGGTTGGTCGGTTGCGAGACAGCTCACTAACGTCGGCGAATACCGTGACCAGTGCGAGCTCTTCGCGGCGGAGNNTCGCGCTCACGTCGTAGCCGGTGACCATCGCTCGCAGCGCGGCAAGGTGCCCGCGCGCCCGGGTCAAGGAATCAGACGACAACGTCGGCGCCACGAAGCTGACAATGGGGGCGTCCGGCCTGGCAGCCGCCACCCCCGAAGTGTCCAGTTGTAGCAGTGCCGCGCCCGCGTCGACCTGGGAATTGACGGCGACAAGCACCGATCGCACCCGTCCAGAGCACGGGGCCCGCACCTGGGTCTCCATCTTCATGCTTTCCAGGACGGCGACCGCGGCGCCCTCGTGGACGTCGTCCCCTGCTTTGACATGAACAGCCACCACCACGGCCGGACCGGGAGCGCGCAGCACGAGTGCCCCGTCGCTGGATATCCGGTGGGCTACGCCCTCGACCTCGACCAAGTGATCGACCGGATGATCGACCGGGTGATCGACCGGGCCGGCGACCGACAGGAGACCGAAGTGTGTTGGACCAAAGGTGAGCCGGCTTTCGAAGGCGCCAATTCGCTCCGTGTCGACGTCGATGAGTCGCCCGTCGATCTCCAGCCGATACCGGCGAGGGCCAACCTGCGCGACGTCCAGCCGATACGTCCGCGACAGGTAGCGAAGCTCGACCGTGCGACCGATGGCGTCGTCGGCCCGTGGTCGGCCGCGGCGGGCGGAGCCGATGAAGGCGCCCCGGTCCACTTCCTCCTCGGCGTCGTAGACGTCGATGGCCACGCCNNAGGTCTAGCAGGAACGGCTTCGTCGTCAGGCCACCCGATAGCACGACCTTGGTCTCGCGCAGCGCACAACGCAGTCGAGCCAGTGCCTCCCCGCGGTCGCGACCCGAGGCGATGATCCTGGCGACGGTCGAGTCGAACTCGGGTGACATCGCGTCACCGACAGCGTGCCCGGTATCGACGCGGATGCCAGGCCCTGTTGTCAACTCGAGCAGCAACACGGTGCCGGCGGTGGGCGCAAAGTCCCGGTCAGCGTCCTGTGCGTCGAGGCGAGCCTCCACGGCGTACCCAACCTGTGGCGGTGGATCGCCGAGCAACGGCTCGCCCGCGGCAACGAGCAACTGCAGCTTGACCAGATCGAGCCCGGTGGTTGCCTCGGTGACTGCATGCGATGCCGGCAATCCGAGTTGGACCGCCGCGACGTCGAAGGTTCTGTCGATCGGCCGGTACTCGAACTCGACGGTCGCCAACCCGCGGACGCCCGCCGCGCGCACGAGCGCGACCGCCGCTTCGCGGAGCGCCGCGTCCTGCTCCGCATCCAGGTCGGGGGAACCGGATTCGACGATCAGCGCGCTGTTGTGTCGCGCGACGGTTTGGTCGCTGATTCCAGCCGCCCACACGGTGTCGTGGTTGTCAGCGACAACATGCACATCGAGGTGCCGCACTCCGCTGCTCGCGCGTGCTGGTGCCTCGTCGACGTGTAGCTTGCGCATGACCTGCGATGACGATCCGATGAACACCACACCGAGCCGTTCGCACAGCTCGGCGAAGTCAGGGTCCTGGGAAACGTTGCCCCAGCCGACCCAGGCCGCGTCTGCGCGGCTGACCTGCAGCGCCCGCTCGAGCTCGCCGTGGTCGAGGTAGGGGCCGCCGGCGGTCGCGACAGCTCGCAGGGCTACCGCCTCGTCGGCCGACCGGACGAACAGCGCCCGCCGCTCTGCGTCGGTGTGCAGCGCGATGACCGTTATGTGAAGATCACGCTGCTCGTTCAGCTCTCGGACCGCGCGGATCAGCCGCATTGCGGGCTCGCCCCGATTGACCACCGCCACCCGAGTGAACACCCGGCACCCTCCATCGACGAACTCGCGCAGCGTCATGGCCAGCCGAGTTCCGTGCCCACGTCGTCGGAATACCGACTATTGAGACGTTAGACCTAGCAACCCGGGTAAGCACCAGGCGACTTTGTGGCCGATGATCAGGACTTCGCGGCGACCTCGTCGGCCAGCGCGGGAATGATGGCGTCGGCGTAGGCGCGCAGCGTCTCCTCTTTCGCGTCGTGCTGGAGGTAGACCGCGAACTGGTCGACGCCGAGCGCCTTCAACTCGCGCAGCTTCTCGACGTGCTGCTCTGCCGTTCCGAGCACGCAGAACCTGTCGACGATCTCGTCGGGCACAAAGTCGGCGTGCGCGTTGCCGACCCGGCCGTGCTCGTTGTAGTCGTAGCCCTGGCGGCCGGTGATGTAGTCGGTCAAGGCCTGCGGCACCGGGCCGCCGTCGGAACCGTAGCGAGCGACGATGTCGGCGACGTGGTTGCCGACCATGCCACCGAACCATCGGCACTGGTCGCGCTGGTGTGCGATGTCTGAACCGACGTATGCCGGCGCAGCGACGCAGATCTTCACCGACATCGGATCGCGCCCGGCAGCCGCGGCAGCCTCCCGAACCGCTGAAATGCTCCAGGAGACGACCGCCGGGTCGGCCAACTGCAGGATGAACCCGTCGCCGACCTCACCCGCCAGCGCCAACGCCTTCGGCCCGTACGCGGCGACATATATCAGCAGCCGGCTCGACGGGTTCCAGGTCAGCCGCAGCGTGCTGTCCTTGTACGCAGCAGCCTCGCCATTCGCCAGCGCGCGGATGACACCGATCGACTCACGCAGATCGGCCAGCGCCACCGGCTTGCCGTTGATGACCCGAACCGCCGAGTCGCCACGCCCGATGCCGCACACCGTGCGATTTCCAAACATCTCGTTCAGGGTCGCGAAGGTCGACGCCGTCACGGTCCAGTCACGCGTCGCCGGGTTCGTGACCATCGGCCCGACGATCACCCGATGCGTCGACGACAGGATCTGGCTGTAGATCACATACGGCTCCTGCCACAACAGGTGCGAGTCGAACGTCCAAACGTAGTCGAAGCCGGCGAGTTCGGCCTGCCGCGCGAGGTCGACCGTGCGCCATGCCGGCGGATTGCATTGCAGCACGACGCCGAAGTCCATCGGAACTCCCTAAATCAAGTACTGCGACTGGCCGCGCTTCAGGTAGACCCCGTGACCCTTCGATCCCAGATACGAACCATCGCGGACGACGACGGTGCCGCGCGACAGGACAGTGTCAACCCGACCCGCGATCTCGAAACCCTCCCACGCCGAATGGTCCATGTTCATGTGATGCGTCTCGACCGAGATACGTGTCGTCGCAGCCGGGTCATACACGACCACGTCGGCGTCGGATCCCGGCGCGATGATGCCCTTGCGCGGGTAGAGCCCGAACATTCGTGCCGGCGTTGTCGAGCACAGCTCGACCCAACGCGGTAGCGAAATCTCGCCGTCCACCACGCCTTGATAGATCAGGTCCATGCGGTGCTCGACGCTGCCGATCCCGTTCGGAATCTTCGAGAAGTTGCCGACCCCGAGTTCCTTCTGCTCCTTCATGCAGAA
>PLCK01000011.1 GCA_003134755.1 Actinomycetota bacterium | reverse complement strand
GATGCCGACCGCGGCGAGGTCGTGACCGGTGAGGCCGGCCGCCTGAAGTGCGGTCTCGATCACGGCTCGGGTGCGTTCCCAGATTTCGGTCGGGTTGTGTTCAACGAGCCCCGAGCCAGGCAGGATCTGCTGATGCTCGAGCTGATGCCCGGCAACCGGCGAGCCGGCGCGGTCGAAGACCAGGAACCGGGTGCTCGTGGTTCCCTGGTCGATCGCCCCGACGAAATCCGCCATCGCTGACCTCCTTTCTTGTCGGTCCTCGAAGAACCTAAGGCGTCTGCGCGGCGCGTCCAACGCACCTACACTGAAATCTCTCGAGCACAGGGGCTGTAGGTAGATGACCGAGCCGCAAGGACGCCCGGACGCCGAGCCTGGGCGAATTCCGGAGCCGTGGTCGCCACAGTCCGGGCAAATCGGCGGCTGGCATCCGACGCCGCCTCCTGGCGCGCCGCGACCCTACCTCTACAAACCTGAACCCGACGGCACCCAACCGCCACGCGGCAACAACAAGCAGCGCTGGGGACGCGCGGGTGGCGGTGCGGCCGCAGGCGTCGGCGTAGCGGCCAAGGCCGGCCTGCTGGCCAAGTTGGTCGTCGCACTCAAGGCAAGTGCGGTCCTGGTCAAGTTCAAGGTCGTCTTGAGCATGGCCGTGTCGGTGGTGGCCTATGCCTTCATCTTCGGCTGGTGGTACGCCGTCGGGTTTGTCGCGCTGATCGCCGTCCACGAGCTGGGTCATCTCGTCGTGCTGCGGGCGCTCGGGGTCAAGGTGTCCGCACCGACATTCATCCCCTTCATGGGCGCGTTCGTCTCGATGAAGTCGAAACCGAAGTCAGTGGCGCACGAGGCGATCGGCGCTCTTGCCGGGCCAGCCGTCGGAACGCTCGGAGCGCTGGCGACTCTCGAGCTGTCGAACGCGTTCAATTCGCAGCTGCTGCGAGCGCTCGCCTATACCGCGTTCTTCATCAATCTGTTCAACCTGGTTCCCGCGCTGCCTCTCGACGGCGGCCGGGTGGCGGGCGCGCTGCACCCCGCGCTCTGGATCGTCGGTCTGGCCGCCGCGGCGGTGTTCGCCGTGCTGCACCCGACGCCGGTGCTCCTCATCGTCCTCGTCATCGGCGGCTTCGAACTCGTCCGCCGCTGGCGCACCCGCAAGTGGATCGACGCCGCCTACTACGCCATCGCGCCGGCCACCAGGGTCGGCATCGGGATCGCGTACGCAGCGGTCGCGATCGTCTGCATATGGGGCATCAACATCGCCTATATCCCGCGCCACTGACGCGTGGCGCCACTGTTCTTCGAGACGCCCGCGGCCTGGCGCAAGTGGCTCGAGCAGCATCACGATGATGCGACCGAGGTGGTCGTCGGCTTCCATAAGAAGGCAACCGGCCGGCCTGGCCTCGACTGGTCGCAGGCGGTCGACGAGGCGCTGTGCTTCGGGTGGATCGACAGTGTTCGCCAACGTATCGACGACATCAGCTATTCGAACCGCTTCACGCCCCGCAAGCCGAAGAGTGCGTGGAGCGCGGTGAACATCGCGAAGGTCGCCGAGCTCACCCGCGAAGGCCGGATGCACTCGGCGGGTATCGCGGCGTTCGAGGCCGGCCAGTCCAGGGCGGGCAGCGACACCTTGAGGCGTTGATCGGCGATTCCACCGCCGGTCGCCGCCTCGCTCAATTCACCCGTCCGGCGGCCAGGTAGGGTGGACGCCGCACGATCGACCGTAGGTCGTGCGGGAAAGGGGTTCGGTGGGCGACGCGGAGACCGAACTCCAGCGCGAGCAACGCTACGTCGACCGGCTCTACGGCAGGCTCGATGAACTGCGTGATCGCGCCGAACGTGAGCTGATCGCCGTCCGGGCGACTGCGCCCTCCGGCACTCACCAGAACCGGTCGGAGCGCGACGCGTTCGCGACGCTGTACGAGCACCGGCTCGCACAGCTGCGTGCCGTCGAGGACAGGTTGTGCTTCGGTCGGTTCGACACGATCGAGGCCGGACGCCGCTATGTCGGCCGCATCGGACTGTCGGACGACGACAGGCAGCAGTTACTGATCGACTGGCGGGCGCCTGCCGCGCGGCTGTTCTACCAGGCCACCGCTGCGGCACCGGGTGATGTGATCAGGCGACGTCACCTGACCACCCGCGACCGGGTCGTGACCGCGATCGAGGACGAGGTGCTCAACCTCGACGGTCTCGACGCGGCCGACCTGACGACGCTGTCGGGCGAGGGCGCCTTGCTGGCCGCCCTGAACGCGAAGCGCACCGGCCGAATGGGCGACATCGTCGCGACGATCCAGGCGGAGCAGGACGACGTCATCAGGGCCGAGTTGGCCGGCGTGCTCGTCGTGCAGGGTGGTCCAGGCACCGGCAAGACGGCCGTGGCACTGCATAGGGCGGCCTACCTGCTCTACACCCATCGCGAGCGGCTGGCGCGCAGTGGTGTGCTGCTGGTCGGACCGAACGAGACCTTCCTGCGCTACATCGAGAAGGTGCTGCCATCGCTCGGTGAGACCGGCGTGGTCATGGTCACCCCTGGCGAGCTGTTCCCTGGGGTGGTCGCGACCGTCGACGACTCGGCGGAGGTCGCCGCGATCAAGGGCGACGTGCGCATGGCGGAAGTCATCGCAATGGCCGTACGGCAGCGGCAGCGGGTGCCCGACGGCGCGCGCACGTTGAACGTCGACGGACATCAGCTCGTGTTGCGACCGCACGTCGTCGCGGCTGCGCGCGCACACGCACGTCGCAACCAGAAACCTCACAACCTCGCCCGAGTCGCCTATGTGAAGGAGATCCTCGAAGGCCTAGCGTCGCAATACGCGCGGTTGCTCGGCGTCCAGCTATCGGCCGACAACCGACCGGAGATCCTCGCCGACCTCCGCGAATCGGCTGATGTGCGGCGCGAGGTCAACCTGACGTGGATGCCACTGACACCCCAGGGCTTGCTCGAGAGCCTGTACGCCGACCCAGCTCGCCTCGCGGAAGCGGCACCTTATCTGGACGACGCCGCGCGGGCGCTGCTGCACCGCGGGCGCGGTGGGCCATGGACGATCTCCGACATCCCGCTGCTCGACGAGGCGGCCGAGTTGCTCGGTGATGACGACACCGGTGGCTACGAGCTGAAGCGACTTGCCGCAGCGCAGCGGCAGGCCGAGATCGAGTACGCCCGCGGCTCGTTGCAGATCGCCGGCGGGGCGGGCGGACTCGTCAGCGCGGAGACACTTGCGGGCCGATTCGCAGACGAAGGTCCGACCCTGAGTGCGGCCGAACGAGCGGCGGTCGACCGCACGTGGGCGTACGGCCATGTTGTCGTCGACGAAGCGCAGGAACTGTCGGCGATGGCTTGGCGGTTGCTGATGCGGCGCAATCCGACGAAGTCGATGACGCTCGTTGGCGACGTCGCGCAGACCGGCTCGGCGGCGGGCGCGCGGTCGTGGGACGAGGTGCTCGACCCGTATGTGGCGGGTCGCTGGCGACTGACCGAATTGACGGTGAACTACCGCACGCCCGCACCGGTCATGGTGCTGGCGTCGGCCATGCTTGCCGCGGCGGGCATCGAGACGAAGGCTCCGCGGTCGGTACGCGAGGGCGATTTCCCGCCGTCGGCGCAGACCTTCACATCGGGGGACGACGACGCCGTTGTTGCTGCCGTCGTGGCCGAACTCGAGGTGCTCGGCGAGGGCAGGATGGCTGTCATCGCTGCGCCATCGCAGGTTCCGTCGTTGCATCGTGCGCTCGCCGCTGCGTTGCCTGCGGGAGTCGTTGCCGCGGGCACCGGCGCACTCGACGCGCCCGTCGCCGTCCTCGCCGTCAATCAGGCCAAGGGTCTGGAGTTCGACGCGGTCGTGCTCGTCGAGCCGGCCGCGATTCTGGCGGCGTCGGCGCGCGGCGCGAACGACCTCTATGTCGCGATGACCCGGCCGACCCAGCGGCTGCGGGTGCTGCACAGCGAGCCGTTGCCGGCCGGCCTCGATACCCTCGCTCACATGACCTTTTCATGATCGCCACCCCTCCTCGATTTTCGCGATCACGGAAGATATGGCGGTGCGAGACCGGTAATGGTCTGTTGCGGTACCTTTTGGTACGACCTCGAACGGAGTGACATGGGCAGGCCGATCATCGGACTCACGACCTATCGCGAGACCGCGCAATGGGGGGTATGGGACAGGCTGGCCGACATCCAGTCGACGCTGTACACCGATGCGATCGCCGCGAGTGGGGGAGCGGTGGTGCTCATTCCGCCGGCAGCCGTTGGCGTCGTCGACGTGCTGCGTGCACTCGACGGGCTCCTCATCAGTGGTGGCGCAGACGTCGACCCCGGCACCTACGACGCCTCGCCGCATCCGGCCGCCGGACCGTTTCGGGCCGACCGCGACACCGCGGAAATGGCGCTCGTGCGCGCCGCGGTGAAACAGGGCGTGCCTGTGCTCGGCATCTGCCGGGGCATGCAGGTGCTCAACGTCGCGCTCGGCGGCGACCTCATGCAACATTTGCCTGAGTTACCAGGCACTTTGCGGCACCAGGAGTCACCAGGGGTCTTCAGCACGCGACGCGTGAGCCTCGACGGGGAGAGCTGGCTCGGTCGGACGCTCGGTGCTGAGGTACCGACCGCTTGTCATCACCACCAGGCCGTCGACAACCTCGCTCCGGGCTTGCGCATCGTCGGTCGAGCCGATGACGGTACGCCGGAAGCTGTCGAATCGGACGACGGCGCGCCCGTGTTCGGCGTCCAGTGGCACCCGGAACAACTCGACGACCAGAGGCTGTTCGTCGCCTTTGTCGGTCTTGCCGCACAACGGAACGCAACCGTTGCCGCGTTGCAACACTGATTCGTTCGCTCCCGGCTGCGGCCGAAGTCGTGTCTCAACAGCTACGCGCAACCTCTTGCCGAGCCCCTCGGGTCGGACTATGGTCCGCTACCAGACCAATAAGGCCTGCGGTCTGCGCATCACGCCAACGTCTAGACCGCACCATCGTTTCGATGCCATCGTCCGGCGCCACCGCCGATGCGGTACGCCGGCGCCACCAGCCTCTTGCCGAGGAAGGAAGCGGGATGTCCGAGTTCACGGAGTCTCGTCCCAGCAGTGAAACCGGGGCCCACATTCCTGCGAGCCGTGGGCCCGACCTCGCGGTCGTCGACCGCGACGAGCAGCGCTTGCACGAGCTCGGCTACGCCCAGGAGCTGCACCGCGGCATGGGCTGGTTCTCCAACTTCGCCGTCTCGTTCACGATCATCTCGATCCTGACCGGCGGTATCACCACCTACTACCTGGGCATGTACGCGGGCGGCCCGCGGGTCATTATCTGGGGCTGGCTTTTCGTGGGCGCCATGGTGATGCTTGTCGGCGCGGGCATGGCAGAGGTGTGCTCGAGCTTTCCGACCGCCGGCGGCCTCTACTACTGGGCGGCGAAACTCGCACCTGAGGGCAAGGCTCCGGTGTGGAGTTGGTTCACTGGCTGGTTCAACCTGCTCGGGCAGGTCGCCGTGACCGCGTCGATCGACTTCGGGATGGCGACGTTCCTCGGCTTCTTCCTGAACCTCACAACCGGGTTCGCCCCCACACCCAAGAGCCTGTTCGTGATCTACACGATCGTCCTCGTCGTGCACGGCATCCTGAACACGATGGGCGTCAATGTCATCGCGCGGCTGAACGACATCAGCGTGTGGTGGCACCTCACCGGCGTCGTCGTCATCGTCGGTGCGCTGTTCATCCTGCCGGACGCGCACAACCACCAGTCGTTGTCGAACGTCTTCACGAAGTACTACGACGGTCTCGGCTGGCACTTCGGCGGCCACGCGATCTGGGTGGTTCTCGTCGGCCTGATGATGGCGCAGTACACCCTGACCGGATATGACGCCTCCGCGCACATGACTGAAGAAACTCGCGACGCCGCATCCAGCGGGCCGCGCGGCATCATGACCTCGATCTGGGTATCCGTCGTTGCCGGCCTCGTGTTGATGATCGGACTCACGTACGCGATCCCTGGTGCCATCGGCGGCGACACTTACTCAGCCGCGGCCGGCGCCGGTATCAACGCTCCGGGGGTGCTGTGGGTCGCGTCGATCGGACGGCACGCGGCCGAGTTCTTGATCCTGATCTGCCTCGTCGCGCAGTTCTTCTGCGGCATGGCGTCGGTGACCGCTAACTCGCGGATGATCTACGCGTTTTCCCGCGACGGTGCGATCCCCGGATCCAGGTTCTGGCACAAGGTGAACAAGCGCACCCGTACGCCAACGAACTCGATCTGGTTCGCCGTAGTAGGCGCGTTCATCCTCGGCGTGCCGTCGTTGTACACGCACAAGGGCGTCGCTGTCGCGTTCTTCGCCATCGTCTCCGTCGCCGTGGTGGGGCTCTATATCTCGTACGTCATTCCGGTGCTGCTGCGTCGTCTGCGTGGGCCGAACTTCACTCCCGGCCCGTGGCAGTTGGGGAAGTGGAGTCCGCTGATCGGCTGGCTTGCCGTCACTTGGGTGGCGCTCATCTGCTTCCCACTGTTGCTGCCGCAGTTTTCGCCGACGGGACCCTACAGCTGGAACTACGCTCCCGCCGCCGTCGCCGCTGTCATCGGGTTCGCCGGTATCTACTGGCTGGTGTCGGCGCGGAAATGGTTTAAGGGCCCGAAGGTGCAGGGTTCGGCCGAGGAGCTCGCAGCGATCGAGGCGGAACTCTCGTCGCTCGGGTAGTGCGCAGCGGTCCGGCGGTATGTGCCACCGTGGGCATACCGCCGGACTCCAGCCGCGCACCGACCATGGCTCCTACGACGAGACAGCAGGGAGATGCGAATGTCTGACCGCTCCCGCCGCGAGGGGCTCCTCACCGTCGACGAACTCCGGACAGGGGTCGCCGCCGGAACCATCGATACCGTCGTCATTGCCCTCCCTGACATGCAGGGCCGGCTGCAGGGTAAGCGCCTGACCGGTCGGTTCTTCCTCGATGAGGTTCTCGAGCACGACACCGAGGGCTGCAACTACCTGCTCGCGGTCGACGTCGAGATGAACACCGTCGGCGGATATGCCATGTCGTCGTGGGAGTCAGGCTACGGCGACTTCGTCATGCGGCCCGATCTCTCGACGCTGCGCCGGACGCCCTGGCACGACGGCACGGTGCTGCTGATGTGCGACCTGCTCGACGGCGCCGGCCAGCCCGTGGTCGCCGCGCCGCGCAGCATCCTGCGGGCGCAGTCTGATCGTTTGCAGGGACATGGCTGGCGCGCGATGGTCGGCACCGAACTTGAGTTCATGGTATTCCGCGACACCTACGAAGACGCGTTCTCGCGCGGCTATCAGCACATGACGCCAGCCAATCAGTACAACGTCGACTACTCGATTCTCGGCACCAGCCGGGTGGAGCCATTGCTGCGCCGCATTCGGCAGGGTATGGACGGCGCGGGCATGCGTGTCGAGTCGGCCAAGGGCGAATGCAACCTCGGGCAGCACGAGATCGCGTTCCTCTTCGACGAGGCCTTGATCACCTGTGACAACCACAGCATCTACAAGACCGGGTCGAAGGAGATTGCCGCCCAGGAGGGCATGAGCCTGACGTTCATGGCCAAGTACGACGAGCGCGAGGGCAGTTCGTCCCACATTCACATGTCTCTTCGCGAAGATGACGGCAAGCCGGTGTTTGCGGGCGAGGGCAAGGGTGATCGGCACGGATTCTCGCCCGTGTTCGAGCACTTCCTCGCCGGGCAGCTGCACGCGATGCGCGAGTTGACGCTGTTCTACGCGCCGAACATCAACAGCTACAAGCGTTTCGTCGAGGGCAGCTTCGCGCCGACCGCGATCGCCTGGGGGCGCGACAACCGCACCTGCGCGTTACGGATCGTCGGCCACTCACCGTCGTCCGTTCGCTTGGAGAACCGCGTTCCGGGGGCCGACACGAATCCCTACCTCGCGGTATCCGCGATGATCGCGGCGGGTCTGTACGGCGTCGAACACGAACTCGAGCTTCCGCCGTCGTTCAAGGGCAACGCCTACACAGCCGACTTCCAGCGCATCCCTACGACGCTGCGTGAGGCGTTGGAGCTGTGGGAGAAGAGCGACCTGGCACGCACCGCCTTCGGTGACGAGGTCGTGGCGCACTATGCCAACTACGCCCGGGTCGAGCTCGCGGCGTTCGAACGCTCGGTGACCGACTGGGAGCGTGTGAGGGGATTCGAACGGCTGTGACGAGCGTGGCGCGTGAATTGTCGGTGGAGCACGAGGTGGTGAATCCTGCGACGACCGAGGTCGTCACGACGGTGACACAGACCGGCGTCGCCGAGACCAATGCGGCGATCGAACGGGCGGCCAAGGCGTTCGAGAGCTGGCGCAACGTCGCACCGGCCGACCGGGCCAGGTTGCTCCGCCGGTTCGCCGAGGCCGTCGACGCCGCGGGTGAAGAGCTTGCCCAACTCGAGGTCGCGAACTCAGGCCACACGATCGGCAACGCGCGCTGGGAAGCCGGCAACGTACGCGACGTGCTGACCTACTACTCGGCAGCTCCCGAGCGGCTGTTCGGGCGGCAGATTCCGGTTGCCGGCGGCATAGACATCACCTTCCGTGAGCCGCTCGGGGTCGTCGGCGTGATCGTGCCGTGGAACTTCCCGATGCCGATCGCCGCGTGGGGCGCCGCGCCCGCGCTCGCGGCCGGCAACGTGGTCGTGCTCAAGCCCGCCGAGCAGACCCCGCTCACCGCGATCCGGCTGGAGTCCCTCGCGCTCGAGGCGGGATTGCCCGAGGGCGTGCTCCAGGTGCTGCCTGGGGAGGGCAGTGTCGTCGGGCACCGCATCGTCACGCACGAGGCGGTGCGGAAGGTCTGCTTCACCGGCTCGGGCGCCGTCGGCCGCCAGGTCATGGCCGCGTGCGCGACGCAGGTGAAGCGCGTCACCTTGGAGCTCGGCGGCAAGAGCCCGAACATCGTGTTCGCCGACGCGGACCTTAAGCTCGCGGCCGCGAGGGCGCCGTATGCGGTCTTCGACAACGCGGGCCAGGACTGCTGCGCGAGGTCGCGCCTCTTGGTCGAGTCCACGGCGTACGACCGCTTCATGGAGCTCTTCGAGGTCGCGGTGAAGGGTGTGCGGGTGCTCGACCCGACCGACGAGCGAAGCGAGGTCGGACCCCTCATCTCGTCCACCCAGCTCGAGCGGGTGCGCTCGTACGTCGACGACGCCGAGGTTGCCTTCCGGGGCAGTACCCCGTCGGGCAAGGGCTACTGGTACCCACCGACGGTGCTCACGCCGCGCGACTTGACGGGACGCGCGACGCAAGAGGAGATCTTCGGGCCGGTGGTGTCGGTCGTGCGCTTCAGCAGCGAGGACGAGGCGCTCGCGATCGCGAACGACACGCGCTACGGCCTGTCGGGCTCAATCTGGACCAGGGACATCGGGCGGGCCTTGCGCGTCGCGCGCGGACTTGAGGTGGGCAACCTGTCGATCAACTCCAACTCGTCGGTCCGCTACAGCACGCCATTCGGGGGCTTCAAGCAGTCCGGCATCGGGCGCGAGCTCGGGCCGGACGCCCTGCTCGGTTTCAGCGAGGAGAAGAACGTGTTCATCTCGACGGAGGTCTGATGGATCGGCTCGAGGGCAAGGTCGCGGTCATCACCGGTGCAGCGAGTGGCATCGGTCGCGCGAGCGCGCGCCGGTTCGCCGCCGAAGGGGCGCGGGTCGTCGTCGCGGACCTCGCCGTGCGCGAGGGCGAGGCGCTCGCCGACGAGATCGGGGGGTCCTTCTGCCACGTCGACGTCGGGGACGAGGGCAGCGTCGAGTGCCTGTTCCTCTCGGCCGTCGCGACGTTCGGTGGCATTGACGTGCTCTTCAACAACGCGGGCATCTCGCCGCCCGAGGACGACTCGATCCTCACGACGTCGCTCGATGCCTGGCGCCGGGTCCAAGAGGTGAACCTGACCTCGGTGTACCTGTGCTGCCGCTACGGCATCCCGCACCTCCAGGCCCGAGGCGGCGGGTCGATCATCAACACGGCATCGTTCGTCGCGGTGCTCGGCTCGGCGACCTCCCAGATCTCCTACACCGCCTCCAAGGGCGGCGTGCTCTCGATGAGTCGCGAGCTCGGCGTGCAGTTCGCGCGCGAGGGCATCCGCGTGAACGCCCTCTGCCCTGGGCCGGTGAACACGCCGCTGCTCCAGGAGCTCTTCGCGAAGGACCCCGAGCGGGCCGCGCGGCGACTCGTGCACGTGCCGATGGGGCGGTTCGCCGAGCCCGAGGAGATCGCGAGCGCGGCGCTGTTCCTCGCGAGCGACGACGCCTCGTTCATCACCGCGTCGACGTTCATGGTCGACGGCGGCATCCAGGGCGCCTACGTCACGCCGCTCTAGTGCGGGTGCGCGCTCAGCGATCGCGGTTGAGCCGGCGCCAGCGCTTCTTGCCCTCGGCGTAGAGCGCTGGAACCTCCTCGGCGAGCTCGTCGTAGCGCGCGGCCCGTGCGGCGTCGGGCTCGAAGGCCCGCGTCGCAGGCAGGACCGCGGCGGTGTCCTCGAGGCGACGGTGTCCGAGCGCGACGCCGGCCACGACGGCCATGCCCCG
>PLCK01000092.1 GCA_003134755.1 Actinomycetota bacterium | reverse complement strand
GTAATTCCCCGCGCGCCCGGCGCCGCCTACAGTTCGCTTCGTGCGTGTCGACGTGCTCGGAGCTGTCGCGGTCGTTTCGGGCGACGCCGCAGTCACCGGTCAGGCGCTCGGCGGCCGCCGAGCTCGCGTCGCATTGGTGGCGCTCGCGTTGTCGGGCCAGACCGTCGCGGCTGACCGACTCGCGTCGATGATCTGGGGCGACGAACTTCCGGCCACCTGGGACGTCGCGTTGCGTGGCGTCGTCCGCAGCTTGCGGACCGTGCTCGCACCAATCGGCGGCGACGAACAACATGTCATCGCGACCGTGCCGTCGGGATACCGGCTTGCGCCCGGGGTCGCCGTCGACGTCCTCGGCGCCGACGATGCATTGCGAAGCGCGACCGAGCTGCTTTCTCAAGGCCGCCACCAGGCGGCCCTTGATCTTGCCGAGCCGGTTACTCGCCTCGTTGGTGAGCAGCTGCTCGCCGGTGACGACGCGGCCTGGCTCGGGCCGCATCGGCAGGCAGTCGACGCCCTGGCGTTGCGCGCGCTCGAACTCGTCGTCGATGCCGCCAGCCGGCTTGGCAACCACCACCACGCCGTCAGCGCTGCTCGTCGAGCAGTCGCGCTGAACTCGCTCGACGAGCGCGCTCATCGCTCGCTGATCCGTGCGCTCGACGAGGCGGGCGATCGCGCGGGCGCGGTGCAGGCCTACGAACAATGCCGCGTGGTGCTCGCCGAGCAGCTCGGGATCGATCCGAGTGCGGAGACCGTCGAGGTCTACCTCGCGGCGATGCGCGATCAGAACGCGACGTCGAGTGCGCGGCTGCCCATCGTCACCTCGAGCTTCGTGGCGCGTGACGACGAAGTAGCCGTACTCGAGGCGGCGCTCGGCCGACCCGGCCTCGTGACGGTCGCCGGCCGCGGCGGTGTCGGGAAGTCGCGGCTCGCGGTGCGCGTTGCGTCGGCGTGCCGCGACTTCGCAGGTGGCCGGCTGTGGGTTTCTCTTGCGCCCGTTGCCGAGGACGCGCTCGTCGCATCGACCGTCGCGCTGGAGATCGGCGTCCCGCTCGGAACCGACGATGCGACAGCCGTACTGGCCGAACACCTCGCGCCGCTCGGCCGGGCGTTGCTCGTGCTCGACGGCTGCGAGGCTGTCGTCGACGGGGTCGCGTCGCTCGCCACCGCATTGTTAGCGACCTGCCCATTCCTCACCCTCGTCGTGACCAGCCGGGTGCCGCTTTCCGTCGACGGCGAACAACTCGTCACGGTCGAGCCACTACGCGAGCCGGCCACCGAAGGTACTGCGGCCCTTCTCGCCAGCCCGCAAATGCAACTGCTGCTCGATCGGGTGCACGACAGCGGCGGGGACCTGTACGTCGACGACGTGCTGGCACCGCTCGTAGGCCAGCTCTTGCAGCAGTGCGGTGGGTTGCCGCTCGCGTTGGAGCTGGTCGCCGCGCAGCTCGCCGCGATGCCGGTGGGCGACCTGCTCGATCACCTGTCGGAGGTGCTCGTCGACGGCGAAGACCGGCTACGCGCGGTCGCGCGCGGCAGCTACGCATTGCTCGACGACGACGAGGCGACCGTCTACCGCCGCTTCGCCGTACTTGACGGACCGGTCGGGCTTCCGCTCATCAGGCAGGTCGTGTCGGGCGGCCCGATCGCGCCCGTTCGCGTCGTCCGCATTCTGCGGGAGCTCACCGCGCGCGGCCTGCTCGCGGTCGACCGGTCGGGTGCGCGATGGCGCTATCACCAGGACGACGACCTGCACCGCTTTGCCCGCGAGTTGCTGATCGAACACGGCGACGAAGATGCGGTCTTCGGCCGGCTTGCTGACGCGATCCGGTTGGCTCTTCCCGATGATGCACGCAAGCCACCGGCGCCGTTTCGCGATGCGGTCACCGATATGCTCGGCTCGATCAGATCGTTGTTCGGCGCGACGGTTGACGGATCAGTACACGCCGACCGATGCCTCGAACTCGCGTTTCGGCTGCACAGGTACTGGGCCGCAACCAACGTCGCCGAGGGACGCTACTGGTTGTCGCGGTTGCTCGCGGGTGAACCCGATAGCAGTTGGACGCCGTATGCGACCTACGCGCTCGGCTACCTCGACTACTGGTCGGGCGACACCGAGAGCGCGATCCGCGAACTCGAAGCTGTCGTGCGCATGCTTGAGGGCATCGAAGACCCATACACCGCACACGCGTTGATCTACCTCGCCGGACTCCTCGACGATCTCGACCGCGGCGCGGAGGCACTCGACTACGTGCGCCAGGCGATCGTTGCGGCGCAACCGTTCAGCACCGACCTCCAGGTCACCGCCGCAATGGGGATGGGCAGCGTTCTTTCGGAGCGAGTAGCACCCGAGGCGGCCCGCTATGCGGCTGACGCCATCGCGTTGTGCCGAACGGGCGGCTCGGTAGAACAGCTTGCGGCTGCATTGCCGACGGCGGCGATGGTGTGCTGGCAGGTCGGCGCGCTCGACGAGGCCCGCGCCTACGTCGAAGAGGCCCGTCCGATGCACGCCGGTTCGCGCCGGATCGCGCGCGTGGTCATGCTGTCGACGTCCGCAGGTCTCGCGTTGGCCGACGCCGACGTCGACGCTGCTGTCGACTTCGGCACGGCAGCTGACCGCGAAGCCACCGAGTTAGGCGTCGAACGGGAAGTGCCTCTGATCCGGTCGTTGCTTGCGCGGGCGTTGCTCGCTCGGGACGACCTCGCCGGCGCCATCGACCGCACCCTCGGCGCGCTCGACGCTGCCGCCTCGATCACCTTCGACTACCCGGTCGCGATCTGCCTTGAGACCGCTGCGCTTGTCATCGCGAATTCGGCGGACGTCGCCCGGCCGGTCGATGTCCGGCCCCTCGACCTCGCGGCGCTGCTGGCAAGCGCCCAGGTCATTCGCGACCGAGGCAGCCGGCCGGCTCCGGCCACCCTCACGCCCGAAGTCACGCAGCTTCGCGCCCGCCTGCCCGTCGTCGACCCACTCCCCGCCGACGACGCCGCCAACCTGGCGCGCGCGATGCTGGCGGCGCTTGCGACTCGCCACATCGACCTCCGCGATAGCCCGGGCGGGCAGTCCATCGCGGGAGAGTAACGGCCATGTAATCGCAGCGCCGGCGGGTGCACTAGTGCGATTCGCGCGAGACCTTCGACCCACTAGAGCCGAGCAAGAAGTCGAGGTCGGCTCCCGTGTCGGCCTGCTGAACGGTGTCGACGTACAGCCGCTCCCAGCCGCGGGTCGGGTTGGCGTAGGCCGCGGTCGAGGCAGCGGCCGGCTCTCGACGTCCCAGTTCTGCAGCGTCGACCTCGACATCGATGCGACGCCCGGGGACGTCGAGCACCACGATGTCGCCGGTACTGATCAGTGACAGCGGCCCGCCGGCAGCCGCCTCTGGCGAGACGTGCAGGACGACGGTGCCGTACGCCGTCCCGCTCATGCGGCCGTCGCAGATGCGGACCATGTCGCGCACGCCCAGCTTCAGGAGCTTTGTAGGGATCGGCAGGTTGGCCACTTCGGGCATTCCCGGATAGCCCTTCGGCCCGCAGCCGCGCAGCACCAGTACGGAATCGGCGTCGACGTCGAGGTCGGGATCGTCGAGCCGGGCGTGCATGTCTTCGACCGAGTCGAACACCATCGCCCGGCCGCGATGCTGCAACAAGTGGTCAGACGCCGCGGCTGGCTTGATCACAGCACCGTTCGGGGCCAGATTCCCATACAGCACAGCGATTCCGGCATGTGGCTGTAGCGGCTCGGCGCGCAGCCTGATGACCTCGCGGTCAAAGATCTCGGCCTCGTCAAGGTAGCTCACGAGCGGCCGACCGGTGACCGTCAACGCCGTAGGGTCGAGTAAGTCGCGCACCTCACGGAGCACCGCATGTAGACCCCCGGCTCGGTGGAAGTCCTCCATCAAGAATCGTCCGGCAGGTTGCAGGTCGACCAGCAACGGGACGTCGGAACCGGTGCTGTCGAAGTCGTCTTGGCTCAGCTCGATGCCACACCGCCCGGCGATCGCGAGCAGGTGCACGACCGCGTTTGTCGAGCCACCGACCGCGGCCAGCGCGACGATCGCGTTCAAGAACGAACCGCGGCTCAGCAGCGAACTCGGTAGGCGCTGCGCGGCGACCATCTCGACGACGAGCCGCCCGGTGTCGTGGGCGCCTTCGAGCAGCCGACTGTCGGGAGCGGGCGTACCGGCGAGACCCGGAAGCACCATCCCGAGGGCCTCGGCGACCACCGCCATCGTCGATGCGGTACCCATCGTGTTGCAGTGCCCTCGGCTTCGGATCATCGATGACTCCGACTTCAAGAACTGCGCCTGCGAGAGCGCGCCGGCGCGCACCTCTTCGGAAAGCCGCCAGACGTCCGTGCCGCAGCCGAGTGCCACACCGCGGAACGTGCCAGTGAGCATCGGGCCGCCGGGCAACACGACCGCCGGCAGGTCGACCGATGCAGCCGCCATCAACAGCGCCGGGATCGTCTTGTCGCAGCCACCGAGCAGCACCACGCCGTCGATCGGGTTCGCTCGCAGCATCTCCTCGATCGCCATCGCGGCCATGTTGCGCCAGAGCATGGCGGTCGGCCGCACCTGCGTCTCGCCCAGCGACACGACCGGCAAGTTCAACGGGACACCGCCAGCCTCGGAGATGCCGTGCTTGACGCTCTCGGCCACCTCGTTGAAATGCGAGTTGCACGGCGTCAGGTCAGACGCGGTGTTCGCGATCGCGATGTGCGGGCGGCCATCGAACGCGTTCGCGGGCAGACCGCGGCGCATCCACGCCCGGTGGATGTAGGCGTTGCGGTCAGTGCCCTCGTACCACTGCGAACTGCGCTGTTCAGGCATTCGGCGACGCTTCCATCCATAGGCCGTAGTTCCACATTGCGGACGATGGACGAGCGTAACCGCATGAGGGGAGCACGGGGAGTAGCGCCTGGACGATACTGCTCGGCATGGATGATCGCCGTCCCCTGAGCACAGAACGCGTCGGGCCGCCGGTGGTTGGTGGCGAGCGCGAGATGTTGCGCGCATTTCTCGACTACCACCGGGCGACGCTGGCGATGAAATGCGATGGGCTGTCCGACGACGAGCTGCGTCGTGCGTCCATGCCGCCGTCGACCCTGTCGCTACTTGGGTTGGTGCGGCACATGGCCGAGGTCGAACGCACCTGGTTCCGCCGCGTGATCAACGCCGAGGACATCCCGCTGGTTTGGTCGGCGGACGGCGACTTCCAGGCCGCATACGACGCGAGTACCGCGACTCGTACAGAGGCCTTTGAGGTCTGGAACGCGGAGGTTGCCCACTCCCGGCGCATCGAACAAGCGGCGCCGTCGCTCGACGTCACCGGCTACCAAGCCAAGTGGGGCGAAGACGTCTCCCTTCGGTTGGTGATGCTGCACCTGATCCACGAATACGCCCGCCACAACGGGCATGCCGATTTCCTGCGCGAAGGCATCGACGGAACCGTCGGAGCGTGATATCGGACGGCGCCGGGCGGCCGTGCACGGGTGCCAGACTGCGATAACGTCATTCTCCACGGACCCGCGAGAGACGGTCGGCGGCAGACGCCAACTGCCCGGATCGGAGGAACACGATGTTGCAACTGGCCCAGCTGCCAGACGCCGACTCGCTGCTCGAACGTGATCCGCTGGCGTTGTTGATCGGCATGCTGCTCGACCAGCAGATCCCGATGGAGAAGGCGTTCGCTGGGCCGTGGGTGCTCGCCGAGCGGATGGGCGTCGAATGGCTCGACGCCGCCGACATCGCCGATCACGAACCGGAGACGTTCGTGAAGATGTTCGTCGGTCCGCCCGCGATCCACCGCTTTCCTGGCGCGATGGCGGCGCGGGTTCAAGACCTTGCCCGCCGCATCGTGAGCGACTACGGCGGACGTGCCGACGCGGTGTGGGACGATGCCCGATCCGGCGATGAGCTGCTGTCACGGTTGGCCGCATTGCCGGGGTTCGGCACGCAGAAGGCGCGGATCTTCGTCGCGCTCCTCGGCAAGCAACGCGTGGTGCAGCCGAACGGATGGCGGGAGGCCGCCGGCTCGTATGGGGACGAGGGCAGCTTCCGCTCTGTGGCCGACGTCACCGGCCCCGAGTCGTTGCAGAAAGTGCGCGCGTTCAAGAAGGAGATGAAGGCTCAGGCACGGCCTAACGCCTCCTGACCTGCATCAATGCTCGCGGGCCGGTCGCCCAGTCCGCAGCTAGTCCGCAAGACGTCGAGAGTCGAGTCGATGACGGCGCGCGTCCGGTCATCATCGCCGGGCCACAAATGTGCGTAGGTCTGTA
The DNA here is from genome assembly GCA_003134755.1 of Actinomycetota bacterium. Classification (GTDB taxonomy): domain Bacteria; phylum Actinomycetota; class Actinomycetes; order Acidothermales; family Acidothermaceae; genus PALSA-607. Next base: position 9,646 of record PLCK01000092.1, on the reverse strand, counting down.
GCGTCACGACGGCCGAGGAGTGGCCTAGCACGTAGCGAAGAAGATCCTGCATGCGAATGAAACCTGCAGATCCCGGTTCCGGGCCCATACCGAGAGGCCCGCGCATGAACGTGCAAACTGTTTCAGGCAGAGCGTGAAGAACCGCTCTCAGTTGTGCGTTCGCGTACTGGTCCTGCGGGGGATTTCCAGCCTGCCCTAGGGCGAACAGATCCCCCGCCTTGAGTAGGAGTTGCGCCTCGAACTGACGTGCCGCTTGCTGGCGTGTGTGTCCCCGCTCGGCGTCCAAGCGCCGGTCCGCATCCGTGCGGTCCTTGTTCGCGAGATTGACCGCGATAAGCAGACCGACACCAGCCAGAACTGCCGCGCCGACGGTACCGGCGCTCGTGAAGATGCCGGCCCAGTGCGTGCTGCTCGCTGCATCTACGGCAACCGCCACCGCCGCCACGCTCCTCAGGTCTTGGGCCGAAGCGACGGTCCACTTGCCGGAACCCTGGTCAGCGATGGTAGGGCCAGGTCCGAGGTCACGCGATCCCGAAGACCGCGTCACGTAGGGCGTCGCGCGCTCTACCGTATGTGACCATGAACCGTTTCCCGCTTGCCCTGGCCGCGCTCGCGCTCGCCGGGTGCACATCTAGCCATAAGGCCGCGGTCGCGGCGTCGATCACCAAGTCGTCGACGCCAGCGGCCTCGAATTCGGCAGCCCCCCCGACACCGACCCCAAGCACGTCCGTCGATTACGGGGCGCAGTACGAGTCTCTCGTGGCACCCGGTAACGCCGCGCTGGCGGCGGTGGGTGCTGCTCTCCTGGGCGTTCCGGAATCAGCGACCGGGCCAGACGTCGCGAAGATCACAACACCTGGGGCGGATGCTGTCGACAAGATGGATGAGACGCTCCTGCGGGCGCAGTGGCCGGCGGCGGCCACTGCCGATATCAAGGCTCTTGTGACAGCTGCTGCCGTGATGTCGAGTGAACTGCGGAGCGTCGATGCCCAGACGGACTTCTCCATACCGGCTTGGTATACGCAGTTCACGCAGGATCTGGGCAAGATGAATGCCGCGGTCTCGATCGTGCGCGCCGATCTAGGCCTGCCGCCGAAGAGCGCCAGCAGCTAACGGTCCCCCGGCCTGTTTGCGCGCGGCCCAGGCCCCGACGTCGTCGAGGTGCCAGATGTCCTGGCCGTGTAGTGGGGCGGCGGCCGGCGGGATGGTGTAGTCGGGCCTCATCGCGGTCGTCATTGCTTCTCCTTGAGTCGTTGGTTAGTCCGCAGAAAGTCCGCAGGACGTTCGTACCGGGTCATCGTTTGCCAACACCAGCAAACACAATCAGCGCAGGTCAGACGGGTATCGCCTCATCCCCGCAGGTCAGCGGGGGACCGCGAATACAAGAAGGAGATGAAGGCAGCCGCGAAAGCGCAGGCCGCCGAACCCCCGCCAACATAGGCGTCCAGCACTCTCCACATTCGCCTCGGCCGTTTCCACCGGTTGCGCAGCATGCGGCAGCCGGCCGCTGTATCGCTCGTACCGTCGTACCGGCACATACCTGAGGCGACGAACGGCGGTGCACGTGTCCGATCTCGATGCGATCGCGCAAGAACTCGACCAGCGCGCGATGCAGGTCGCGTCCGCCTCCGCGCAACTCGTGAGAGCTGCCGCCGAAGCACTCTGGACGTCGACAGCAGCCGACGCGTTCCGAGCTCGGATCGACCGGCGCGACGTCGAGTGCCTGCGCCTCGCGGCCGAGCTGCGAAGGGCAGCCCGCACGGTGTCCCACTACTCCGACGAGGTCATCGCCGAGAAGGCGCGGCTGAGACGCCTCGAACGAGACGCCGAGCACCTCGTCGTCCAGACCGCCGGCGATGCAGCGAAGGTCGCCCATATGGTCGCCTCGTGGGCGCGTCTGTGAGCGGCTCGCACATTGTCGTCGACTACGAAGAGCTCCAGCGGATGTCGGCCGTCTGGGCCGAGGCGGCGCACACCATGGCCCGCTTGGGCCTCGGCGTCGCAGAACTCGCGGCCTCGCACGAACTGGTTGTGAACGCCGTGTTCGATCCGGTGGGGGCATCGCGCGCTGAGGCCGCGATCCTGGCAGCCGCGGTCGGCCCAGCCGGACTCGTCGCTCTTGGCGCGCGGATGGCGACTGACTCGCTGCTGCTGACCGCCCTCGTTGAGAAGGAGCGCTTGGTCGACAACTTCCCGCTCCGCCAGCTGATGGACGTCGAGAAGTGGTGCGCCATGCTGCCGGTCACCTTCGCCATCGATCCGCGCCGGACGATGGTCGACGGCGGCCGGCGGTTCGCTGCTCTCGGTGACGCGCTACCTGGTTACCTCTCGCCGTTTGCCGAGCCTTTGCTCGCGGCGTTTGCGCCATCTCCCGTGTTCAGGCGAGACGTTGCGTTGGGGCGACCCGTCAGTGTCGACCCTGTTCTCGGTCTTCCGATGAGGAGTCTGGTCGCTTCGAGCGACGCCCACCCCGGCGGTGTCTCGATATCGAGATATTCGCCTGACTGGACCGACAAGCCGCCGGCCTCAATGGCCGAGATGCTCGATCGGGTGGCCGACCTGGAGAACTTCGACGGGGCGTTGATCGCGGTCCAGCGCATCGTCGGGTCCGATGGCGTCGCACGCTTCCTCGTCGTCCTGCCCGGCCTGCGGCATTTTGCGCCCTCGCGCGACCCGCAAGATCTCCTCGGCGCGGCCGCAGCGGAGGCCGGCACAGCGACCGGCTACACCAGGTGCGTCCGACTGGCCCTTGACGCGGCCCGGGTGCCGAGCGGAGCCGAGGTCGTATTGACGGGTCACAGCCAGGGCGGCATCGTCGCCATGGACCTGGCCGGCGATCCCAGTTTCAACGGCGGGCGCGTCCGGGTCGCGCAGGTGATCGCCGCCGGCTCACCGATCAGCTCGAAGGCAGTCGCTCCGGGCACCCCCACCCGCGTCTTCAACGTCGAGAGCGTCAACGACATCGTGACCCACCTCGACGTAGTCGAGTCGCCGACCGCTCATCAGAGCGTCGAGAAACTGACCTACCGTTTCGCGATCGACGAGCACGACCCAGGCCGCACCCACGATGTGAGCCTCTACTCCCGGCAACTTCGTCGGCTCGCCGATTCGCCCAACCCGCTCCTCTCGCGGGTCAATGCGGATCTCCAGCCGTACCTGTCCGGTTCTGTGACAACGACGGTCTTTGACGTGCGCGACGAACCTGCCCCCTGACTCGGGCGTGTTGCGCTCAGGGATCCGCCGACGATCATGATCCCTGCCACGGCGGGACGATGAGGTCCGACGTCCGCCCCGTTTGCGTTGCACAATGGGAACGCGGCGCCCAACCAGGCGCCGGCGACTGGGAGTGAGCGGCCGGTCGCGCGGACATGGCACAATGGGCCGACCCAGTTCGTCCAGGCCCGACCAACGGGCTCCGGCACACTCTGCGAGCCGGTCGCATACCGCCCACCCGCTGATCAGCCAGCCAACACGTCAGGACGACGAGCGTGGTATCGAAGAGCGCGGCCAAGAGCCGGATTGACGACGCGCCCCAGGGCGCCGCAACAACGGGAGCTACCACGAAGGCACGAGGCACTCTGAACGTCCCGAAGGACCCGCCCACCCCGGCCACCGGCAAGACAGCGAAGGTAACCAAGACGTCGCCCGTCGCGATCGTCGCTGATCCGGTCGAGCCAATCGACGCGGTCGATCCGGCCGATCTCGTGGGAGACATCGACCCCGATGTGCTGATCGACGACGTCGTGCTCGAGGTCGAACTGGCCGACGTCGATGCTGACATCGTGCCCGACGTGGTCGTCGACGCGGCTGTCGCCGTAGCAGCTGAGGCTGCGGAGGAGGGCGACGACGACGATGAGCCGGTCGAGGTCGTGGTCGAAGACGACGGCGAGCCGCAAGCCCAGCTCGTCAGCGCCGGCGCGACCGCCGACCCGGTCAAGGACTACCTGAAGCAGATTGGCAAGGTCCCGCTGCTGAACGCCGAGCAGGAGGTCGAACTTGCCAAGCGCATCGAGGCCGGCCTGTTCGCCGACGAGAAGCTGAACTCGGGGGAGAAGCTGACGGTCAAGCTCCGCAAGGAGTTCGAGTGGATCGCCGAAGACGGCCGCCGCGCCAAGAACCATCTGCTCGAGGCGAACCTCCGCCTGGTGGTCTCGCTCGCCAAGCGCTACACCGGCCGCGGCATGCTGTTCCTCGACCTGATCCAAGAGGGCAACCTCGGCCTGATCCGCGCGGTCGAAAAGTTCGACTACACCAAGGGCTACAAGTTCTCGACGTATGCCACCTGGTGGATCCGACAGGCCATTACCCGGGCGATGGCCGACCAGGCCCGGACGATCCGCATCCCGGTGCACATGGTCGAAGTCATCAACAAGCTGGCCCGCGTGCAGCGGCAGATGTTGCAGGACCTCGGTCGCGAGCCGACGCCCGAGGAGCTCGCGGCCGAACTCGACATGACGCCCGAGAAGGTCATCGAGGTCCAGAAGTACGGTCGCGAACCGATCTCACTTCACACTCCGCTTGGCGAAGATGGTGACAGCGAGTTCGGTGACCTCATCGAAGACTCCGAGGCCATCGTCCCCGCCGAGGCAGTGTCGTTCACCTTGTTGCAGGAACAGTTGCACTCGGTGCTCGACACGCTGTCCGAGCGCGAGGCCGGCGTCGTCTCGATGCGCTTCGGTCTCACCGACGGCCAGCCGAAGACTCTCGACGAGATCGGCAAGGTCTATGGCGTGACCCGGGAGCGCATCCGGCAGATCGAGTCGAAGACCATGTCGAAGCTGCGCCACCCGTCGCGCTCGCAAGTCCTGCGCGACTACCTCGACTAACGGCCGTTACGCCGAGTGACGCGTCCGGCGCCGTCGCCACACGGAGGCCACGCGCCACAGCCGGCCGACAAGTACGGTCGCGACGACCCAGAGGAGCCAGGCCAGCGGCGTCCAGGCGCCGCCGACGGAGCTTCCCTTACCGTCCGCGAACGTATAGGTGACGGTGTCCTGCAGATAGCGGATGCCAGTCCAGGTGAAGGTGCCCGTGGCGTTCGGGTTGACGGCCTTGATGCCGTCGCCGAAAGCCGACGCAGCCTCACCGAGGAAGGCCGTGAAGAACAACGAGCCGGTCAGGAAGAACAAGGCCGCGGTGATCCAGGACGGACGCGCCTCGTCGCCGAATTCGGCGACCCGATATTCGGCCGCCAATTGACGGCTGTTGCCGAGGTTCCTGAGCGCAGTTGTGGTGCCTACGTCGATCGTGGCGGCACGGAGGTTCTCGCGAACTTCTCGACGTTTCGCGATCCGCGACTGCCGGGGGAGGTCGTACAGGCGTTGATCCAGTGCCCACACGAGGCGCTCGATTCGCATTCGGTCCAGCAAGGTCATGGTGTGCGGCATCTCAGGATCCTTGGATTGGTTCGGCGGGGATGGGGCGGTTCAACACCGAGCTCACGACGTCTGCCAGAGACGCCCAGCTGGCAGTGCCAGTGGCGAGCGCGTCATAGCCCGCATCGGTGAGTCGGTAGTACTTCCGGGCGGGTCCGGCATTGGACGAGACGAGGCGGGCGCTGACCCTGCCTTCTCGCTCGAGCCGGGACAGTGCCGGATAGACCGTGCCTTCGAGAATGTCGCCGAGGCCGATCTCGTGCAGCCGCTGCACCACCTGGTAGCCGTAGGACTCCTGCTCGGCAAGGAGCTGGAGCAGCAGCAGCGACAGCACGCCTTTGAGCAGCTGCGGGTCGCGGGCCGAGGTCACACAGCGAGGTTATGCAAGCTACCTGAGATAGTCAAGTAGTTGGTAATAGCGCCTAGCGGGGCGCGGCGGTGCTCTCGCGCACGATGAACTGAGTTGCCAGTTCCACCCTGAGCGTCTCCATGGGCTCACCGCGTACGAGACGCAGCAGCGTCCGGGCGGCGAGCATGCCCATCTCCGCGATCGGCTGGCGCACCGTCGTGAGCGGGGGCGACATCCAGGGCGCCTCTGGCAGGTCGTCGAAACCGACCACGCTGAGGTCGCTCGGCACCCGCAAGCCGTGCTGGCGGGCGGCTTCGTACACACCGAACGCCATCTGGTCGCTCGAGGCGAATACGGCCGTGGGCGGGTTGCTCAAGCCGAGGAACTTCTTGCCTCCGGCGAATCCGGACTCGTGGTAGAAGTCGCCGGTGTGGATCAGATCCGGGTCGACCTGTAGGTCGGCGGCTTCGAGACCTGCGCGGTAGCCGTCGAGCCTCGCCCGGCTGCATTGGAGCCGTGGTGGGCCGGTGATGATGGCGATCCGGCGATGGCCGAGGCCGACGAGGTGTTCGATCGCGCTCAGCCCGCCGGCCCAGTTCGTCGCCCCGATCGTCGGCACGTCGTACGACGGCAAACCCGATGGGTCGACGACCACGGTCGGCAGGAACCTATGAACCTCAGCTTGCAGTTTCGGGTGCAGGTGCGACGTGACCAGGATGATTCCGTCGGACGCCCGCGACTGGACGTTCTGCCACCAGCGCTGCTCCGACGTCGGCTGGTTGTGGATTGCCGAGACGACTGTGCCGACGCCTGCCTCGTGCGCGACGTCCTCGACGCCGCGGATGATCTCGACCGCCCACGGGCTGTCGAGGTCGTTGAACACGAGGTCGATGAGATTGGCCTGCGTGGTTCGGCCGAGGCCGCGTCGCTGGTAGTCGTGCTTCTGGAGGAGGTGCGTCACGCGTACCCGCGTGCTCGCGGCGACGTCGGTACGACCGTTCAGGACACGTGAGACCGTCGGCACCGAAACGCCGGCCTCCGCCGCTATGTCGGCGATCGTGACCCGAGCTCGATCCGGGACGCTCACGCGAATTCCTCCTCTGGGATTTGCGTCACAGAATACTCGTGACCCTCATCGGTCAGTGCTCAACAACATGGGCCGACGCCTACGTATTCGAAGCCGTCGAAGTCAGCGACCGCTGTGGTCGGTATGCCGCTGCTTGTACCGAACATGCCCATGACGACGCCAAAGAAGCCGCCCGCGACACTGGCGCTCAGACCGACCGAGTCGACCTGCGCGATCAGCTGCCAATTCCCTTCGCCGTCAGCTATTCGGAACTCCAAGAGGCCCTGCCGACCCTCGACACCCAGCCGAACGGTCGCCGTCTCGACGTCGCGCTGACCGACGATCTCCTCTGTATCGGCGAGCCTGCGGATCACCCTGGCCACCCGCCGTCCGACGCCGGCTACCTCGAAGCGGATGTGATGAGGTCCGCTGTGATAGACGGCCACGCCCGCACAGTCGCCGTTGAACTGCGGTTCGAATTCGATGCTGGTATGCGCCGAGAAGTTCCTGTGCTGGAGCCGGCGTGCCACGAAGCTCGGATTCGCTTGGTCGGCAAGGGTTTCGGGGCGTAGCTGCAACCGCAGGTGTCCGGGGCGTTGCGTCAGGCTCCACCATTGCTCCCGCGGCGTGCGCACGAACATCCAACTCGGGCCGAGTGTCGTCGCATCGAAAGAGTCGTTGGCCGCGACCGTGGGCCACGGCGCATTCGGCAGTTCAGGCCTGCGCTCGTGCAGCCGCACCCGCCCGGTGCCCCGGCTGAACACCGGCCACTCGGCGTCCCACTCGACAGGTGTCAGGAACGTCTCACGACCAAGGCAGCCGGTCTCCTGGTCGCGGACGCCGAGAAGCACCGCCCACCAGGCACCGTCAGGCGTTTGCACGAGATCGGTATGGCCGGTGGCCGTAACAGTGGCGTGCGGGCCGAGGTGTCGCGCGGTCAGAACCGGGTTGCGCGGGCAGCCGACGTATGGGCCCGCGACATTGTCACTGCGCGCAACGACTACCGCATGCTCGAACGAGGTGCCGCCCTCCGCCGTGACGAGGTAGTAGGTGTCCCCGATGCGGTAGACATGCGGCGCTTCGGCCCACCGGGCATCGCGCATCGCACCGGTCCAGATCTCGAAGCGGGAACCGACGAGCTGGAAGGACAACCGATCGAGTTCCTGTAGCCACACCGTCGTTCGTCCCGGTCGATCGGCGGGATCCGTCTCTGTCGTAGCGCAGAACCACAGCCTGCCGTCGTTGTCGAACAAGAGGGACGGATCGAAACCGTCGGCACCACCGATCCAGATCGGGTCCGACCACGGCCCGCACGGGTCATCAGCGGTCACGATGAAGTTGCCACTAGGACCAGAACCGTCGACGAGCGTGCAGGTGACGTAGAACACGCCGTTGTCATGGCGGATCGTCGGCGCGAACAGCCCGCGAGAAGGCCCTATGCCGTCGAGGTTCAACTGCTCCGGCCGCGTGAGCACGTGACCCAATGGCCGCCAGTTGACCAGATCGCGGCTGTGAAACAGGGGGAGACCGGGAAAGAACTCGAATGACGACGTGACGATGTAGTAGTCGTCGTCGACGCGACATATCGAAGGATCAGGATGCGAGCCCGGAAGAATGGGATTGCGGAAGTACTCCTCGTGGCGCAACGGAACCGTCACAGCACGGTGACGTCGGCCACCATGCGGCGCGACGAGCCGACGAACCGTTCCGGCCCGACGAGCCGCAGCTGCACGACGTGGCGTGGTTCGGCGCTCGATGCCGAGAGCAACAGCTCGAGCTCGCCGGCTTCGACGATGCGCCGACCATCGCGTCCGGTGAACGAAGAGAGGTCGGCCGACACGTCGAACGTCACACGCGCCGTTTGGCCAGGGTCCAAAGCGATACGTGCGTAGCCGATGAGACTCACGTCCGGCCTGGTGACCTGTGCGACGGGATCGCGAAGGTAGAGCTGCACGACGTCGGCGCCGGCGCGGTCACCGCTGTTGCAGATCGTCAGTGACAGCCTTACTGCACCGTCGGTTCGGGTCTGCACAGGCTCGGCAGGATCGACGAGGCGACCGTCGACCAGGACGTCGTCCCATCGGAAGCTGGTGTACGACATGCCGTGACCGAATGGCCATAGAGGCGTCGGATCGATAGTGGTGACGTCGCTTCGGAGTCCGAGTGGTGGGCTCAGGTAGCTACTCGGTTGGCCTCCCGCCGTCCTGGGCATGCTGACCGGCAGCCGACCCGACGGACAGACCCGGCCCGAGAGCACTCCGGCGATCGCCGAGCCGCCTTCCTCGCCCGGGAAAAACGACTGGATTGCGGCCGCTAACCCGGCGGCGTAACGGCCGAGAGCGTAGGGACGCCCTGACATCATGACGAGTACGACAGGCGTCGCAGTTTCGAGCAACGCGTCGAGCAACTCGCCTTGGACGCCGGGCAGCTCGAGCGACTCGACATCGCACCCTTCACCCGACGTCCCGCGGCCGAATAGGCCGGCCCGATCACCGAGCGCGACCACGCAGATGTCCGACTCGCGTGCCGCGGCAACGGCCGCCGCGAAGCCTGACCTGTCGTCGGTGTCGACATCGCAGCCGCTGGCATAGACGACGTCCGCGGCCGGTAGCTCGGTGCGGGTCGCCTCGAGCAGCGTCGCGACCGTAAGACCTGCGGGCCAGTCGGGGTGCTGTGGGGCGACGTGGCTGGGGAACGAATAGCAGCCGAACATGGCGAGCGCGTCGTCGGCGCGCGGGCCGACCAACGCGATGCGAGCCGACGCGCGGACCGGCAGGACGCCGGTGTTCGCGAGGAGCACGACGGACTCATCGGCAAGCTGCCGCGCGACCGCTCGCGAAGCGGCCGGGTCGAGGT
>PLCK01000271.1:20239-20517 GCA_003134755.1 Actinomycetota bacterium | reverse complement strand
CACCTGCGCCCGCTGCGAACGGAACCGCCGCGCAGCGCAAGGCATACCAGGCGCGGGTGAGCACCGAAGGACGAGAGCTCAGCCTTTGGTGGCTCGATCGCATGGTGATGGCGACGAATCCGTTCCCGGAGAAGTTGACGTTCTTCTGGCATGGGCATTTCGCGACCGCGATGTCCAAGGTGCGCAGCGCGGCGTTGATGCTGCGCCAAAACGAACTGCTGCGCACGGGAGGTCTCGGCGCATTCGATGCTCTCGACCTCGCGATCGCTCGCGATCCG
>PLCK01000271.1:0-20211 GCA_003134755.1 Actinomycetota bacterium | reverse complement strand
TACGGCAATTACTCCGAGGACGACGTGAGAGCCGCCGCCCGCTGCTACACCGGCTGGCGCTACGACCGCCGAACCGACGGATTCGTCGAGGCCGCCCGCTTGCACGACGCCGGCCCGAAGACCGTGCTTGGCCAGACCGGCAACTTCGACGGCGGTGACGTGGTCCGGATCCTGACGCATAGCGACGCGTCGCACCGCTGGATCGCGGCCAGAGTCTGGAGCCGGTTCGCGAAGACCGACACCGTAGGCCCGAGTTTGGTGACTTTGACATCGGCGTACGCGGCGAAGCTCGACGTCCGGGCCTTGTTCGCGACCATGTTCGCCGACCCGTCCTTCGTCGCGACCAAGGGCGAGCTGGTGAAGCAGCCGGTCGAGTATGTCGTCGGCGCGCTGCGTGCGCTCGGCCTACGCGCGAATGACCAGAAATACCTGGCAGTTCTGAGAAATCTGGGCCAGGTGCCGTTCGATCCGCCGAACGTCGGCGGCTGGCCGTTCGACGACGCGTGGCTGACGACGACCGCGAGCTTGACCCGCATCCAATTCGCCCGGCTGGTGGCGGGGAAGGGCAACATCTCCGCGGTCGCCGACGAAGCGGTTGGGCAACGGCCCGACGCGGCCGCTCGGTTCCTCGGCGTCGATGGGTGGGGTGCACAGACGCAGGTCGCTCTTGCGCAGGTCGCCGACGACCCCGTTGCACTGATCACGCTCGCATTGTGCGCGCCCGAGTACGTCGTCAACTGAAGGGGATTGGTCATGCCACGACCCATGTCGCGCCGGCAGTTTCTGATCTCGTCCGGTGTCGTCGGCGCCACCGCGCTTGCGGCCGGCGCGACCGGCTGCTCGTTCCACCACCTGGTCGCGTCCGGCAAGGCGACGCCGCTGGCGCAGGGCACCAAGATCCTGGTGCTGGTCACGATGTACGGCGGCAACGACGGGCTCAACACGGTGATCCCGTACACCGACAAGGCCTACTACGCAGGCCGGCCCGACCTGGCGTATGAGCAGTCGCAGGTGCTGCCGCTCGCGGATGGGCTCGGCTTCAACCCGGCGATGACCGGCTTCAAGAAGCTCTATGACGCCGGCACGCTCGCGGTCGTGAGAGGCGTCGGCTACCCGAACGCCGACCGCAGCCACTTCAAGTCGATGGCGATCTGGCAGACCGCATCGCCCGACTCGCCACAACCGACCGGCTGGCTCGGGCGCTGGCTCGACGCGAACGGCGCCGATCCGCTGCTCGCCGTGAACGTCGGCCCGGTGCTGCCACCGCTGCTCGCCGGGCAGCATTGTGCGGGCGCCGGCATCCCGTCGTCCGGCTCGATCGCTTTGCCCGACGGTCGCTACGCGAGCGGCTTACGGGCCCTCGACGCGGTAGGGCCGGGCGTGCAACCGCTGGTCGCGCGGGTGGCCCAGTCGGGGCTCGACCTGTTCCGGGTGCAGCAGACCTTCGGGCCTGCTCTGAGCGCCGTGCCCTCAGGCGACGCGTTGCCGGAAACGCCGGCCCACGGCGCGCCGACCGCCAAGACCGGAGAACTGGCTGGCCAGCTCGACATCGTCGCGAAGTGCATCGCCGCCAACGCCCCGACCCGGGTCTACTCGGTACAGCTCGGCGGCTTCGACACGCACGCGGACGAGAAGGCCACCCAGAGCAGGCTGCTCGGCGAGCTGGACGCCGCAGTATCGGCATTCATCCAGCAGATCGGTACTGGCCCGCACGGAAAGGACGTTGTCGTCGCGCTGTACTCAGAATTCGGACGCCGGGTGGCCGCCAACGGCAGTCAGGGCACCGACCACGGCACGGCGTCCAACATCTTCGTGCTCGGCAGTGCGGTCAAAGGCGGTATGTATGGCGACCAGCCGAGCCTGACCGACCTGTCGATGGACGACCTGAAGTACAACGTGGACTTCAGGTCGGTCTACGCCACCTTGCTCGCAGGCGTACTGGGCGCGGACCCGGCCCAGGTGCTCGGCAAGGGGAGCTTCGCCTCGCTCGCGTTCGTCTAGGACAGGCGAACTACGCCTCTGGTTGTATGTCTACAGGCGAACGAGAGAATCGGCCACGACTGTGCTAAGGTTCCGCGTTATGACCGGAGTCCGCCTCACGCAGCGTCGCCATGTCGACCTGCTTCGCGTGACTTCCGCCATGTGTCGGCCCTGCTGAGCTAGGGCTCTTTCCTGATCTTGAGCGTGACCGCATCCGGCGGCGATGTCTTCGGCTGTCCCCGCCAATCCCCGATCCGCAACTCTTCCTCCTATATCCATATATCGTACCTAGACAAACTGGAGAAAAGCAGTGCGCCCCCTGAACCGTCTCCTTGGTGTTGTTGCCGCGTCGGGCCTGGCACTCGCCGCTGGCTGCAGTTCAGCCAAGTCGAGCCCTACATCGGCGGCGACCTCCGCGAGCTCCTCAGCAGCTGGTTCGGCGGCTTCGTCACCGGCAGTCTCCGGGGGAAACGTCACCTTGAACCTCGTTGCGTATTCGACGCCGCAAGCCGCCTATGTGAAGTTGATCGCCGCATTCCAGAAGACTCCTGCGGGAGCACACGTGAAGTTCACTCAGTCGTACGGCGCATCCGGTGACCAGGCAAACGCCGTCGTGAGCGGGCAGTCGGCCGATGTCGTGGAGTTCTCCCTCGAGACGGACATGACGAAGCTGGTGAAGAAGAACCTCGTCGCGGCCGACTGGAACGCCAACCAGTACAAGGGTTTCGTCACCGACTCGGTCGTCTCGTTCGTGGTTCGCAAGGGCAACCCGAAGCACATCGCGGACTGGCCCGACCTGATCAAGCCCAGGGTCAAGGTGCTCACGCCGAACCCGTTCTCGTCTGGCAGCGCGCGCTGGAACATCCTCGGTGCGTACGGAGCACAGATCAAAGCAGGCAAGGCGGACGCCGATGCGCTGGCGTACCTCACGAGCCTGCTCAAGAATGTCCCGGTGCAAGACGCCAGCGGCTCAAAAGCACTCGCCGACTTCGTCAGTGGCGCAGGCGACGTCTTGATCTCGTATGAGAACGAGGCGATCTATGCGCAGGCGAAGAATCAGCCCGTCGACTACGTGATCCCCAATGACACCCTGCTGATCGAGAACCCGATCGCTGTGACCACCTCGAGCAAGCATCCGCAGGAGGCGAAGGCGTTCGTCGACTTCCTGTACTCGCAGGCCGGGCAGCAGATCTTCGCCGACACCGGCTACCGGCCGGTGCTCGCGGGTGTGACGTCGGCCAAGAACAAGTTCCCGACACCTTCCGGGCTGTTCACGATCAAGGACCTCGGTGGCTGGACTGCTGCGACGACGAAGTTCTTCGATCCGGCGACGGGTGCGATTACTGCCATCGAGAAATCGCTCGGTGTCGCAACTACTAAGTAGGACGGACCAGCCGGCTTGGTGGCGTGCGCGCTCCGGCAGCAACTCCGGCGGCGGCACCGCGCTAGGGCTGGGACTTGTCACGCTCTACCTGAGCCTGCTTGTCCTGATCCCGCTGGGTGCTGTCGTATGGAAGTCGCAGAGCAACGGGTGGTCGGGTGGGTGGCATCAGGTCACCTCACCGCAGGCCTGGGCCGCCCTGAAGCTCACCTTGACGATCTCTGCCGGGGTCGCACTCTTCAACCTGGTGATGGGCACGATCATCGCCTGGGTGCTGGTACGCGACGACTTCCCTGGTAAGAGCGTCGTTGAGCTGTTCATCGACCTGCCGTTCGCACTGCCGACGATCGTCGCCGGCGTCGTGCTGCTGAGTTTGTACGGGCCGCGAAGTCCGGCGCACGTGAACATCGCGTTCACCCGTACCGCCATCACGGTCGCGATGCTGTTCGTGACGCTGCCGTTCGTGGTGCGTACGGTGCAGCCAGTGCTGATCGAACTCGACCGCGATATGGAGGCCGCCGCCGCGTCGCTCGGCGCCTCACCATTTGTCATTGCGCGTCGGATCATCCTGCCGAATCTGGTGCCCGCGATGTTGACCGGCACCGGGCTCGCGTTCGCACGCGCGATCGGCGAATTCGGCTCGGTGAGCCTGCTTTCGGGCAACCTGCCGTTCCACACCGAGGTCTCAGCCGTCAACATCTACAACCAGATCCAGAGCGACAATCCGGTCGGCGCCGCTGCACAGTCGACGGTGCTGCTGGCAATTGCCTTCATCGTGCTGTTCGCCCTCGACGGGCTAAAGGTGTGGGGCCGACGCCGTGGCTGATTCAGACGGTGTGGTCGCGGTACGCGGAAACCGGCGCCCGGTCGCTCGTTACGGGTTGCGAGTCGTTGCTCTCGGCTATCTCCTCGTGCTGCTCGCAGCACCAGTGGCGATGGTGTTCTATCGCGCGTTCCAGCACGGCGTCGGCCCGATCTGGTCGGCGTTGACGACGAGCGAGGCGCGCAGCGCGATCGAGGTCACGTTGATCGTGGCGGTCGCCGCGGTCGTGCTGAACACCGTGTTCGGAGTAGGCGCAGCGCTGTTGCTGGTGCGCCGGCGCTTTCCGGGGCGGCATCTGCTCGACGTCCTGGTCGATATTCCGCAGGCGGTTTCGCCAATTGTCGTCGGACTGGCGCTGATTCTGGTCTACGGCAAGTTCGGGTTCTTCGGGTCTTGGCTCGAACGCAACGGGTTGAAACTCATCTTCAGCCTGCCGGGCATGGTGCTGGCGACGGCGTTCGTGTCACTGCCCCTCGTCGTCCGATCTGTCGCTCCTGTTCTTGCGGAACTCGGCGACGAGCAGGAGCAGGCCGCCCGCACGCTCGGCGCGTCGAGTTGGCAGACGTTTCGGCGAATCACGTTGCCGTCGATTCGCGACGCGCTCGCGTACGGCGTGGTGCTTTCACTCGCGCGGTCGCTCGGTGAATACGGCGCGGTCACCGTCGTCTCCGGGCACGTCGTCGGAAAGACGCTCACGCTGACTTTGTTCATCGACGAGCGACTGCAGAACTTCGACCAGCCGGCGGCCTACTCGGCGGCGGTGTTGCTCGCGATAATCGCTATGGGCAGCTTGCTGATCAGCAGGAGGCTACGTTCTCGCAGCCGGAGCGCCGCATGAGTTGGGAAAAGCAGTGAGCATCGCCGTCCGCAATGTGACGAAGACGTTTGCGCAGTTCAAGGCGCTCGACGATGTCAGCGTCGACATTCCCACCGGCTCGCTCACTGCACTGCTCGGGCCAAGTGGCAGCGGCAAGTCGACTCTGTTGCGAGTGATCGCCGGCCTCGATACCGCTGACAGCGGAACGGTCCAGATCGAAGACCGCGATGCGACGAACCTGCCGCCGCAACGGCGCGAGGTCGGCTTCGTCTTTCAGCACTACGCGCCGTTCAAGCACATGACCGTCTACGACAATGTGGCGTTCGGGCTGCGGGTCCGCAAGGCAGGAAAGGCCGAGACGAAAGCCAAGGTCGACCAGCTGCTCGAACTCGTCCACCTCGAGAAGTTCCAGACCCGCTACCCGGCACAGCTTTCCGGCGGACAGCGGCAACGAATGGCGCTGGCGCGTGCGCTCGCCGTCGAGCCTCGGGTGTTGTTGCTTGACGAACCGTTCGGAGCCCTCGATGCACAGGTACGCAAGGAGTTGCGGGCCTGGCTGCGCCGTCTGCACGACGAGATGCACGTGACAACGGTGATCGTCACCCACGATCAAGAGGAGGCCATGGAGGTCGCCGACGAAATCGTCGTACTCCAGGACGGCCGGGTGCAGCAGGTCGGGCATCCGCACGAGGTCTACGAGCATCCGGCGAACGACTGGGTGATGGGCTTCCTCGGTCCGGTCACCCATTTCGGCGACCTGCTCGTTCGGCCGCACGATCTCGATCTCGCCCACGAGCCGTCGGACGACGCGATGCCGGCCACCATCGTCCGGGTCACGCGCCTCGGTTTCCAGACCAGGGTCGACCTCGACGCCGACGGCGAACCCATCTACGCCCAACTCGCACGTGAGGCGACCGACCGCCTGACCCTCGATCCCGGCACGCAGGTGCACGTGCGGCACGCGCGCGGCGAGGCGCTGCCACCGTCGGCTCCCGATTCGGTGCCGGCCGCCGTCGAGGAACCGTTAGCGGCCGAAGCTCAGTCTGGAAGAGCGCAGGTGCGTTAGCGAGGGACCCAGGCTTCGAGATCGCGGATCATCCCGCGAACCGACGCGGGCATCTTGCCGGCTGCGACGTCGGCGACGCTGATGCGCTCGAGCACGGCCCGAAGGCCGGCGCGGACGGCGACCCAGACGTCCTGCAGTCGCTCGGCCGAGCCTTCGTATTCGAGCGTCTCCGGCCGAAGACCGCGCACCTCGGCCAGCGGGCCGTCGACCGCCCGCATCACATCGGCAACCTGGATCTGCGAGGCTGCCCGCGCCAGCCGGTAGCCTCCGTCGGCTCCGCGCAGGCTCTCGACCAGCCGGGCGCGGCGCAGGTCGGACAGGATCGCCTCGAGGAACTTGCGCGGCAGGTGTTGCTGCGCGGCAATGCTCTCGGCCTTGACCCACGTGTCGCGAGGAGCGTCGGCCAAGACGAGCATGGCCCGCATCGCGTAGTCGGTCTTTGCCGAGATGTGCACGGGCCCATGATGTCAGCGGACCGGTCGCTGCCCCCGCACCCCACGACCTGTCCGTGGAATTCGGCGGTAGACCGCCGTTTCGAACGGACAAGTCGCCCCCAGCCGCCCTCAACGCGGTGGGGTAGGCGCGTTCATCAGGGCGGCCAGCTCACGGCGTCCGGCCGTGTTGGTCTTTGCATACACGTGTGCCAGGTGCGTCTGCACGGTTCGCACCGAGAGCCCGAGCCGTTCGGCGATCGCGCTGTCGGGCAGTCCGGCCGCCGCCAACGCTGCGACGTCACGCTCGCGCGTGGTCAGGGCGTGTGCCGATCGCGGCATCCGGGTCGCGACCAGCGACAGCGGTTCGCCCTCGTCGAGGATCGTCGCAAGCCGTTGCGCGGCGCGAGCTTCGAGACGCGCGTCGCCGCTGTTGGCCGCGATGTGCGTGAGCGTCGCAAAGGCGTCGGCGGCCAGCGGACGCAGGCCGATTGCCGCGTAACCCTCAGCGATTTCGTGCAGGGCCTGGGGGTCCGAAGTGTCGAGCGCCGCGATCTGGCCGCGCATCAGAGCGGAAACCGGTCGGTCGAAACTCACGTCGCCGACACCCGTGACGGCAGTGTGCGGGTCGCCGTATCGAGCAACCGCGTTCCAGGCGAGGACGGCGATGGGCCGCTGCCCGAGCGTGTGCGCGGCTTCGGCGGCGTGGCGCGCATAGGTGCGCGCGCCAGCCAGGTCGCCTGCGTAGGCGGAGGCCTCTGCTCGCATGAATTCCTGCTCCGGTTCGAACACTCCGAGATGGTGCGGCGCGGCGCCGACCGCCTCGCGTGCGCGGGCCAGTCCGAATCCGTCGGTAGCCGATGCCCATGAGCCGTCGAGCAGCGAACTGAAAGCAGACAACGGGACGTCGCGACCTGCCGCCGTCCCGTAGATCCGCGCCGGTTTCCGGCCGTCGGTTTCGAGCCGCTCGAATGCGGCGTTGGCGATCCGGGTCTTGCCGACGCCGGGCGGCCNNCCGGTGAGCACCGTGACGCGAGTGGCGCGCACAGCTTCGACCACCTGCGCAACGAGCGCTTCCCGGCCTGCCAACTGCGCCGACGCCTGCACGTGCCAACGGTACGGGCCGCTCGGGACGGCGTCACGCGGTCGACCGCTGCCTCGTACGGACAAGTCCCACTACGGCAGCAGGTAGGTCTTTGGCAGCGCAAAGTTCGCTGGCGAACGCGGTGACCATCGCCGTTAGGATCGGGCATGAACGAGACCCGCCACGTCGCCATCCAGCGACAAGCGGCGTCAGAGCGGCTAGTTCGCCGACTGGGTGGCTCGGACGATCCGGTGCTGGCCTACAAGGCCGCTCGAGTCGCAGGGATGTCCGCCGAGTCGGACCGAGCGCGGGCGTTTCGCGCTGAGATCTCTGGGTCACGTTCCGCACGCGCCCTGCTGCGCGTCTTCGAGCAGGACGACAAGACGCTCCACCATGTCTACCGCAAGTGGCAGGGCCCGCACTGGACGTTGACCTGCCTGGCCATGATCGACTACCAGTCCGGCGACGAGACGTTGCGGCCGTTGGTGCACCGTGTCTACGACTGGCTTCTTGGCAAACACTTCCTCGAGCCGCCCTTAACCGCGATCTACCGGGGTGAGGAAGACCGGGTTCGTCACTGCGCCTCGATGGACGGCAACGCGATCTGGTACTCCGTCCGGCTCGGGCTTGAGGACGAACGCACTCGCGGCCTGGTTGACCGGCTGATCGGATGGCAGTGGCCAGACGGCGGCTGGAACTGCGACAAGCGACGCCACGTCGCCACGTCGTCGTTTCAGGAGTCACTCATCCCGGCGCGCGGCCTGTGGGCGTATGGACAAGCCCACGGCCACCAACCGTCCTTGGACGCCGCCCAGAGGGTGGCTGACCTGGTGCTTGCCCGACGGCAGGGCAACGCCGAGCGCTGCTCGAACATCGCGGGTTGGCGTGCCCCATATAGTTGCTTCAAGTCAAGTAAGTAAGTGGAGGCTTGGTGGCGACGGCGACGGTCCCAAAGCACGGCGACAACTACAAGTGGATCGCCCTGTCGAACACGACGCTGGGCATGCTGATGGCGACGATCAACTCGTCGATCATCCTGATCTCGCTGCCGGGGATCTTCCGGGGTATCGGGATCGATCCGCTGTCGCCCGGCAATGTCGGCTACCTGTTGTGGCTGATGATGGGCTACATGCTCGTGACCGCCGTTCTGGTGGTCACACTCGGCCGGCTCGGCGACATGCTGGGGCGGGTCAAGATCTACAACGCCGGGTTCGCGGTGTTCTCGTTCGCGTCGATCGTGTTGGCACTCGATCCGATGCGCGGTGGCGGCGGTGCGATGTGGTTGGTGCTGTGGCGTCTGGTTCAGGGCGTCGGCGGTGCGATGCTGTTCGCCAACTCGAGCGCGATCATCGCCGACGCATTTCCGGTCGAGCAGCGCGGGCTGGCGATCGGGATCAACCAGGTTGCGGCTATCGCCGGATCGTTCATCGGCCTGATTGCGGGTGGACTGCTCTCCGTCGTCGACTGGCGGCTGGTGTTCTGGGTGTCGGTACCGGTCGGCGTCCTCGGCACGATCTGGGCTTACAAATCCTTGCGTGACAATGGGAAACGTGTGCAGGCCCGAATCGACTGGTGGGGCAATGCGACGTTCGCCTTCGGTCTTACCGCCGTGCTCGCGGCGATCGTCTACGGGATCCAGCCGTACGGCGGTCACACGATGGGCTGGACCGCGCCCAAGGTGCTCGTCGGCCTCATCGCCGGCGTCGCTTCGCTCATAGCCTTCGTGATCATCGAACTGCGCGTCGATGCGCCGATGTTCAACCTGCGGTTGTTCCGCATCCGCGCGTTCGCCACCGGCGGCATCGCCGGGCTGCTCGCCGCGATCTCGCGCGGTGGGATGCAGTTCATGCTCATCATCTGGCTGCAGGGCATCTGGTTGCCGCTCCACGGCTACAAGTACGCCGACACTCCGTTGTGGGCAGGCATCTACTTGCTTCCTTTGACGGTCGGCTTCCTTGTCGCGGGTCCGCTCGCCGGGTACCTCTCCGATCGACACGGCGCACGCGCACTATCAACGGCGGGCATGGTTGTCATCGCCGGCAGCTTCGTCGGTCTCCTCCTGCTGCCAACCAACTTCGCCTATTGGGCGTTCGCACTGCTCGTGCNNGCGATCATGAACAGCGTGCCCGCCGACCAGCGCGGTGGTGCGGCTGGTGTGCAGGCGACCTTCCTCAACTCCGGCATGGTGTTGTCGATCGGCATCTTCTTCTCGCTGATGATTGCCGGGCTCGCGAACACCCTTCCCGGTTCGATGTTCCGCGGCCTCACCGCCAACGGGGTCTCACCCGCGCAGGCGCATTCGGTGGCGAACTTGCCGCCGGTCGGCAGCCTCTTCGCGTCGTTCTTGGGCTACAACCCGCTGCAGAGCCTGCTCGGTTCGCAGTCGAGCGCTCAGGTGACCAACGCCCAGTGGCAGACCCTCACCGGCAAGCAGTTCTTCCCGAATCTGATCTCGTCGCCGTTCCATCACGGCCTCGTCATCGTGTTCTCGATGGCCATCGCGCTGTCGGTTGTTGGTGCGCTCTTCTCTGCATTGCGCGGACGCCGATATGTGCACGCCGACGACGACGCGCACGATCCGCACGAGGCGCACCGGCAGCACGAGCACCTGGGCGCCGCCGCACTCACCTCTGGCGCGGTGCCAGGTGAGCTGGCGCTCGAGGACGACCGCGCCGCGCTCGAGGACGAGATCGCATTCGAGGAGGGCCGCGCATGAGCCGGATTGTGGTTCGGCCGGCAGGAGCAGTCACGAAGCAGGCGGTCCGTGCCAATGGCCGGGCGGACGCCGAGACCGCCGCCCGTTTGCGGCTCGTCGTGTCCCGGCTCGCCCGGGCGGTCAGGCAGCACGGGGCGGCCGGCCTCACGCCGTCCCAGGTCTCGGCTCTTGCGACTATCGAAGAGTTCGGTCCGATCCGCATGAGCGACCTCGCTGCGCGCGAGATGGTCGGCGCCCCGGTCGCGACCAGGGTCGTCGCCAGCCTCGAGGAACTCGGGCACGTCGACCGGGTCGATGATCCGACCGACGGCCGGGCCTGCCTGATCGCGATCACCGAGGGCGGTCGCACGACCATCGCTGCACTCTGGAACGAGCGGGCCGCTGGCCTGAGCGGACGCATCGGCAGGCTCACCCCGGCGCAGCTCGCGCTGCTCGAACGGGCACTTCCGGTACTTGAGGTGCTTGCGCGTGACACCGACCCCAGTTCTTCAGCTCCGAACACATGATCTTGGCCATTGGTAACCGCAGATTTCCGCGCAGGCAACGTTCCCGTCACATGGGGCTGGAAGTGTCGTCGTTGAGCCCAAAAGACAGCTCAGGGTGTGACATGACGGAGGCCGAGATGGTTGTGAACGGACGCAGGCTGCAGTTGGTACGGGCATCGGTGACCCTCGAGGACGTATCGGAGGCCGCGGGAGTGTCGAAGTCGACCGCATCGCGCGCGTTGTGCAACGAGCCCAACGTCAAGCGGGAAACCCGCGAGCGCGTGCAGGCGATCGCCCAGACCCTCGGCTACGTGCCCAACGAGGCGGCTCGTGCGCTTGCCGCCCGGCG
Organism: Actinomycetota bacterium; assembly: GCA_003134755.1. Taxonomy (GTDB): domain Bacteria; phylum Actinomycetota; class Actinomycetes; order Acidothermales; family Acidothermaceae; genus PALSA-607. The sequence goes on along the minus strand of PLCK01000271.1, from coordinate 9,079 downwards.
GGCGGTCGTGATCGGCGCGCAACGCACCGCGGTTTAGCCGTTTGACTGTCGCCCGCGACGCCACTGGACCACAGTGGACAGATGGCGGGACGACGAGCAGCTGGCGCGACCGGATGTGCGCTGGTCTCGTCGTACGCACTGCTGATCCTGCTCGCCGGCTGTTCGACGTCACCGTCGCCTGCCGCGGGTAGCAACTCGAGGGTGGGGGGCGCGGCGACCGGATCGTCGGTCGTCGCGGATTCGAATACGGCGGATGTCGGGCCAGGGATGGGGANNGTGCCGACGGCCACGTCGGCGACGGCGTCGCCGAGTTCAACATCTGCGCCTACGCAGGCGCCGACGGCGGGCGGGTCAACGGCTTCGGCCGGTCGGCCGACGGCTACGGTCGTCGGGCCGAGTGTGTCGGCTCCGCCTACTCTGCCCGCACTTCCGGCCACCGCGTATGTAGACGTCTCGGTGGCGACGTTGTGGCACAGTCCAGGTTCTCCGCGGGCGATCGACGCGCCGGCACTGCGCCGGCCGGCCGGCGTCCGGACCTGGCTGGGTTCGATGAGTACCGCGCAGCGGCGGGCGCTTAACGGACTCGTCGACAGTCAGCTGCTTCTCGGTGAGCGGGTGGTCGTCGACAAGCGGCAGGGCACGTGGGCGCATGTCGTCGTCCCGGACCAGCCGACGCCTCTCGACGGGCGCGGGTATCCGGGGTGGATTCCCCTGGTACAGCTGGTTTTTGAGGCACCCGCGCAGACCGGGCGCGACGCCGTCGTGGTGCGACCGACAGCGTGGGTGTACGCGGTCGACGGTGTGACGCGCCTCGTCGAGGTGAGCATGGGCACCCGGCTGCGCTCAGCTGCGAGCGATTCGGTGTGGGTGCACGTCGACTTGCCCGACGGCCGGGTGGCGCAGCTTCGAGTCGCCGACGCGGCGGTGGTCGCCACGGGCGGGGCGGCGCTGCCCGCGTCGGCCACCGACGTCGTGCACACGGCCCAGTTGTTCGCCGGGCTGCCGTACTTGTGGGGTGGCACGTCGGGATTCGGGTTCGATTGTTCGGGGTTCACCCACCTCGCGTACGCCATGCGCGGCGTCACGATTCCGCGCGATGCCGACGCCCAGGCGCGGGCCGGCGTGGCGGTTGCGCGAACCGACCTACAGCCCGGTGATCTGGTGTTCTTCGCGCACAACGGATTGGTGCACCACGTCGGTATCTACGTCGGGAACAACACGATGCTGAGCTCGCTGCAGACTGGCAGCCCGGTAGAGCTCTCATCGCTGTCGGCGCAACCGTTCGCCAGCGAATACGCCGGCGCCCGCCGCTACCTGCCCTGACGCCAGCTGAGCGCGGCGATCGCGGCCCGGCCCTTGGCCGACGGGTGGAAGCCTGCCGATCCCGTCGCGCATTCAGGAGCCTCGGGCGCGACCGCGCAGCGGAGTACGCGAGCCCAACGTGGGTCGGCCGGATGCAATCCGCGTGGTGTGTCGTGCATCGAGGTGCACGTCATCGGTAGTAGGCGAGCCGGAACGATCGCCATCGCACGAGTCGCGGCCACGCCGACCTGCACCGATACGCACGTACCCGTCGCAGCGCCCAGGTCTACGGCGCCCGCGGAGGTAGGTGGCGCCGACCCGGCTGGCGGTGACTGGCACGCGGTCATTAGAGCGGCGACGGTCAACAAGCTGAAAAGCGGTCCGGCGAGCCTTCGCAGCAGAGTCCGGCGTGCGTCGTTTGCTCCAGGTGCAGTCTGATTCACAGGTGCCGGCAGATCGACGGACGACGACTCGGCGGTGGACAGCAGTATCAGCTGCCGCGATTCCACCTCGTATGACAACCATATCTGCGACCAAGACACGACGGCTCCCTCGACTCGGAGCGGATCGAACGGTGTGCTTAGCTCGCAGGTTGTTACTACCTGGCGACGGCGAATGGTTGCCGTGACTCGAAAATGGTCGACTCACTAGGCGCAGGTGCGGTGGAGCAGAGCACGATTGAGATACGAAGTGCCAGCCAATCGGTCGGCATTGGACGTACTGAAGAAAGCCAAGGAGATGACCACGTCGCCGCATCGAAAGGCTACGAACTCGGCTACCGCCGGGTAACCGGCAATCGCGTCCGCTGCGATGGGGTCCCCGAGAGGGTGGATCACCTGAGTCATGTGCACGTCGATCGCGCCTTTGGGAGCACTCCCGGGCGGTCGGCCGAGTGTCAACGTCGCGTCGATCACAGTTCCATTGGGCCCGGGTGACATGCCTGTGGGGCAAAGGGCGGGCGCGGTACGCATCTCTGTGAGCGCCAGCTCCGCGCCCGAACCCTGGTACGCCGTGGCCGACTGACCGAGGAATTGCGTTTTGTTGATGGTGAACGTTTCGTCACGGTCGGCGATGCGCAAGCGGTCGCTGGGGGACAAGCCGGCGTCGCACCACGCGGCCTCGGGCGCCTCTAATTCGTCCGTCTGCGTGTTCCCCGCGTAGTAGGTCGGGGTGTCCGGAAAGTTGGCTGCGGGCTGAGATAGCGCGCGCAGCGCCACGTCAGCTTCGGCTGTGCTACGCCAACCCGACAGCGCGGGACTTGCCGCCGATCGAGTGCGCGCCCCATGACCAGGCGACGTGCAGCCAGCGACCAGACCGGCACATAGCAGTCCGGCTGCGCCGACTGCTGATGCACGGGCCATGCCTGCTCCGGTGCGCTGTTCCGTGGGATGAGGAGGGTCGCGGGTAGCTACCTGACCGGACATACAACCTGACCAAGGAGAAAGGTTGCCATCCAAGTTCGTCGCGTCACGGGCAACCATATCCGGCGGCCAAGTGGTAGAACGAACGGCGAGGTGAGGTGGGGGCGTGGCGGAGGAGGCGGACTTCAGCGACTTTGTCAGCGCGCGCTCGACTTCGCTGCTGCGGGTGGCGTACCTACTGACCCGTGACGCCGATCTCGCACAGGACCTTGTGCAGGTCGCGCTCGCGAAGGCCTGGCTCGCATGGGGCCGCCTCGTCGACGATCCAGAGGCATATGTTCGCCGGATCCTCTACACCACCTATGCAACGTGGTGGCGACGGAGGTGGCGAACCGAGACTCCTACTGAATCACTCCCGGAGCGATCGGAGCAGATCGACTTCACCGATCTCGCCTCGAATCGCTTCGTCGTTGCCGACGCACTGGCCCAGTTGCCACGCCGCCAGCGTGCAGTCGTGGTCTTGCGGTACTTCGAAGACCTGACAGAGCTCGACACGGCACGCGTGCTCGGATGCTCCGTCGGCACCGTAAAGAGCCAATGCAGCAAGGCGCTGCAGCGGCTGCGCGTCGATGTCTCACTGTCGGCAGCGGCTGACGGCTCGTCAGGTGGAATCGTCGTGGAGGGATGAAGGTGACGCTCAGCGAGCATGAGCTGCGCAGCTACCTCACGGACCTGGCGCACGAGGCCCCGCCGGCAGGAGCGCCGGCCGACGCGATCAGAGCGCTCGGCCGTCGTATGCGGCGACGGACTCGGGTAGCCGCAAGCGCGGCGATGGCTGTCGTCATCGCAGCGGTGGCGGCTTTGACTGTACCCGCCATCACGGGAGCGCGACACCGACCGGTGATCGTCACCAATGGGTACGAAGTCTTGGCCTCCGCATCAGGTTCAGCGACGCAGTCGAAGTCGGCAACGTTCAAGGTTCCTCAAGGCGGACATGTGGAGGTTCAACTCCGCTGTACCGTGCCGGCAGGCACCGTCGGGGCCGTCGACGTCACCCTGGAGTACTCGCCCGTCCCCGCTGTGACAGTGACCTGCGACCGTGGGTTCATTCGCAGTTTCGACCTCGAGTCCAAATTTGGGCAATGGCATCCCGGCCTGACCTACACACTGACTGTCACCCCGCGATCGGGCCTCGGGATGACGGACTGGCAGCTGGTCGTGTTCCACATCACGGCCGCTCAGGATTTGCTGAACACGCCAGTCAAATAGACGCGGGCTGACGGTCGACGGGCCGATGACTGGGCGTAGATTCTGCGCGTGCTTGACCTCTTGGTGCGAAACGCACAGGTTCGCGGTACGGCTGGACTCACCGATCTCGGCGTCCGAGACGGTCTGTTCGTGCCGATCGAGCAGGACGCCCGGGAGACGATCGACGTGGCCGGTCGGTTGGTGACGCCGCCGCTCGTCGAGCCGCACATCCACCTCGACGCCGTGCTGACCGTCGGGCAGCCGCGGCCCAACGTGTCGGGGTCGTTGTTCGAAGGCATCGCGGTCTGGAGTGAGCGGGTCAAGGACCTGACCGTCGAGGACGTGAAGACGAGGGTTCGGCAGGTGTTGCGATGGCAGCTGGCCAACGGCGTCCAACATGTTCGCAGTCACGTCGATATCTGCGACCCGTCACTGACGGCGGTACGCGCATTGGTCGAGGTGCGAGAGGAGGCGCGCGGCCAGGTCGACCTGCAGCTCGTCGCTTTTCCGCAGCTCGGCATCCTGTCGTTCGACGGCGGCCGCGAGCTCATGCGCGAGGCCGTCGAACTCGGCGCCGACGTCGTGGGAGGCATCCCGCACTACGAACTTACCCGCGAGGACGGCGTCGAGTCGGTGCAGTTCTCGTTCGCGCTGGCCGAGGAGTTCGGGCTGCGCGTCGACATTCACTGTGACGAGACCGACGACGACCACTCGCGGTTCGTCGAGGTGATGGCAGCCGAGACCATTCGCCGCAACATGTCAGGCCGGGTGACGGCCAGCCACACGACGGCGATGCATTCGTACAACGCTGCGTATGCGTATCGGCTGGTGAACAACATCAAGCGGGCCGGACTGCATATGGTGACCAACCCCCTCGACAACGCGGTTCTGCAGGGGCGCTTCGACACCGGGCCGATCCGGCGCGGCCACACCCGGGTGAAGCAGCTGCAAGAGGCCGGGGTCAACGTCTGCATCGGCCACGACTCGGTGATGGACCCGTGGTATCCGCTGGGCTTCGGCGATCCGGTGCAGGCGGCGTTCGTGTTCGTGCACCTAGGTCACTACAGCGGGGACGACGAGTTGCGGCGCCTGCTCGACATGGTGACCGTGAACCCCGCGTTGGCTCTCGGGCTGCCCAACTACGGCATTGCCGAAGGGAATCCGGCCGACTTCGTGGTCTTCGATGCGCCGACCGACGTCGACGCCATCCGCCTCGGGTCGCGCCGGCACCTCGTCGTCCGGGCTGGTCGGGTTGTTGCTCGTACCGAGCCCGCGCAGACAACAGTGACTTGGGACGGCGACGAGCAACCAGTGACCTTCCTGCGCGGGTAACCGAGCTACCCGCCCCAAACCCCTCTCTGCGATCGCGAACAAGCTCGATCACGCAGTTGATGTCTCGACACGCGGGCGTGCCAATACATCAACTGCATGATCACGCGGAACTGCGCGGGTTGAGCGACCTACTTCCGGGCGGCGCTGGCGCCGTAGTCGGGGATGACCAGCACCTCGGAGCGCCGGCCACCCTGAAGCTTGAAGAACACCGCGTACAGCAACGCGGCCAGCACGAACCCGACCTCGAACGTGATGTCGCCGATACCGGGGTGTGCCTTCGGAATGGGCGCAACGTACTTGGTCTGGTCGGAGAACAACCAGATGCTCACGGCCATCGCGATCGCCATCGACGCCCAACCTGCCCACGGGTTGTGGCGGACGTCGAACAGGAATCCGTCGACGCGGTCGCGGCGGTGCAGCCAGGCGTCCATGAAGACGACGCCGAGCCACGGCGCGATCCAGTAGGCGATGACGAGAAGGAAATTCTCGTACTTCGTGCCGGCGTCGTGCAGCCCGGTCAGCGCGACGATGAAGCCGATCACACCGGCGGAGAGCGCGACGATTGCCCGGCGCAGCGCGAGCGGGAGCCGGAAGCCGAGCGTCAGGAAGGACATCGCGCCCGAGTAGATGTTCAGCACGTTGGCGCATACCGCACCGAGCGCGATCGCGATGAGCACGAAGTCGGCGAGGGCGGTGCTCATGTGTCCGGTGAAGGCGCCGGTCGGGTCACCCAACGCGTCGCCGGCGTTGCCGATCGTCGCCGACCCTGCGCCGATGACCTCGAGCGCCACGCACGAGATGAAGACGCCGAGTCCGGCCGCGAGGCCGGTCGCGGCCTTCGGTGTGCTGGGTCGCAGGTAGCGGGTGTAGTCCGACGCGTAAGGGTTCCACCCGACCGCATAACCGAAGGCGGCGCCGAGGGTGACCAGGAAGCCGCCGATGCCGCCGCTGCCGTGTACCGCGCCAGGGTGTGCCTTACTGAATATCGAGATCGCCGCGAGGATGAACGCGACGCCGAGAATAGGCAGCGCGACCCGCTCGAAGAAGTGGACGAGGTTGTGGCCGAAGAACGCGACGGCGAGCTGCACGCCGACGATGATCGTCAGGCACAGCCATTTCGGCATGTGCGTCAGGGTGTTCAACGCGAACGCGCCGCTGACGCTGTTCACCGCGAACCAGCCGATGCTGGCGGTGATCGCATTGAGCCCGGCCGGCAGCCAGTTGCCGCGGTAGCCGAACGGGATCCGCGACAAGATCATCTGAGGGACGCCGAATTGCGGCCCACGCGCCGAGAGCAGCCCGTGTGTGAGCGAACCGAGTGCCGTACCGACCACGAGCGCGGCCGTCGCCTGCCAGAACGACAGACCGAACGCGGCCACACCGAGGACGCCGACGAAGACGGTCGCGAACTCGAGGTTCGGCGACGTCCACGTCGCGAGCAGTCCCCACGGGTTCCCATGGCGTTCGGACAGCGAGACGTACTCGGCGCCGCCAGGTTCGATCATGGCGAGCCGGTTGCCGTAGTCGCCCTCCCGTACCTCGGCGACGATCTCGACGTCTTCGGTGGCTCGACCCAGTGTTGTCACGCGCGCCCCTTCCCAGGTTTTGACGCGCAGAGTAGTGGCTGGGCGTTACGGCGGATAGCCCCCACGTTTCACTGCGATGACGAGCAACCGGTGACCTTCCTGTGTGGGCGACCCGTCCGTCATCGCCAACAGGCTCGATCATGCAGTTGATGTCTCGACATGCGGGCGTGCCACTACACCAACTGCATGATCACGCGGAAGCTGCGCAGCGCCGCCGTCAGCGGTAGGCGGCGATGCCGGTCAGGGCCTGGCCGAGCACCAGCGTGTGCATTTCCGCTGTGCCTTCGTAGGTCAGAACCGACTCGAGGTTGTTCATGTGCCTGATCACCGGATATTCCAAGGAGATCCCGTTCGCTCCGAGAACCGTGCGGGCTGTGCGGCAGATCTCCAACGCCGCCCTGGTGTTGTTGAGTTTGCCGAAGCTGACCTGCTCAGGCGCGAGCACGCCGGCATCCTTGCGTCGGCCCAGATGCAATGCGAGCAAGAGGCCTTTGTTCAGCTCGAGAGCCATCTCGACGAGTTTGGCCTGCGTGAGCTGGAATCCCGCGATCGGTTTGCCGAACTGGATGTGCGTCTTCGCGTAGTCGAGTGCACACTCGAAGGTGGTGCGCGCTGCACCCATGGCACCCCAGGCGATGCCGTAGCGGGCTTCGTTGAGGCACGAGAGCGGCGCCGACAAGCCTTGTGCGGAAGGCAATTCGGCGTCAGCTGGCAGTCGTACGTCGTCGAGTACGAGGTAGCTAGTTACCGACGCCCGCAACGAGAGCTTGTGTTTGATCTCCGGCGCGCTGAAGCCCGCGAGGCCCGTCGGCACGATGAATCCGCGGATGCCGGCCTCGGTGCGCGCCCACACGATCGCGACATCGGCGATCGAGCCGTTGGTGATCCACGCCTTGCGCCCCGACAGCACCCAGTCGGACCCGTCACGTTTCGCCGAGGTGCGCATGCCACCGGGATCTGAACCGTGATCCGGTTCGGTCAATCCGAAGCAGCCGATCACGTCACCCGTCGCCATTGCCGGCAGCCATTCCTGTTTTTGCGCCTCGCTGCCGAATCGCCAGATGGCGAACATGGCCAACGACCCCTGCACCGACACCAGCGAGCGGATCGCGGAGTCGCACGCTTCGAGTTCTGTGCACGCAAGGCCGTAGTCGACAGCACTCATGCCCGGGCAGCCGTAACCGACTAGATGCATCCCCAAGGCGCCGAGGCTTCCGAGCTCCCGCGCTATCTCGCGGATCTCCGGAATCGCGCCGGCTTCGAACCAATCACCCATGGACGGCGTGAGGCGTCGTTCGCAGTACGCGCGGACGGCGTCCCGCACCGCTTTCTCGTCAGTCGACAGGCCGTCGTCGAGTCCGAGCAGATCGGCCGCCTGCACCACATAGTCACTCATCGAATACGGCCCTTCTGGCTGTCGGCATCAGGCTAGCGGCGGCAGCTCGGCATCGCTGGCGGCGTTGAGCCAGCGTTTCACCTCGTCGGTGTGCTGGCCGAGCTNNGGGGGAGCCACCGGGCGACCCGACGGCGTCGCCGACAGGCGGATCGGGCTCCGCACCTGCGGCAACCGACCGTCGCCGACGTCGACGAGCGGCTCAAGCCCGAGCTTGTCGGCGTATGCGATGGCTTTGCCGATCGTGTTCACCCGCCCGCAGGCGATTCCGGCCGCGCGTATTCGCTGTTCCCATTCTCGAGCCGAGGACGTCGCCAACTGTTGCTCGAGCAACTGCGCCAGTTCGTCACGGTTGGCGACCCGCGCCGCGTTGGTAGCGAACCGCGTGTCGCTAGCCAGCCCGGGAGCCCGGAGCGCTTCGACGAAGCGAGCGAACTGCCCGTCGTTGCCGACGGCGACCGCGAGCAACCCGTCACTGCACCGCAACATCTCGTACGGCGCGATGCTCGGATGCCGGTTGCCGAGCCGTTGCGGATCGGTGCCCGCGGCCAGGTAGCCGCTCGCTTGGTTGACGAGCCCCGAAAGCAGGCTCGACATCAGGTCGACCTCGACGCGCTGACCAACGCCGGTGGCGTCGCGATGCCGTAGCGCGGCCAGAATCCCTACAACCGCATCCTTTCCGGCGAGGACGTCGNNCGACGAAGTCGTAGCCCGGCAGCCCCGCACCGGCGCCGTGGCTTCCGAACCCGGAGATCGAGCAATAGACGACCCGCGGGTTCGCGCGGCGAACGTCGTCGAACGACAGACCGAAACGCTCGAGGGACCCGGGCCGGTAGTTCTCGATCACGACGTCGGCG
>PLCK01000004.1 GCA_003134755.1 Actinomycetota bacterium | reverse complement strand
AGGCAGAGAATAGGCCGGCTAGAAGGGGTTTCCAGTCTTTGCCACGATCCTTAATCTCCTTCCGTGTCCGCTCAAAAAGATCGCGACGCCTCCATATGAAGGTGCCAAGAGGAGCCCAATGGGACGAAGACTCACTATAGGTTAGGTCTCCATAGATCAAAGCCTGGAAGAATTCGAATTTATCGAAAATCATCGAGACTTCTTCGTCATCGCTCGCAATTTCCTGAGACGTGAATGTGGAACGCAAAGACTCCTCCAGGTAATCCGAGACAGGCAAAAAGTGCCGTTCCCTGCCAGGTAGCCATTTCCAGTAATCTTTCGCGAAGCCTGCGCGGTGATGTAGGACTGCTACGAGAGGCGCTTCAGCTTCTTGATATCTGACTCGCGACTTTGTTTCCAGTAATAGCTGAGCCAAAACGTCGAATGAATCATTCGCACATGCCGCCACTCCACCTGCGTACATTACTCGCAGCGCCGCGTACCGCGCTACGGTTTCCCAAGTTTCAAAGAACGTCCCTTTTGGGCTGGGTACGATGGCGACACGCGACAGTGCCTTGCTGAACGTCCTTGCCTTCTTGGTATCGGCCCAGTGGCATCCAACTGCGAAGAGGTGAGCAAGTTTATTCGTGGCTTGGTCCATCGTCACTATCCGCCGAACAAGTTCGTCCTTCGAAGGATGAGGCGCAAAGTTCACGACATCGGATTCCTCGATCTTTGATCGAGCGTCGTTCGCGACTGGCATAATAAGGTCGTTAAGTTCCAACGCGTGAGAAGGCTGGGTAAATAGCGCTTTCATCGTTGCAACGATCGCACTCACGTCATCTTTAGGTGGCGCTACTTCCGGATCCAGCGGCCCACTGGCGGTTGGAGAAAGATCTAACCCTTCGGCCGTAGTCTCAATGTCGCCGCTACCATCACTACTGAAAGGGTTAGGCCCTACGGGCGGCTTAGCTGGATCAGGGGCGTGGAGCAACTCGCGCAAAAGCGTTTCGAGGCTACTCATGTACTTGGCATCGTCCTCAAAATCGATGTATAGCCTGTACCCAAGGAAGGTAGGAACGGGGGGATTGCCAGAGCCCCGGATGATGGGAATGAACTTCTTCGTTCCCAAGTTTTCGATTAGCTCAGCAGTAACGATCATCTTTTCGTAGCCAACTCCACCCTTTCCATCATTCGCCCGTTCGACGTACTTCGCTGAACACACGACAACGACGCGCTCCGCTGCTTTAAGACCTTGTTCCATATAGGTCGGGATGTCATCGCCAGGGCTCAGGTCCCACTGATCAATTGCCGCGTCGATCCCATTCTTGCGAAGGTCTAATGCAAGTTTGAGAACCCACTGCTTATGGGCGGGCGAATCGTGCGAGTAGGATATGAATAGGCGTGGCGGAACTGCCATTGTTGGGTCTTCCAGTATCGGGTTGCTGCCAAAGTATCACACATCCCGGCGGCAGAAATTGCCTACAGGGCCACGGCCTGTACTACTTTGTCGCCGGGCTGCTCCATTTCGATCCGGTTCCGCAGCGCGCGGCCATAGCCCGACCACTCGATCGCCACATAATCGCCATCCTCCAGCGTGATCCCTTCGCCGAAGCTGAACGCGCCGGCACCGAGGAAATGTATGTGCGCGTCGCCGGGGCGTCGGTGCGGCTCGTATTTGAAATGATGATGCTCGATATTCGCAAGGGAATGGCACATGCGCTGGTCGCCTGTGGAAATTTCCTTGGTCCAGAGGATCTCGCCGTCGCGCTCGATGGTCACGGTCCCGGTGACGAGCGAAAAGTCGGGGTCGAGGATCAGCTCCGGGCCGATCGCGCAGGCGCGGAGTTTCGAATGGGCCAAGTATAGATAGTTTTGTTTCTCAATCTGATGATCGGAGAACTCGTTGGCGGTGGTGAGGCCGAGGCGGCGCGGATTGCCCTCGGGATCGACAATGTAGACGGCCGCGAGCTCCGGTTCTTCGCCGCCGTCACCGGCGAAATTTGGAACGGTCAGCGGCGCGCCGTGGCCCCGGAGGATATGGCCGCTTCCTTTATAAAACCATTCGGGAGCGGCGCCGGTTTCGCCGGGCGCGGGGCGGCCTTGCTCGACACCAAGCTGATACATGCGCATGCTATCGGTCACGGCCGCCGAAGCGTGCATCGCGTCGCGATTGGCGGCGCTGGCCAGATGCGTCAGCCCGGTGCCGGAGACGAGGCAGCGCGCGGGTTCCGAGGGATGATCGAAGGACGGCAGAAAACTCCATTCGGAGCTGAGCGCGTAGACGGCGTCATAGTCGAGCGTGAGATCGGAGATGTCGCTCAAGATCAGCTCGGACAGGCGGCAGCCAGTCTCGATCGCGGCGAGGGCGAACGAGTAAATGGACCGGTGCGTTCCGAGGAGCCGAAGCGTGGAGTCATCGACCAGCGCCACGCGGCGGCCGTTGGAAGGATGGGCGATCTGCACCAGGCGCATGGTCAAAAGTCGATCCCCGCGAGAATTTCCGATGGCTTTCTCTCGAACGCTTTTGAGATCGCGAGCAGACTTTCCATGCTCGGCATATTGGTGCCGCGCTCGATGGCACTGATCTGCGACACGCTCAACTTGGTGTGTTGCGCCAGATCCTTCAAAGACCAATCGCGCGCGACACGCAGCATTTTGATACTGTGACCCAGGCGCTCCCGCAAGCGGTCCTGCGGAGAACGGCCGAGCCCGAACGCCTCGGTGGCATTTTTCAGCACCTGGCGGAGCTGAACGAGCGTGAACGGCTTGGCGAGATAATCGAAAACCTTCAGCTTGAAGGTCGCGCGCATGTCTTCGAGCGACGGGTAGCCGGTGACGATAATGACGCACAGCCCCGGCCAGCGCGTGAGCAACTGTTCGAGCACGCGGTCGCCGCCGACGACGCCCATCTTCATGTCGAGCAGCACAATCTCCGGCAGTTGTTCCTCGCAGGCGGCGAAAAGCTCCTGGGGTTGTCCGAAGGCGCGCACGGTGAAACCACCCTCGTCTTTAAGAAAATCGTCGAGGTAGTTCCGAAAATCAACATCGTCGTCCAATACGGCGATATCGGCCACGAGGTTATAGTAGCTCTTTCTAGAGCGCTCTGCCTTTCCATTCGAGCTGTCGCCCGGTGAGCGCGGCGAGCAATCCGTTGGCGACGATCGCGAACATTCCATAAATGCCGAGCGGCGCGAGCAGCGCGCGCAGCGGATTCCGGTACCAGACTCCGAGCAGCGCGGACGGCAGCAGCGCGAAGGCAACGAGCGCAGCCCACTCCTTATCCATCGCCAGCCAGATCAGCACGGGCAGCCACAGCGCGGCGATGAATGCGGCCAGAAAAATGGTGATGCCGATCCAGTGGCTCACCATGACGAACCGGAACGCGTTGCGCTCAAATCCGTTCCACAGGCTGCCGGGATGAAAGCGGACGTGTCCCAACCTGTCCGCGCGGGCGGTGGCGAATTTCAGTCGATGCCGGCGGGCGAGCGCGGCGAGCTCGATCGGGGTATTCCCTCTAACCCGCAGCAGCAACGTGACGTAGGGGAGCTCGGCGAGCAGCGTCTGCGTCGTCCGCAGCAGAACGTGCTCGAACCTGTCGAATGCCCGCCCGGTGTTGGTCGTGGGTTCGTCGCGGATCGCGAACAACGCGTCGAGCGCGCGGTCGCAGGCCGCCGACAGCAGTGCTTCCTTGCCGTCCACGTGGTGGTAGAACGACGACTTCGTGATGCCAGCCGCGCGGGCCAGATCCTCCATGCTGGTGCCGTCGTAACCGCGCTCGTTGAAGACCGCCACCGCGACGTCGAGCAATCTCGCAGCGTCGTACGGCGGACGCCGCCGGGCTGGGGTCGTGTCGTCGCCCACAGTCGCCTCGGCGGTCATGCCGGACGTCGTGACTCGACGATGCGAAACCGGTCGGCGACAAAGGCGACGTCGGTGAGGCTCGCGTTTGCGGCCGGGTTGGCGCCGGTGCCGTGAAAGTCCGAGAAGGCGGCGGTCTGGTTCACGTAGACGTCGTCGGTGAGATTGCACGAGATCGAGACACCGACGTCGAGCGCGACGTTTTCGGCGGCGGCCAGCACATCGGCGTCCGTGGAGTAGATCGAGGCGGTGAGCGACCCGCGCTCAGTGGCGACGCGCCGCCAGACATCGAGGCTCGCGGGTGTGCCGTCGGTCTCGACGACGAACGCGACCGGGCCGAAGCACTCGCGGGCGTAGGTGTCGTCGTCGACGGCGAGCCTGACGACCAGCGGTGTGCGAACGGCGGCGGCCGCGAACTCCGGGTGGTCGACCGCGCGCGAGGCGATGGCGACGTCGCCGAGTTTCGCCGCCCTCTCGAGCCGGTGTAGCACCTCGTCGTCGCCGATTGCGCCGAGGATGTTCACGGCGCGGGCCGGTTCGCCGAGCAGTCCTTCGAGCGCGGCGGCCAGCGCCGCGATCACGTCGTCGACACTGCGGTGCCCCTGGTCGGTGTCGATGCCTGAGCGCGGAATCAGGATCGTCTGGGGAGTCGTGCACATCTGTCCGCTGCACAGCGACAACGAGAAGGCGAGGTTCGCGGCGAGCCCGCTGAGGTTGTCGGTCGAGTCGACGACGACGCAGTTGACGCCCGCCTTCTCGGTGAAGACCCGCGCCTGCCGGGCGTTGGCTTCGAGCCATTCGCCGTACCCCGACGAGCCGGTGTAGTCGACGATGCGCACATCAGGATGGGTCGCGAGCGGCGTCGCGAGCGCCTGGCCGACGTCTTCGACGGCGAGCGTCACCAGGTTCGGGTCGAATCCATACTCCGTGAGGACGTCGCGGGCAACTGCGACAGTCAGTGCCAGCGGCAGCACCGCCCGCGGGTGCGGCTTCACGATCACCGGGTTGCCGGTGACGAGGCTCGCGAACAGGCCGGGATAGCTGTTCCAGGTCGGGAAGGTGGCGCAGCCGATCACGAGCGCGACACCGCGTGGCACCACGGTGAAGGTCTTCGCCAGCCGTTGCGGTTCGCCCTTTCCGCGTGGCTTTTCCCAGCTGGCCGACCGCGGTGCTTGCGTCATCGCGTCGTACGCGTAGGCAATCGCTTCGAGCGCCCGGTCTTGGGCGTGCGCGCAGCCGGCCTGGAACGCCATCACGAATGGCTGACCCGTCGTGTGCATGACCGCATGCGCGAACTCGAAGCTTCGGGCGTTGATGCGCGCCAGGATCTCGATGCCGACCGCGGTTCGCGCGGCCGGTCCGGCATCGCGCCATTGCGGCAGGCCGATCTTCGCCGCCGCGACGAGAGTGTCGACGCCGTCGTTGTGAACATGGGGGTAATCGACCGCAAGCTCGAGTCCGTACGGCGACCGCTCCGGGGCGATCGTGCCGGCCGCGCCAGGGGTATCCAGCGGGAAGGGCTTGTGCCGCAGCGCCTCGAAGGCCGCCAACCCATCGGTTGGCGCCGCCTCGCCCCATACGCGGGTCGAGGGTGACTCGGCGTACGCGCTGAAGTAGTCGCGGCTGCGGATCGCTTCGCGGGCCCGATCGAGCCCGGCGGCGTGCTGTGCGACCAGGGCGTTGAGCTCCGGCATCGGCCACCTCCTGGCGTCCAGTAAACCGAACGTTCGGTCGAGAAGGAAGCCGCTAGGCCTTGACGACCGAGCCGCTGGCGGGTCCGATGGGAGCGCGGCGGAATGAATCTTCAGGAGGGGCGAATGTCCGAATTGACGGACCATCGGCAGGTCGACGTGCTGGCGGCCTCGCCGCCGGGCTACCTGAGCGGGTTCGGCAACGAGCACGAGAGCGAAGCGATTCCTGGAGCGCTGCCGCAGGGCCGCAACTCACCGCAACGGGTTGCCCACGGCCTTTATGCCGAGCAGCTGAGCGGTACCGCGTTCACGGTCGCCCGGGCCGCCAATCGCCGGAGTTGGCTGTACCGGATCATGCCGTCGGCGCGCCATCCGCGGTTCGAGCGGCTCGGGCCGCCGCACGGCGCCACGCTGCGCAGCGCGCCCTTCGGCGACGTCGACCCCGACCCGAACCGCCTGCGCTGGGACGCGATCCCGGTTCCCGACGTCCCGACCGATTTCGTCGACGGCCTCTACACGGTCGGCGGGAACGGCGACGTGCTGGCCCACGCCGGCATCGCGATCCACTGGTACCGCGCGAACCGTTCGATGGTCGATCGCTACTTCGTGAATTCGGACGGCGAGCTGCTGATCGTGCCCCAGGCCGGCGGCTTGCGGCTGCAAACGGAGTTCGGCTTGCTCGTGGTCGAGCCGGGGGAGATCGCCGTGATCCAGCGCGGCATCCGGTTCCGCGTCGACCTCGTTGACGACACCGCGCGCGGCTACATCTGTGAGAACTACGGCCGGCTCTTCGAACTGCCCGAACGCGGGCTCATCGGCGCGAACGGGCTCGCCAACGCCCGCGACTTCCTCTCGCCGGTCGCGGCCTTCGAAGAGGTCGTTCGCCCGGTGCAGGTCGTGCAGAAGTTCGGCGGAAACCTCTGGGCCGCCGAGTACGACCACTCGCCGCTCGACGTGGTGGCCTGGCATGGCAACTACGTGCCGTACAAGTACGATCTCGCGCGCTTCAACGTGCTCGGTTCGGTGAGCTTCGACCATCCCGACCCGTCGATCTACACCGTGCTCACGTCGCCGTCCGACACGCCTGGCTTTGCCAATGCCGACTTCGTGGTGTTCGCGCCGCGCTGGCTGGTCGGCGAGGACACCTTCCGGCCGCCGTGGTTCCACCGCAACATCATGAGCGAGTTCATGGGTCTGGTGCACGGTGAGTACGACGCCAAGGCCGAGGGCTTCCTGCCCGGTGGCGGCAGCCTGCACAACTCGTTCACGTCGCATGGCCCGGACGCCGAGACGTACCGCCGGGCGAGCAGCCAGGAACTGCAGCCGCAGAAGATCGACGACTCGCTGGCGTTCATGTTCGAGACCCGCTGGCCGGTGGTGCCGACCGCTTTCGCGCTGGCCGCCGACCACCTCCAGGCGGATTACGACGCCGTGTGGGCTGATCTGCCGAGAACGTTCGCGCCGTAGGCCGCTCGCAGCTCGCCGGTGTCTCGGACGTGTCCTTGGACGCGTGGCCTTGACGCGCCAGAAGGGGCCGCCTAGCCTGCCGTTAGTAACCGGTAGTTAGGTTTCCTAACAGTCAGGTGGCGGTCATGGCCCTTTCGCTGCGTTCGCGTCCGATCAGCCTCGCCGCCGCGGCCGGACTGGTCGCCATCGCCGCCGCCGGCTCGCTCTCGTTGTCGATAACGGCGCACGCGACGCCGATCTCGCTCGTTCGCGTCGATCAGGTCGGCTACCTGCCGTCGGACGCGAAGCACGCCTACCTCATGGCGAGCGGCTCGGTCGGGCACGCCACCTGGGACGTCGTCGACCGTCTTGGGAAGGTCGTCGAACACGGCAACGTAGCGACGTCGAATCGCGGGCCCTGGAATGCGACCTATCCCGACGTCTACGACATCACCTTCACCAAGCTGACCAAGCTCGGGACCTACCACCTGCACGTTCACGGTGATGTGACGAGTGACTCGCCGTCGTTCGACGTCGAGTCCGCCTCCGACCTTTATGGCCAACTCGTCAAGGACGGCGTCAACTTCTTCCAGATCCAGCGCGACGGCAATGACGTCATCAAGGGCGCCCTGAACCGCCAGCCAGCCCACCTCAGCGACGCGAGCGCGACCGTGTACAACACCCCCGACTTCAACGACACGACGAGCGACGACTCGCTCGTCCCAGGTTCGCCGCTCGTCAAGCTCAGCGGCGCGCCGAAGGTCAACGTCGACGGAGGTTGGTACGACGCAGCCGACTTCCTCAAGTTCACGCACACGGCGGCATTCGGTGACGTCGTTCTCTACGCCAGCCAGCGCGCTCTTGGTAGCGCCGCGCCGTCCACGTTGTCGACCGAGGCCGCATACGGTGAGAGCTGGCTCGACAAGATGTGGCAGATGTCGAGCAAGACGTTGTATCTCCAAGTCGGCATCGGTACCGGGAACGGCAGCGACACCGTCGACCCGACATTCAACGGCGACCACGACATCTGGCGGCTGCCCCAGGCCGACGCGACCGACAACGACCCGCTCGACAGGTTCGCGGCCAAGAACCGGCCGGTCTTCGAGGCGGCCGCGCCGGGGCACAAGATCAGCCCGAATCTGGTCGGGCGGGTCTCGGCAGCTTTCGCCCTCGCCGCTCAGGTCGATGCAAAGAGCGACAAGACGCGTGCCGAGTACGAGTACACCGAGGCCACCACGCTCTACGCGATGGCCGACACCGCGAGTCCCCCTGACCCGTTGGTGACTGCGGATCCCGAGGCGTACTACCCGGAGACGACCTGGCATGACGATATGGAGCTCGGTGCCACCGAGATCGCGCTTGCCGCGCAGAGCCTGTCGCACAACGCGATGCCGTATCTGAAGGACGCCGCCGGCTTCGCGAAGCAGTACATGGGCACGGATGCGAAAACGGACGCCGACACGTTCAACCTCTACGACACCAGTGCCTTGGCGCACACCGACCTGGTGCACGCGATGGCGGCAGCCGGCAATCCGAGCCTGGCGGTCGGCAAGGCTGACCTCATCAAGGACTTGAAGCGTCAGATAGTCGCCGGGGACACCCATGCCGACGCCGACCCGTTCCGCGCTGCCGGGAACATCAACCAGTTCGATGTCGACTCGCACACGTTCGGCTGGATCGCGATGGAAGGCTGGTACACGCAGCTCACGGGCGACCACAGCTTCGACGGGTTCGCCGCCGCGCAGCGCGACTGGCTCTTCGGTGCCAACGCGTGGGGAACCAGCTTCATGGTCGGCGAGGGCAGCCTGTTCCCGCAATGCCCGCAACACCAAGTGGGCAACCTTGCCGGAAATCTGGTTGGCAAGGGCAAGGCGCTCATCATCGGTGCTGTGGTGAACGGGCCGAATGACAACTCCAACTTCGACGGGGGATTGGGCGATCTACAGGAGGGTATGCGGCAGTGCCCGGTCAATGGCGTCGACCCCTTCTCCTCGTTCAACACGTCGACGGCGAGCTTCGTCGACGACGTGCGGTCGTGGCAGACCGACGAGCCTGCACTTGACATGACAGGCGCCGCGATCATGGCCGCGGCGTCGCAACTGGCCGCGCACTAGTCGACTGGGTCACACTGCGGGTGTGCACGACGACCATGGGTTGAGCCTGCTTGACTGGCGCCGGCGCGTTTACGCCGTGTACGCGGCCATCCGCGCAGTCGGCAACGACGGGCGGGCCCTCGCGCGGGCTCACGCGGCCTGGGCGGCGGCTCGGGACGACCTTTTCGCGCATCATCCGCAGTCGCCCATTGCGCCCGAACGGCGTGGCGCGTTCATCGGCGTCCCGGTAGCTGCGTACGACCCGCGGTGGCGGTTCGTGGCCGTGCTCGATACCGACGTCGAGCCCGCCCGCATGGACGTGCCCACGGGCACCGACGGGATCGTGCCGTTCGAGCGCATCGGCGTCGCGCGGCTTCCGGACCTCGGTGCGCTCGACGTCTGGGCACTGCGCAGTTACGGCGGCGGCGTCTTCGTCCCGCTGCATGACGCGACGTCGGGACGTACCACGTACGGCGGAGGCCGATACCTCGTCGATACTGCGAAAGGCGCCGATCTCGGCAGCGGCGTCGACCCATCCACCGCCGCCGCGACGCTCGTTCTCGACTTCAACTTCGCCTACCACCCGTCGTGCGCGTACGACGCGGCGTGGGCCTGCCCGCTCGCGCCACCGGGCAACGTGCTCGACCTCGACGTCCCGGTCGGCGAGCAGTTACCTCCGAGCGGGTGGTACTGAACGGCCGCGCGGTTATCGGCCGACGCTGAAGACGTCGCTGCAGAGCCCGCCTTCTTTCGCCGCATAGGCGGCCGCATCAGAGTCGGTGATCGTGTAGATCCCAGCACCGGTGTAGGGGATCGTGGTGTCGGGCGGGTCGGCGGCAGAGACCTCGCACGCTACCGAGCCCTTGTACGACTCAATCCACGGCGTGGTGTGACCCTCAGCCGGCTCGAACCAGTAGGCCTGGTCGCCGACTCCGGTGAGCTCGTGCCCGGGCGCCGGAGTGGCGAGCAGGGTGTATTGCTTGTGCGCGACATCGTCGAGCCTGATGTTCACCTTCATAGTGCCGTCCGCGAAATCGCACTCAAGCGGATTGATGACGACCGCACTGAGCGTCGCCTTCATCAGCGCATGCGCGTCGGCGGGTTTGATCGCCTTGCATTGCTTCGAGACGTCGAGCACGCCGCCCCCACCACCACCGCCGAGCGCGGCAACCGCAGCCTGACCGGCACCGGCGGTAGCCGCAGCGCCTTGCGCGGCGGCGGACGGCGTCTTGGTGCTCTTGCTGCAACCAGTCACCAGGCACGCAGCTGCCGCGACGACCGCGAGGCTGCTCAGGTGCGTCTTCGTTGTTATCGTGGGCTCCCCAAGGTGTGCGGATTCGGTACTACCGCACAGTCCAGCGGCCGCCGGTAACGGCTCGCGAGTCAACTTCTGGACTGAGGCGCTGGCTCCGTACGCGCGGCCGAGCATGTCGCGCAGCATCGCCGGTCTGCTGACCTCGGTGGTGCCCTACCTCGGGCTGCTGGTCGCGATGTACTTCTCGCTGCGGGTGTCCTACCTGCTGACGCTCGCCGTCGGCGTCCTCGCCGCCGGATTCCTGCTGCGCACCTACATCGTCTTCCACGACTGCTCGCACGGCTCGTATCTGCCGAC
>PLCK01000115.1 GCA_003134755.1 Actinomycetota bacterium | reverse complement strand
GCGCTGATCAACGGCACGGACGGGATGCTCGCGATGCTTGTGCTCGCGGAGTACGACCTGCGGCGCCTGCTGCGGCTCGCCGACGTGGCCGCGGCGATCGTCGACGGGAACGATGCGGGGGCAGAGTCCACACTCGTGGAGTATCGAGCGCAGCACCGAGACGGGTCGTGGCGCGTCTTCGAGGGAGTCACCACGGACCTACTCGACGAGCCGAGCATCGCCGGCTTCGTCACCAACGCCCGCGACGTCACCCTCCGACATGCCGCAGAACGAAAGGCGGCCCAGCTCACGGAGGTGCTCGAACAGAGCAACGAGGTCGTCGTCCTCTCCGAGCCATCTGGCGGGCTCGTGTACGCCAACCGCCGGGCCCGCGAGTTCCTCGACCTCGCCGGAACCCGCCACGTCGGCGAGCTCTCCAGCATCGAGTCGCGCGAGCGCCTCCGCGCCGAGATCATGCCCTTCGTTCGCCGTCATGGTCTGTGGACGGGCGAGCTCGCGCTCCGCACGACCCAGGGTGCCGAGGTCCCGATGATCGCGACCCTCCAGGGGCACCGTGAAGGCGCCGAGATCGTGCTCGTGTCGACCATCGCCCACGACATCACCGAGCTCAAGAAGACCCAGACCTGCCTCCACCGCGAAGCCACCCACGACTCCCTCACCGGGCTTCCGAACCGGGCCCTGTTCAACGAGGTTGCCGAGCAAGCGCTCGGGCGTGCCGCCCGACACCATGCGACCACTGCGGTCATGTTCCTCGACCTCGACGGCTTCAAGGGCGTCAACGACGCACAGGGGCATGCGATCGGCGACAACCTGCTGACGTTGGTCGCCGACCGGCTTCGCCGCTGTGTTGGTCCCGGCGATACTGTCGCGCGCCTCGGTGGCGACGAGTTCGCGATTCTTGTGGTCGGGCCGCAGGCCGAACCGATCGCGATCGGAACGGCCCACCGGATCCGTGAGGTGCTGCGTAAGCCCTTCGTGCTCGACGGCCGCGACGTCACGCTCAGTGCGTCGACCGGCATCGCGATCACCGATCTCGGGGACGAGACGGCCGACCAGATCCTGCGTAACGCCGACCTGGCGATGTATCGCGCAAAGGCCGCACACGATGGCGGCTACGTCCGGTTCGAGTCTGAGATGCACGATGCGCTGTTGTTGCGCGTGCAGGCGGAGGCTGATCTGCGGCACGCACTGGCTCGTGGCCAGCTCGCGCTGCACTACCAGCCGACGGTCAACCTGCACACCGGACAGGTCGTCGGCGTCGAGGCGTTGATCCGCTGGTATCACCCGACGCGTGGTCTGGTGCAGCCGATGGACTTCATCGGCCTCGCCGAGGAAACGGGTCTCGTCGAATCGATCGGTGAGTGGGCGGTCCGCGAGTGCTGCCGTCAAGGCGCCCGCTGGCAAACCTACGCGCCGGCCGGTGGGCTATTCCACGTCGCGGTCAACGTGTCGAGCCACCAACTCACACCGCAACTGCCAGTGATCGTGCGCGAGGCGCTCGTCGAGAGCGGCATGCCGCCGGGAGCTCTCGTGATCGAGATGACCGAGAGCGTGCTGATCGAGCGCACGGAGGAAGCGATCGATGTGTTGCGCCAACTGAAGGCTCTCGGCACTCGCATCGCCGTAGACGACTTCGGTACCGGCTACTCGTCGCTTTCGTATCTGGCGAAGTTCCCCGTCGACATCTTGAAGATCGACAAGTCCTTCGTCGAGCAGCTCACGACCCGAGTGGACGACGTGGGCGGAGCCGGGTCGGACAGCGCTGAGCTCGCCCGGACCATCGTGCATCTCGGCAGGTCGCTGCGGCTGGGGACAGTCGCCGAGGGCATCGAAACACGTGAGCAGTACGCCGCACTCGTCGCCATGGCCTGCGATTACGGTCAGGGATTCCTGTTCTCCCGGCCGTTGCCGGCCGAAGGCATCGACACGTTGTTCGCGCACCTGCTCGTGAGCACCTTGCCGACACCCCAGGTTGTGTACCGCTCGACAGGATTGTCCGCGTGACGTCGCGGATGACAGGTAGCCATATGTGGCGGTCGCCGGTGCACTTGGCGCCGCAGAAGTCCGGAGTTCTCGACTATGCCCGCCGATAGGCACTCCGTAGACCATGCTGGGCTGCCCTCGCTCACGGGATGGAACTGATGCGCAAGCACGTCCGCGAGCCCTCGGAGGCTCCCGTCTTGACCGCAGTTGTGCCCGGCTCCGGTCGGCGCCTTCGGTTGTGGCGCGCGGTCGCGGTGGCTGTTTTGATCGCCGGAACGCTCGGCGCGCTCTTCACCGCCAACGCGGTCGCCCGCAATGGCGTCGATCAGTCTCGCCGGGCGTTTGTGACGGCGTCGACCGGTATCGCGTCGACGCTGCAGCTGGATATTCAGCACGAGGAAGACCTCAGCGTCAGCGCCGGCGCATTCCTCGCCGGAAATCAGTCCGCGTCGAACGGCGAGTTCGCTCACTGGACGAGCTCGGTGCGAGCGTTCGATCGTTATGCCGAGCTCGAGGGCCTCGGCTTTTCCGTAATCGTTCCGGCTGCTCAGCTGCCCGCCTTTGCCGCCCACGCCGCTGCGGACCCCAGTGGTGCGTTGAGCGCGGATGGGACGCTTCAGGTGTTGCCGCCCGGCGATCGGCCGTTCTACTGCTTGGCCGTTGTCGGCCAGACCCGCAGCGCGCAGCTCGCGTTTCCAGCGGGGTCCGACTTCTGCGCTGCTAGCTCAGCCGCCCCGACCCGCGACAGCGGAGTTGGCGACTACATGCCTTTGACGGTGGGGAGCAGCGCGCTGCTGGCCGTCGAGATTCCGATCTATAGCAATGGCGTGGTGCCAAAGACGGTGACTGCGCGTCGGGAAACATTCCTCGGCTGGGTCGGGATGGTCGTCGCGCCGGATGTGGTCTTGGCCAGGGCACTGAAAGGTCATCCCGGGATGGCAGTGACCTTCCGCTATCACAACGCCAGTTCGGACGTCACGTTCCGCAGTGGGACGGCACCGGCTCGGGCTCAAAGCCATGTGTCCGACCTCGGCAACGGCTGGACCGTCACCACGTTCGGTGCGGCCAACCCCGTGGGCGTATTCGCGAACCGGATCGCCGTCGAGCTGCTGCTCGCAGGGATCGCCCTGAGCGGGCTGCTTGCGACATTGATCTACGTGCTGGCCACCGGACGCTCACGCGCGCTGGCCTTGGTGAACCAAAAGACCCATCAGCTGCGCTATCAGGCGTTGCACGACGTGCTGACCGGGCTGCCGAACAGGGCACTGATCACCGACCGAATCGAACGGATGCTCGCTCGCAACCGCCGCGATGGGACACATGGCGCGGCGCTGTTCGTCGACCTCGACGGGTTCAAGAACGTCAACGACACCTTGGGCCATGAGGCTGGTGACCAGCTGCTGCAAGCCGTCGCGGCACGGATCCGGCACAACCTGCGCGACGTCGACACTGTCGGGCGGATGGGCGGGGACGAGTTCGTCGTCCTCGTCGATGGCGGACCCAACAACACCGAGCCGGAGCTGGTCGCGGCGCGGCTACTGGAGTTGATGCGTGAGCCGTTCGAGTTAGCTCTTGCCCCAAGGCCGATGACCGTGACCGCCAGCGTCGGCGTAGCAATCGGGGACCGCGCCGAACCCGGGGATCTGCTCCGCGACGCCGACGTCGCGCTCTACCAGGCCAAAGCGGCCGGTCGAGACTGCTACGAGGTGTTCCACCAGGACATGGAAGCAAGCGCCAAGAACCGCTACGAAATCGAATTCGACCTGCGCGCGGCTTTGGAAGGCCAGCAGTTCCGTCTCGTCTACCAGCCCATCTACGACCTGCAGGACCTCACGCTGACCGGCGTCGAGGCCCTCATTCGTTGGCAACACCCCACCCTGGGGGAGATCCAACCCAACAGCTTCATCCCGCTCTTGGAGTCAAGCGGTCAGATCATCGACGTCGGACGTTGGGTGCTACGTGAAGCCTGCACCCAGGCCGCTACTTGGCGCGCCCGCGGCGCCGACATCATCGTGTCGGTGAACGTGTCCGGGCGACAGCTCGATCGGGACATCATCGTCGAGCACGTGAAGGAAGCCCTCGACATCAGCGGCCTCACGCCATCTGCCCTGACCATCGAGATCACCGAGACAGCGGCTATGCGCAACGTCGACAGCACCGCGCGCCGGCTGCGAGAAGTAAAGGCCCTCGGGCTCCAAGTCGCGATCGACGACTTCGGCACCGGATACTCCAGTCTCGCCTACCTGCAACGCCTCCCGGTCGACTGCCTCAAGATCGACCGGATGTTCATCGACGGCATCGGCCGATCCGCCGAATCCGACGCCCTCATCCACACTCTCGTGCGGCTCGGCAAGGACCTCGGAATGACCACCCTGGCCGAAGGCGTGGAAGAGATCGCCCAAATCGATCACCTGCGCACCGAAGGAGTCGACGCCGTCCAAGGCTTTCTGCTGTCGAGGCCCCTCACCGCAGAAGCCCTTCAGGCGAAATTCCTCGACGACGCCGTCACGCGGTAGGTCCGGGCCCGGTCTGAGGATTCGTGGCCCGTCCACACCCAGGTTCCGTCGCGTGCCGTCGTGTCGGTACCTCGCCAGCTACCCTTCCTGCCGTGGCTGGCAATGAAGTTCCGCGGGTGCCCGAGCTCGCGTCGCTGCTCGCCTTGGCGGTCGAGGGTGTCGGTGGCGAGGCGCGCGAAGGTCAGCTGGCGATGGCCACGGCAACCCTGCACGCCATGGAGTCAGGCGAGCATCTGCTCGTGCAAGCCGGTACCGGCACCGGCAAGAGCCTCGCTTATCTGGTGCCGGCGATCCGCCATGCGGTCGGTGACACGGGCCGCAAGCCAGCGGAGAGCGGCACGGGACGCGAGCCGCAAGCTGGGTCTGACGAGTTGCCGCACTCGCGCGGGCCGGTGGTCGTGGCGACTGCGACTATAGCACTGCAACGCCAGCTCATCGAACGTGATCTGCCGCGGTTGATCGAATCGCTCACGCCGGCACTGCCGCACCCGCCGACGTTTGCGATTCTCAAGGGACGGCGCAATTACCTGTGTCTGCAGCGATTCCACGCCGGCCCCGACGACGAGCAAGATGGCCTGTTCGACGGCGGCGGCGAAGATGCCTCGAGCGGATCTGGGCCGTCGTCGGCACTCGGGCGAGAGATCGTGCGCGTGGGGCAATGGGCTGCGACAACGGATACGGGCGATCGCGACGAACTCATCCCTGGCGT
>PLCK01000048.1 GCA_003134755.1 Actinomycetota bacterium | reverse complement strand
TCGGCGTCCATCGTGACGTTCGTGCGCAGCTCGCCTTTCCACCAACCGGCGACGTCCTGGCGCCCGAGCAGGTGCGCCTGCGCACGCTCGACCGCCATCCGGACCTCATCGCCGAGGTCGATGTTCGTGAGCGCCGTCACGACGTCCTCCTTAGCCGATCACGGCGACCGGTTACCGGTCGCGCTCGACGACATAGCGGGCGAGTTGCGCGAGATCGTTGGCGGCCTCGAGCGGATCGAAAGTGAGATCGCGCGAGGACGCTTCAAGTTCGACATCGCGGACGAAGACNNGCGGTGGGCAGCGCGAGCGCGTCGAGATGACCGAGAGCGAGCGCAAGCCGGCGTTCGGCTTCGCCTGCTGCCCAGTCGAGGCCGCCGGCCTCGTCGATGAGCTTCGTTGCGTGCGTGACGTCGTCGTCGCTGACGGGCGGACCGTCGGCCAGCATCAGTCGGAGTTCGGCGGACGCCGATGTGCCGGCGGCCAGCGCCGCAACGATCGGCGCGCTGCGCTTGCCGGTTCGCACGTCGGACGACGCGGACTTGCCGGTCACCGCGGCGTCGCCCGTTATGCCGAGGATGTCGTCGACGAGCTGGAACGCCATGCCGAGCTCGTGGCCATAGGCAGCGAGACCGTCGACGACTTCAGGCGCTGCGCCCACGGCCAATGCGCCGATAGACGCCGAGCAGGCCAGCAGTGACGCGGTCTTTCCGGCCTCCATGTCGAGCACTTCGTCGAGCCCGACGCTGCCCTGCCTGCTCTGCAGCACAAGGTCTGCGGACGGACCGCCTATCAACCGCTGCACTGCGGCAACCAAACTTGGCAGCGCCCGGCGGCCGGCGTCTTGATCGCGCATGAGAACGTCAATCGCAGCCGTGAGCATTGCATTCCCGGCCAGGATCGCCGGACCTTCACCGAAGACGACCCAGCCGGTCGGGCGGTGCCGACGCTCGACATCGCGATCCATGATGTCGTCGTGCAGGAGAGAGAAATTGTGGACCAGCTCCACCGCGACAGCAGCCGGGACGCCGTCAGCAGCTCGCCCGCCACCCGCTTCGGCAGAGAGGACCGCAGCCGTCGACCTGATCGCCTTGCCACCGCCACCGCCACCGTCGACCGCGCGTCCGTCGGCGTCGACCCAGCCGAAGTGATAGGCGGCGATGGCACGCATCTGGTCGTCGTCGAGACGGTCGACCGTGACCCGAAGGGCGGGATGGACCAGCGCCCTCGCTCGAGCGAGGCAAGCGGGCGGCGCGTGGCGATCGGATTCGGCGACAGCGCCACCGGCCGAAGCGGACTCATCCATGTTGCCGCCCGTCGGGGTCTAGAACGGGTAATGAGTTGCCAACAATTGGCGTCTCCCCGCTGTATATCAGATGTTGCGAGGCAACGGCCGCTCAGTTAATGACCGATATCCCGGCCCACGACTGACGAAAGAGCGGCTAGCGTGCCTATTGGGCCTCCGGTTCAGGGCCCAGGCGTTTCACGGCCCGGAGCCGCCGCGGGCCGCAGGGAGGTGCCGGAACTGATGGGGACGGGCGATTTCAACCTGCGCGACCTGCTCGCCCGTCGCGGCGGCGAGCGATACGACCTGCACCGCCGCTATCTCAACCCCCAGCTCCCCCGCATGTTGCACGCGATCGGTTTCGACAAGGTCTACACCCGGGCCGAGGGGCCATACCTCTACGACGCCGACGGCGCCGAGTACCTCGACATGCTGGCCGGATTCGGCGTCTTCGCGCTCGGGCGCCACCACCCCGTCGTCCGGCAGGCGCTGCACGACGTGCTCGACGCCAACCTGGCCGATCTCACCCAGTTCGACGCTCCGCCGCTGGCCGGACTGCTGGCCGAGGCGTTGCTCGCAAAGGTGCCACACCTCGACCGTGTCTACTTCGGCAACAGCGGCGCAGAGGCTGTCGAGGCCGCCCTGAAATTCGCCCGCTACGCGACGGGCCGCAACCGCGTCATCTACTGCGACCACGCGTTCCATGGATTGACCGCGGGTGCGCTTTCGGTCAACGGAGCGCGCGAGTTCCGCAGTGGGTTCGGTCCGCTGCTGCCCGACACGGTGATCCCGTTCGGCGATCTCGTCGCTCTCGAAAAGGAGCTGCGTCGCGGCGACGTCGCCGGGTTCCTCATCGAACCGATCCAGGGCAAAGGCGTCGCGATCGCGCCGCCCGGCTTCCTTCCCGCTGCGCAAAAATTGCTTCGCGAGCACAAGGCGTTGCTGATCGTCGACGAGGTGCAGTGCGGAGTCGGCCGGACCGGCGACTTCTTCGCCTTCCAGCACGACGGTGCCGAGCCTGATCTGATTGCCACCGCAAAGGCACTGTCGGGCGGCTACGTTCCGATCGGCGCCACGATCGGCCCTGATTGGATCTTCAACAAGGTCTACTCATCGATGGACCGGGTCCTGGTCCACGACTCGACATTCGGCTCGAATGCGCAGGCGATGGCTGCCGGGCTGGCGACCCTGCACGTGTTCGAGACGGAGGGCGTCGTCGACAACGCTCGAAAGGTCGGCGACTTGCTGCAGTCGCGGCTCGCCGAACTGGTCGACCGGTACGAACTGCTCAGTGAGGTGCGCGGCCGCGGACTCATGATCGGCATCGAGTTCGACCGCCCGACCTCGTGGAAGCTCCGCGGCTCGTGGGCCGCCCTACAGGCCGCGCGCAGAGGACTCTTCGCGCAGACCGTCGTCCACGCCCTGTTCCATCGCCACCGGATCCTGACGCAGGTGTCCGGCGACCACCTCGAGGTCATCAAGCTGATCCCGCCCCTGATCATCGGTGAGCGCGAGGTCGACACCTTCGTCAACGCGTTCATCGACGTGATGGACGACGCCCACAGCGGTTCCGGCCTGATATGGGATTTTGGCAAGTCGCTGGTAAAGCAGAGCCGAGCCAAAGCTTGACGATGTCATCGCCGAGGTCATCGCCGAGCCTGCCCGACGACGTCCGCGCCTTCCTGATCAAGCCCAACCCGGCCGTCATCGCGACTGTTCGTCGCGACGGCCAGCCGATCTCCGTCGCCACCTGGTACCTGCTTGAAGATGACGGCCGGATCCTGGTGAACATGGACGAGGGCCGAAGGCGTCTCAGCTACCTGCGCAATGACCCGCGCGTGAGCTTGACCGTCCTGGCCGACCACAACTGGTACACCCACATCAGTATTCAGGGCGTCGCCGTACTCAGCGACGACGAGGGCCTCGCCGACATCGACCGCCTGTGCCGCCACTACACCGGTCGGCCCTACCCGACCCGCAATCGCGCGCGAGTCAACGCGTACATCACGATCGAACGTTTGCACCGGTGGGGTGCGATCGCAATCAAGCCGACCTGACGAAATCCGCACCTCTCGAACTTCTTACGAGTTAATGACCTGATGGCCCCAAGGGGTGACACGGGCAGCTCCCGACGATGGGCTGGGCAGCGACGACCCAGTCCGATCGTTTACGAGAGGGAGTTCCATGTCGCACCACAGCAGCCACCGCACCGCCCGCGGTCGCAAGGCCGCGATGATGTCGCTCGTCACCGCAGCGGCCGCCACCTTCACGGCGTTCGCGTTCAGCCCGGCGGCTAGCGCGGCGAGTCCGACGGCCCACAAGCCCGCGGTATTCGTGCACACCAACGATCCGACGTCCAATGCCGTGATCGTGTACGAGCGGGCATCCGACGGCCTGCTCACCGAGGTAAAGCGCTATGCAACCGCAGGCTTGGGCGGCAGCGAATCCGGCGCGGTCGCGGATCCGCTCGCCTCCCAAGGTTCGCTCACCTACGACGCCGCCCACAGCCTGCTGTTCGCCGTCAACGGCGGGAGTGACACCGTCACGGTGTTCGAGTTACACGGCACCCGCCTGCAGCGGGTTCAGACGATCGCGAGCGGCGGCGTGCTCCCGACGTCGATCAGCGTCGTTCGGAGTCTGGTGTATGTCTTGAACGCCAGCGGGGACGGCGACATCTCGGGCTTCCGCATCGGTTCGGACCGCCGGTTGCACCCGATCCCCCATTCGACCCGGTCACTAGGTCTCGGCAACCCGGCGAACCCGAACTTCCTCAAGTCGCCATCGCAGGTGGCGATCACCCCGGACGCGAACGCGGTTGTCGTTGCCACCAAGACGAACGGTGTTCTCGACGTCTTCAAGCTCAAGAACAGCGGAGCGCCCGAAGCGAGCCCGGTCACGACCACATCGGCTGGGCCGGTGCCGTTTGGCCTCAACTTTGACGCCAGCGACCGATTGCTCGTCGCGGAGGCCAATGGCGCCGAAACCTCTTACCAGGTAAAGAGCAACGGTGGTCTTGCCGCCGTTTCGCACGTCCCTAACGGCCAGGCCGCGACCTGCTGGTCAGTGCTCGCAAAGGGATTCGTGTACGTGTCGAACTCCGGGTCGAACACGATCACGGGCTACTCCGAGGATTCGGCGGGCGTGCTCAGCCTGCTCGACCCGAGCGGAGTCACCGCCACGACCGACGCCGCGCCCGTTGACGTAGCCGTCAGTCGCGACGGGAACTACCTGTACCAAGAGGCGACGCGCGCCGGCGCCATCGACGAGTTCAAAGTGAACGACAACGGTTCGCTCACGCGGATCGGCACGATCACCGGCCTGCCAATCGACAACGGGTCAGGCATCGAGGGCATCGCTGCCAGCTGATCGGTCGGAGTGTGCAGCGGCGGCGGGCGCAGCAGCGCCCGTCGCCGCTGAATGCCGATGACCCGTGCCGTCGGCTCAGGGGTCGCAGCGGGCCATGCGGGCAGCGCCCGCGATCAGAGTGATCGACACGTAGCCGGCAAGCACTGCCAGACCCGTCCACGGCGCGAACGCGTGCGTGTCGTGATGTCCCGACATCGCCTGGACGCCGATCTGCGAAGGCAGCCAGCGCGATGCCTGGTCGACGATGCTGGCCGGCAGAACCTGGACGAGGATCGGCGCGACGACGAGAAGAAATGCGCCCCAAGTGATCGCGGCCGCGGTCGTCCGCAGCATCGCACCGAGCGCGATCCCCCAGATGCAGACCAGCATCAGATAGACGACGCCGCCACCCAGCGCCGCGGGCAGCGCAGGCGCAGACCACCCGGTCGCGAGCCCGCCAGTGCTGAGCAGCGTTTGACCGACGGCGAACGCGGCGACGCACGCACCCGCACCCGCAAGGCCGGCGACGCCGGCGTGCGTCAGCAGCTTGGCGACCAGCACCCGCAACCGCGCGGGTTGGGCCAGGAAGGTGACGGCCATCATGCCGCTCGCGTACTCGCGCGTGATCGACAAGATGCCGAAAGCGACGATCGCGAGCACGGCGGCGTTCACGCCCTGCAACGACATCCCGACAGAGTCGAAGGAAGCCCTGTCGGCAGTGGACATGTGCGACGCGCTCGACGCCATCGCCAGCGCAACGAGAGCGCTGACCGTGACGGCGAGCCCGACGGCAAGGGCGACGGTCCGGGAGGTCTTGTGGACGGGTCTGAGCTTCTCCCACTCCATCGCCAGAGATGTGCGCACGACCTCAGCTCGCCTTGCGATGCGTCGCGAACTCCGCGACGTCACAGGTCAGCTGCATGAACGCGTCTTCCAGCGACGCGCGCTGGGGCGACAGCTCGAAGATCGTGGCACCAACGCGGGCGGCTACCGCGCCGACCTGTTCGATGCTGACACCCACAACTTCGAGGACGTCGCCAGTGCGCCACAGCGAGGCGCCCTCAAGTTCAAGCGCCGCCGCGATCTCGTCGAGTTGCGGGCTCCGGACCCGGACGGAGTTGTCGGCCCGCTCGGTGAACGCGCGCATGCTCTCGGCCGCGATCAGCTTGCCCTGGCCGATAACGACGAGTGCGGTCGCCGTCAGGGCCATCTCACTCATGAGGTGGCTCGCGACGAACACCGTCCGGCCCTCGTCGGCGAGCCCGCGCATGAACGCGCGGATCCAGCGGATGCCCTCGGGGTCGANNGCGATGCCGAGCCGCTGGCGCATGCCGAGCGAGAACCCGCCGACCTTGCGACCGGCGACCGAGTCGAGACCGGCGAGCGAAAGGACGACCTCGGCTCTCGACCGGGTGATGTCGTTGGCGGCGGCCAGCCAACGCAGATGCTCGACCGCGGTTCGGCTGGTGTTCACGGCGCCAGGATCGATCAGCGCGCCAAGCTCGCGGAGCGGGTGCGAAAGTTCCCGGTACGAGCGGCCGTTGATCGTCGCGCGACCCGCGTCGGCGTGGGTGAGACCAAGGATCATGCGCGCGGTCGTGGTCTTGCCACTGCCGTTCGGACCGAGAAAGCCGGTGACGACACCCGGCTGAACCTCAAAACTTAGATCGTCGACAGCCGCCCGCCCGCGATAGCGCTTGGTCAGGCCGCGTACTTCGATCACTGAGGTGCCCTTCCCCTGAAGATCCAATTCGCGCACGCCTGAAGATCCAGAGCGCGTATGCGCGTTGAGTGGATATTCGAGGTCTTCCCACAAGTTGTCGACACCGCACCCGTAGACCTGAGCGAGATTGGCCGGGCCTCGTCGGCGCCTTCGTGAGAGGGCTTTCATTCCTTGCCAAACGAATAGTCGAAACATCTGGACGGACGTTTCGGAGCGGGGATACGTTCCTTCCGCTCCGCCCGCAACCGTTGCCTGCACACGATGTCGTTTGCGAAAGGACGCCATGCACAACTCACCTGCTGACCACGGCGCACATCCGGTGCGGCGCCTGCGCCTTGGCCGCACATTGACCGTGTCCGTCGCTCTCGCGACCGCGCTGTCAACCGCTGGGATTGCGACCGCCGGAGTCGCCACAGCGGTCACCCCGCCGCCCAACCTCGGACCGAACGTAACGATCTTCGATCCGAGCATGCCGACGAGCCAGATCCAGGCCGCCGTCGACGCCATCTCGGCTCAGCAGCTGACCAACCAATTCGGCTCGCAGCGCTACTCATTGCTGTTCAAGCCAGGGACGTACGGCACGGCCGACGCGCCGCTCGTCTTCCAGGTTGGCTACTACACCGAAGTCGCCGGCCTCGGAAAGAACCCGACCGACGTGACGATCAACGGCAAGATCCAAGTCAAGAACCAGTGCGACCCGACCGGCTGCGTCGCACTGAACAACTTCTGGCGCTCAATGTCCAACCTCACGATCAACGTCGCGAACGTCGGCGACGGCTGCCAGGACACGGCCAACTTCTGGGCAGTGTCGCAGGCCGCGCCGATGCGGCGCGTCAACGTCGTCGGCAAGAACCTGTCGCTCATGGACTACTGCACGGCGGGTCCCTTCTTCGCCAGCGGTGGCTTCATCGCCGACTCCGCCGTCGCAGGGACGATCGTCAACGGTTCGCAGCAGCAGTGGCTGACCCGCAACAGCGCCGTCGGCGGCTGGTCCAACGGCGTGTGGAACCAGGTCTTTGCCGGGGTCATTGGTGCTCCTGCGACGAACTTCCCTCCGCCGTCGTCCGACAACAACCCTTACACCACGCTTGCAACCAACCCGATCTCGCGCGAGAAGCCCTACCTCTACATCGACGCGGACGGCAACTACCAGGTCTTCGTGCCCAGTACGCAGACCAACGGCGCCGGGACGACGTGGGCTGCCAGCGGCACGCCTGGCACGTCGATTCCGACGAGCAAGTTCTTCATCGCGACGCCGGGCAATTCGGCGCGTCAGCTCAACACAGCCCTCAGCCGCGGGCTCAACCTCATCCTCACCCCTGGCGTCTACACCGTTGACCAGACGATCAAGGTGTCGCACCCGAATACCGTCGTCCTTGGCATGGGCATGGCGACCATTACGCCACTGCACGGCGCGGTGCCGCTCGAGGTCCAAAACGTCAAGGGTGTCGACGTCTCCGGCCTGATCCTCGACGCGGGCACGACGAACTCGCCCGTACTCCTGCGGGTCGGCGACAAGAACAGCAACCCGAAGAAGTCAGATTCGGCAAACCCGATCGCATTGCAGGACGTGTTCTTCCGGATCGGTGGCGCGCACGTCGGCAAGGCGAGCGAAAGCCTGGAGGTCAACAGCAGCAACGTCATCCTTGACGACATCTGGTCATGGCGTGCCGATCACGGCAACCCGGGCACGGTGGGTTGGACAGTGAACACGGCGGCCACCGGCGTCGTCGTGAACGGCAGGAACGTGACGGCCACCGGGCTCTTCGTTGAGCACTACCAGAAGTACAACGTCGTGTGGAACGGCGAGAACGGCAGGACGATCTTCTTCCAGAACGAACTGCCGTACGACCCTCCCGACCAGGCGTCGTGGCAACACGACGGCATCCTCGGCTGGGCCGCCTACAAGGTGTCGAACCGGGTCAAGACACATGAGGCCTGGGGCGTCGGCAGCTACATCTTCACCAACGTCAATCCGTCGTTGCACGCGACCCAGTCCTTCGAGGTTCCGAACACTCCCGGCGTGACGTTCCATGATCTGCTCACCGTCGAACTCGGCGCGGGCACGATCGACAGCATCATCAACGGCGTGGGCGCTCCGGTCACCTCGGCGGCGGTCGGCGTCCCGAGCTATCTCGCCAGCTACCCGTAGATCGCTGGGGTCCCCGAGAAGCCCGNNGTCCTGGAGTCTGGCGGTGGTGGTCGCGCCAGCCACCGCCAGACTCCACGTCCGGCACATTTGACGATGAGTTTCCGGTGCTCGGGCCGTCTACGTTGCGATGGCGCGCTTTGGTACGCGCCCGATCACATTCGGCGTCCGGGGCCCGATCGAGCGCGACGACCTACCGGGTCTCTCTGACCGCGTCTGCACCCTGCTCAGCGCGAACGTCGGACAGCTGGTCGACTGCGACGTCGAGGGTGTGCCACCCGATGCCATGACCGTCGAGGCGCTCGCGCGGCTGCAACTGGCAGCGCAGCGCACTGGCTGCCGAATCAGGCTGCGCAACGCCTCGGCCGACCTGCTCGACCTAGTCGCCCTGATGGGGCTGACCGACGTGCTGCCCAGCTAATCGACCGGGTGTCTGGGGCTACGCCGCGTCGAGCCGCGGCGGCAGCCCGAACAACGGGAACAGGGTCTTGGTGCCGAGGAAGAAAGTGATCTCGCCGATCTTGCCGTCGCGCAANNCTTGTACTGCCCGAACGCAGGCGAGCCGTTCGCAGCCATCGTGGGGATGACCCGGGAATCGCGGCAGCCGCTGCCAGGACCGAGCCACCAGGTGAAGATGTCGTCGCGACCCGATAGCCACAGGTCGTAGGGCGGCATCGACTGGACGGCGTCCTCGTGGATCAACTCTGTCAGCCCGGCGATGTCGTAGGCCTCGAACGCCCGCACGTAGCGGGCAAGCAGCTCGCGGTCGGGTTCCCTCAGTGTCATCTGCGTGGTCGACGCCGAGGGCTGGCTCGTCTCGAGGGTGGCCCGGGCCCGCTGGAGTGAGCTGTTCACCGACGCAACAGTTGTGCCGAGCAGCTCGGCGACTTCGCTCGCCTTCCATTGAAGGACCTCACACAGGATCAACGCGGCACGCTGGCGCGGCGGCAGGTGCTGNNGCCCCGATCACGAGCGCGTCGGGGACCGGTTCGAGCCAGGTCGTCTCGGGCAGCTCGTGCAGGTTCGCCTCAATGGGCTCGTTGGAGGGACCGAGATCCATCGGCCGGGCCCGCCGCTGGACGCTGCGCCGCATGTCGAGACAGACGTTGGTGGCGATGCGGTAGAGCCACGATCGCAGCGACGAACGGCCCTCGAAGCCGTCGAAGCCTCGCCACGCGCGAATGAAGGTCTCCTGCACCGCGTCTTCGGCCTCGAAAGGTGACGCCAGCATGCGGTAGCAGTAGCCGCGCAGCTCGAGGCGGTGTTCCTCGAGCTCGTGCTCGAGCTCTGCGGGCATGGCCGTGGGTGGGCTCATCCGCCCATGCTAAGCAACCGCTCCGACAGTCGGAAGGACCAGAGCGCATCGTCGCAACGCAACGAACCGATGAGTTCGGGGCGGCTGCAACGTCGAAGCCGTGAAGAGTTGCCCACAAACCCTCAGGAAGGGAGCCCACCAATGCCCACTCGAGACGTCGCTCCGATAGGCGCACCGTCCTGGGTCGACCTCATGACCTCCGACCCCGCCAGGAGCACCGCGTTCTACAGCGAGCTGTTCGGCTGGACCGCGAACGAGCCCTCCGAAGAGTTCGGCGGGTACTTCACCTACAGCCTGGACGGCGTCCAGGTAGCCGGCTGCATGACCCAGCAGCCCGGCTCCGAGACGCCGGACGTCTGGACCGTCCACCTCGCGAGCGACGACGTCGCGAAGGTGCTCGAGACCACGAGCGCGAGTGGCGGGCACGCCTTGTTCGAGCCCATGATCGTCGGTGACCTCGGCACGATGGCCGCCGTGAGCGATCCGGCCGGCGCCGTGGTCGGCGTCTGGCAACCCGACACCTTCCAGGGGTTCCATGTCTTTGGGGAATCGAACACGCCAAGCTGGTTCGAGTTGCACACCCGCGACTACGACGCGGCCGTGGCGTTCTACCGCGACGTGTTCCGCTGGGACACCCACGCCGTTAGCGATTCGCCCGAGTTCCGCTACACCGTGCTGCGCGACGGCGACGCTTGGCTGGCCGGGATCATGGACGCCGTCGCGGCTGGCATACCCGCCGACGTCCCGTCCCGCTGGCTTGTGTACTTCGGCGTCGACGACGCGGACGCGGCGCTGGCGAAGGCCTTCGAGCTCGGCGGCTCCGTTCTCGAGCCGGCAGAAGACACGCCGTACGGACGGATCGCGACCGCTGCCGACCCGACCGGCGCGGTGTTCAAGCTGGTTGCACCCAACGCACAGATGCCCGCACCCACGCCCGCCAACTGACAACCAACCACCAACGACCTCAGCTGGGGAGGCGTTCCTCAAGCAAGACAGTGACGCTGTCACCTACGTCCTTGCCGATCGCCTTGCGAAGGTCGGCCTTGATGGGCAGCTTGTGCGTGCCGTCGCCCATCGCCATGAACGAGCTGCGGAACGGCTCGCCATCGACGGTGCCCCGGACCTTCACCAGCCCCCGGGTGCCGAAGAACTCCACGGAGTCAGGCATCACGACGTACGTCCACCCGCCCTCGCTCGGGCTGCGTTGCATGGTTGCGGTAAACCGCTTTCGTAACATGCGACGACGATACGACTGCGCAGTCGCGTCGAGGCTGGAATCGACTGACCGACGAGCCGGGCTACTGCGCGGTCCAGAGGGTGGTGACAGTGTGCTGCGGTCTGACGCTGATGATCGCTGGTGGGCCGATGCCGGAGACACCGTCTTGGCTTAGGTAGAGGGTTCCGTCAGGTCCGGCGGTGATTCCTTGCGGCCAGAACGGGCCTATCCCAGCGATGTTCGCTGAAAAGGAGATGACGGGCGATGCCGTGCGGCCGCTCACGTCCAATACCTGATCGCCGTTGCAGCCGACGACTTCTCCGGTCGGCAATTCCACGAGGGCAGCCGACGCGTCGTGCGGACGAAACTCACCACGGTAGATCACGGCGCCGGCGCTGGTGCGCTCCACCAGACTGTGGGTGTTGGAGCAGCCCACGTAGAGATCGCCCACGGCGTCGAATGCGAACGCGTTGGGCCCGCACCCGGCTTGGTCGCTGAACGACGGGTCGTGACCTGCGAGTTGGGTGTCAGCGACGACTGTGGTCACCGTGCCGTTCAGGTGCTGTTCCAAGATCCCGTTCAAAGTCGCGATGTAGATCGACCCGCCCGGTCCGATAGCGACCGCGTCGACATTGATCCCGCCACTAAACACCGTGTGGATCGTCCCGTCAGGACGGATCGCGCGAACCCGGTCATTGCCCTGATCTGCGACATAGACAGTCCCGTCCGCGGCGACCGCCAGCCCTTGCGGCTGGTTCAGCTGTGCCGCTGTGGCAGCACCGCCGTCGCCGGCGAAACCCGCGGTACCGTCGCCAGCGATCACCATGAAGGTGCCATTCGAGGCGCGGGCAAGAACCTCATTCAGGGCGTCGTCGGCGAGATAGAGCGTTCCACTAGGGCCGACCGCCAAGGGCCCTGGCTGCTGTGGACCGTCCCCCTGCGGAGCCACTGTCGGTGACCCAGTGGCCAGCGAACTCGGCGGGCTGCTGAACGGGCCCAGGATGGGCACGCTCGTGGGGTCGAGGGAACCGAATCCGACCTCGGGCAGCGAGCCCAGGTAGACGGGCGAGACCAGCACCGTGCCGTGGCTGCACGGTCCCTGGCCCGCCGGCCACGCCACCTCAGAGGGCTGACCTGCACCGGGTGGGGTCACCCCCCACGAGCCGGGACGGCCGCAGCTACCGTAGGTGTCTCCCGGGGCAGCAAACAGGTCCAGCGCCGACGAACCTTTCTGCCCCGGCAGCAAAATCACCGTGGCGACCGGCACCACAAATCCGGCGCCTGTGGTGGTCTGGTAGAGCACTTTGGTTGCCAGACCGGGTGTCGTGATCGTCGGCCAGCCGGTCAGCGAACACGACTGCTTCCCGGTGTTGGTGAAGACGATCGCCACCGTCGCGCCACCCATCCCGCCAACCTGGCCGTCAGGATTACCGATCGACAGGTCCCCTTCGCGACACGCAGCAACGACGGGCGGGCTGGCCCGGGTTGCCGGGGTTGCGGGCACGGCAGGGGTTGCGGATACTGCCGACGCTTCGGCGGCGGATCCAGTGGTGGAGTTCGACGATCGCGTGGAGCACGCCGCTAGCCCTAGGGCGAGCATCGCGAATGTCAAGAAACCAATGCCCAGGTCGGCACGGCCGCCCCTCATGTTCAGTAAGACCCCAGGCCCTCGAGCTTCCATCGACGAAGAGCCGGAGCCGCTAGGAATCGAGCCGCGAGGAATCGAGAAGTGCCGGCAGGCCCAGGTAGGTGTCGAGGTCGTGGCGATAACGCCGTCCGAACGCTCGCCCCGCGGCGTCCAGGTAACTCACTTCAACGCTGAAAGTGCGCTGCTCCGGCGCACGATCGGCCGACTGAGCGTCGAGAAGAACGTCGACGCGGCACCCAGGTCGCAGCATTGCGAGCCCGGTCCAGACCGGCAGCTGCGAAACAACCATCGTGCCGTGCAGGCCGACCAACTCCGCCTCGAACACGACTCGAGGTTCGAACGCCGTCGACGTCCCCGTGTTGGCAAGCACCAGCACAAACGCCCCCGCGCGCACCTCGACGTCGAGGACAACCTCGGGTCCGACCGAGACGGGCTCGCCCGTATTGCGATCGGCGGGCACGTCGCGCTCAACCGACATGGACCTCAAGGCCCTCGTGTG
Source organism: Actinomycetota bacterium (assembly GCA_003134755.1). Taxonomy (GTDB): domain Bacteria; phylum Actinomycetota; class Actinomycetes; order Acidothermales; family Acidothermaceae; genus PALSA-607. Next base: position 1,798 of record PLCK01000048.1, on the reverse strand, counting down.
TCAGCTCCAGGGACTCCATGGCAACTGCGCTGTAGCCCGCGTTCAGGTGCGGACCCGACCACCGGCAAGGCCAGGCCTGGCGCAGGACGAAACGCAGCTGCGGATTCCGCTGTTCGTCGAGCAGCGTGATCGTGACGATGCGCTTGTCCGGCGGGTCGGCATTGATCCAGTCCCAAAGCCGGGTGTCGGTGAGGAAGCCGCGTTTGAGCGTCACGTTCGGATAGTGACGTAGCCCGGGAAGCTTGCGAACCCCCGACGACTTCTCGTTGCCGACGCGGTACTCGACCTGATCGATGAAGACGCCGAGACCGTCGACATCGTAGAAACCGCCGGCAATCTGTTCAGGATCGCCAACATCTCCGAGTGCGACTAGGAAATTCAACGCAGTGAACGGGTCGACGTCGTGAGCCATCCGTGCCTCCGTGAGCGCGTCAAGATCGGCGCTGGGTCAAGCGGGCCCGGCGCGTGCGCCGGCGGCGAGATCGTGCGAGCGGTGTCAGGTTAGCCCGGCGCGCGCCCGGACGGGAGGCCTGCCGGCGATGCCACATTGGCCTCGCGCGATCGGCTCGGCGGCAAGTGCTGAACACGAGACTCGGGGTGGCCGCGTTCAGCTGACCGCGGACCTTCTGGGCGACGAAGCCCGCACGCACGGGCCATGCGCTAGCTCGAGGTTGGCGCGTGCGACTCGAGGAACGCGTAGACCTCCGCGTCGTCCACGCCTGGGAAGGTGCCCGAAGGAAGCGCGCCGAGGATGTGGGTGTGCATCTTCGCGCTGGGCCATGACGCGTCGGACCACTTTCGTGACAGTGCAGCGGCCGGGCGACGGCAACAGGCGGGGTCCGGGCACGTCGACATGGTGCGCGACGTGGTCTCCCGGCCGCGGAACCATTTCGATGCCGCGAACGGCACGCCGAGTGTGACGGAGAAGTCGCCGTCGGTTCCCTTGCCGGTGTGCGCGCTGCACCAGAACGTTCCGGCTGGGGTGTCGGTGTACTGGCTGAAGCCGCCGGCGTGCTCACCGTGGTTGAAGACCTGCCTCGACGTCCAGTGCCGGCAAATGGTCTGACCCTCGATCGCGCCCGTCACGTCGGCAGGGAAGGTGACGCCGTCGTTCTCGTAACCCTTCAGCAGGGTGCCGTCGCGGCTGACCCGAAGGAAGTGAACGGGAATTCCGAGTTGCGATGTCGCCAGGTTGGTGAACCGGTGACTGGCGCTCTCGTGCGTCACGCCGAAGACGTCACGGAAATCCTCGACCGAGAGATCCTTCTCGTTCTTCGCCCGTTGCAGCATCGCCACGGCCGCCGTCCTCGGCATCAGGCAGCAAGCAGCGAAGTACGTAATCTCCATGCGCTGCTTCAGAAAGTCGGCGTAGGTCGTCGGGTTCGTGTGCTCAAGCGCGCGATGTGCGACGGCTTGCAACGCAAGTGAACGTAGGCCATGGCCGCCCGGGATTGACTGCGGCGGCACGTAAATCCGCCGGTTCTCCAGGTCAGTGACGCTGCGGGTCGAGTGCGGAAGGTCGGCCGCGTGATGCAGCGTGAAGCCGAGCCGCTGCGCGATGCGGTCGACTGTTCGATGCGTGAGCGCACCGCCGGTGTGCCCCGCGGACAGCACGAGTTCTTCGGCCGACGACTCGATGTCGGGCAGGTAGTTGTCGCGCTCGCGCATCCACTGCCGCAGCGCGGTGTTCGCGCGGCGCGCTTCCTCGGGCGTCGCGCTCGCTTCACTCGACCGTCGGGCGAGCTCGGCGTGCAACCCGACGAGCGCCTCGAGCGCCTCGCGCGGCAGCTTCTTGCTT
>PLCK01000037.1 GCA_003134755.1 Actinomycetota bacterium | reverse complement strand
CGCGGATCACGCCATCGGGACCGGCGAACATCGGCATGAGGTCGAGGTACATGTTGTCGCGCAGAAACGTCCACTGCATTCCGCTGGCGCGAATGTGCTCCTCGGTTGCCCAGTGGTCGCGAGCAAGCGTAAAGACCGCATCCGGCGCCGCACCGTAGAACGAGGTGTAGACGAGATGACGGACGCCGGCCCTGGCGGCGGCGTCGACGAACGCGCGATGCACATCGACCCGGTCGGCCGATTCTTTGGCGGAGACCATGAACAGCGTCTCGACGCCCTCCAACGCTTCGCCGGCTCCTTTGGGGTCGGCGTAGTCGACGGCGACGACCTCGGCGTTAGGAAAGTCCGGGACGGCCTGCGGTCGACGTGCGAGGAGCCGTTGCGCAAGTCCGCGATCGGCGAGACGGGCCGCCACCTTGGCACCGAGGTTCCCGGTGACGCCAGTAACGCCGATCGTGGGATTCATGCCGACTGAGCCTAGTCAGAATGTGCGGTGTGTTGCCTGGCTCGGTCCGCGAGAGCGGCGCTAAGGGCTGGGTGAGCAAGCCCGTCGCCCGCTGCCTGGCCTCGCCTTCGTCTGTCCCTGCTTGTGATCATGCAAATAGGCGCAACGCGTCGTCGAGGCCGTTGCGCCTAAATGCATGATCACGAGGCAGTTAGTCGAGGGAGAATCCAACGGCCCGCAGTGGTGAGTACCAGCCGACCGTGCTGCTGGACACGATGGTGCGATCGCGTGCCTGCACGTAGACGACGTACGCGCAGGCTGACATGCCTGTCGTGTCGAGCGTCCACGGGTCGCCCGGAGCCGGCGCGGTTTGCACCGTGCTCGACGTCGGAGTCAGCACGCCGGTGCCGCCGGGAAGCGTGTTCGGCAGCACGCCGAGGACATACGAACCGAAATGGTTGTTCGGGTCGATAGCGACGACGTGACCGGAAATGGTCTCGCCGACAAGGAACTTCTTGCAGTCGCCCCCGCTGTCGATGTGGATGTCGACGTTCGGGGCGGTGTTGTCGAGCTGAATCCGGTAGCGCACCTCGCCGAGCGGGTTGCTGGCGGCGTCCCGCGCGTCGAGCTTGATCTCCCAGAGGTCGTCGGTGGTGGTGAACCAATCGGCGAGAGCTGCCAGCTCGTTGTTGGAGTGGTCGAGGTAGGCGTAGTACTCGCCGACTGGCATGTTGGTGTGCAGGACGCCACCGCTGTCGACGACCGTCACGCCGTTGACCAGCGTCGTCCAACCAGTGCCCTCGGTGAGGTTGCGCACCTGGACGCGGTACGAGCCACCGAGCACGGGTTCTCCGTTGACGACGACCTCGCCACCGAACGGGCACGCCCGCACGTCGGTGAGCGCACCGGTCAGCGCGAAGTGTGCACCGGGTGTGGTGAGACCGCCCCCGCTGGTGGCGTGGGTCACCGGGTTGTACGAGCTATCGATGCTCGCGACGCCGATGCCGCCGATTGCGAAGATGTTCGGCCCGGTACCTGCGTTGGGCGATTCGACCGGTGCCTGGACGTGCACGTCGACGCGGTTCCCCCAGTAGGTCAGGGCGTTCGGGTCGACCGTCGACGGGGGCGTGTTCCACGACAGCACCGCACGCACTCGCCCGATCAGTGGCTGATCGCACGGCCGCTCGAACGCCGAGAGGTCGACCGGCAGCACGACCGCGTAGGTCAGTCCACCCGCGGGAATCGAGGCGATGTCGTGCACCTGTACGGCTGCGGTACCGAGATACGACAGCGTGCAGCCCTTGCTGCCGAAATCGCCCCAGAAAGCGACGTACTCGGTACTGCCGTGCGTGCAGAGGTCGCCGGAGTATCCGTTCGCGCGCTTGATTCGCAGGGTCGCAACGAGCCGGCTCTGCGCGATGTCGAGGCCGACACAACCCAGCTCCTCGTAGGTGACATCGGCGTCGAGCACCGACAGGGCGGTGATAGCCGACGTCCAGTCGAGGCCGATCGACGTCCAGGACTCAAGGGTGGTGAGCGTTGCCAACGGGTCCGCGCCGTGCCGCGTCGCTGCCGTCAGATCGGCAAGACCGAAGCGATGAGCCGGGACGGTCTGCGCTGACGGCGCGGCGACCTCCGCAGTTGTGCCTGCGACGCCTGCACCCGCATACAGGTGAGCGAGGGTGGTGACGTCGAGCGGGCCGGGATCTGGCACTGGAATCGGTACCTGCAGCGCCGCTTGCATGTCGATCGGAAGCTTCGCCGGGCTGATCTCCAGCTCCGACAGCACGTCGCTCAGGAAGAACGGCCGAGGCGCGATCTGGATGGTCGACTCAAGCACGTTGCCGAAGACCGGCAGCCAGTCCGCGGGCACAGGGACCGCAGCGCTCGGCGCGTCCGGCGGTACCACATTCCACGACAGGATGGCCCGAACCCTTGGCAACACAGGGAAATCGCAGAACGACGTGGTCGGATCGATCGTCAGAGTGGCGACGTACGAGACCGGCAATTGCTGCGCGCCGAGACAGTCGACGCCGCCCGGCAGGTCGTGCACGTTGACGCCCGTGACGCCGGCGTCTTGCCAGCCGCTGCCGTAGTCGAGCCAAAAGCGCACGTACTCCCACGAGCCGTCGCTGCAGAGTCCACCGCCGTACCCGGAAGCGAGCTTCACTTCGAAGGCGGCCTCGAGGGCCTTGCGGTCCAGGTTGTATCCGACGCACGTCAACTGCTCGTACGCAGTATCGGTCGAGAGCGTGGCGACCGGAGTGAGTGTGCTGCCGGCCAGATTCCCGAAGTAATTCGGGTTCAGGGCGAGCAGTTGGTTGAAGTTCTCGCGGTGCGGCGACGACACCGGACGGGTCACCGGCTCCGCGGCTGAAGCTGACTCGGACATGATGGGCCTCCCCCAGGACAGTCGTGGCAATGGCGCCACTCCCAGGTAGAGCAGGGAGAACCGGAGGAAATACGTCAGATCGGGCAAGACGCTGACAGCCACGACCGAACCCACGTGATCCTGCTGGCCCGCGACCTCGACATCCGCGGGTTCAGGGGTTTCGCGATGTGTTGCGACATCACAAGGTGCCCTCGGCAGGATTCGAACCTGCGGCACACGGTTTAGGAAACCGATNNTCTATCCCCTGAGCTACGAGGGCCGGGCGCGCAACGAGACATCCCTGCGTCCGCGAGACGCGCGTGGTTCGTTGCCCGACGAGGCTACCCGACGCGTCGTCGGCTGGGTCGGCATACCGAGCCGTTCACTCGAAGAGGGTCTTCCAAGCCCACGTTCGGACGGCTACGGTCAGCCCATGGAGCAGGCGGAGGTCGTCGCCTTCCCAACCCGCGGCGAGGTGTTCGTCGACCAGCGCGGTGAATCCCGTGCGTTGCGACTCGCCTGGCACACCGAGGCGGACGTCGTGGTGCTCAGCCTCTGGCAGGGCGACCGCTGTTCTGGATCTTTCCGGCTGGCCGTCACCGATGTGCCACGGTTCGTGCAGGCTCTCGTCGACGGCCTCGGTGCAGCTGCGATGCTGCCGGCGGCGCAGACCGCCCGACTCGGCTTGCAGCGGATGTCCAGCTAACGACGCCGAGTGCCGTGCGCGCGGCCAGCGCGGCGGATCTCCCTGATCGCCGACGCCTGCCATCCGCGCATGCTGCGGCCACGCACGCGGTAACGGTCCGGGTGCACGCGCGTCGGTTGCGCGGGGCGGTTGCGCGCAACCATTACGATCGTCGCGACGATCGCCAATGCCACAGCCGCGGCTAGCGCGATCGCGACGATGTCGATGATCCGACCGGCCATGACCTCACTGTGTCTGGCGAGCGGCGCTCACAGCAAGCTGTGCGCCATGGCGAGCCCGGCAAAGCCATGGCCGAAACTGGCGAGCGCCTGGGCAGGGGTCGCGGATAGCTTGCTGTCATGACCGACTCGTTGACGGCGGACGCCGAGTCGACGCCGGCCCCGGCGTCGTCCCACGGTTCGGGCTCTTCGGTCGGTGCGCCTGTCGTTTTCGCTCTGCTCGTTGTCTACGTCGTGTGGGGTTCGACCTACCTGGCGATTCGGTACGTGGTCGCGACTATGCCGCCCTACCTGTCGGCCGCCACCCGCTTCACGGTCGCGGGCCTGGTGTTGTACCCGTGGGCGATCCGCCGTGGCGGGGCCGAGCAGCGACGGACCGACAAGCCGACGAGAAGGCACTGGCTCTCGGCGCTCATCATCGGTGGAGTATTGCTCGCATTCGGCAACGGGTCCGTAGGGGTGGCCGAACGCTCGGTGCCGTCAGGAACGGCGGCGCTGCTCATCGGGATGGTGCCGCTCTGGATGGCGCTGTTCGGCCGGGTCCAGTACAAGGAGCGGCTCACGCCGGTCGCGGTTATTGGCCTGCTCGTCGGGTTCGGCGGTGTCGCGCTGCTCGTCGGCGGGGGCTCCGGCCATCTGAAGGCATCGGGGGTGGCACTGCTGGTCGTGGCGACCCTCGCGTGGGCGGTTGGCTCGCTCTACGCGCGCAGGGCACC
>PLCK01000144.1:13142-23436 GCA_003134755.1 Actinomycetota bacterium | reverse complement strand
ACCCAGATGGTGGCGGCCAGCACGTGAAGGAAGAGACGCACACTGTCCAGCGCGGGAGCCAACACCAGCCCATTGTGCAGATGACCGCAAGGGCACCGGTCGGCGCCTCGGGTCGGCGAGCAACCGGCCCGCGCTTTGCGCACAACAGTTGTCGGGGCGCCAAATGAACAGCCACATCGTCACCCGCGGGCAACAGATGGGCAACACGACCTTCAAATCCAGCTAACGCCAGCTAACGATGAAGAGCAATGGAAACCCTGTGAACTAAGGGTTTTCAACGGNNCTGTGGGATGGCACTCTCAAGGCAGTAGCGCGGGTTCGAACCCCGTTGGGGCTCCGCACATAACCGCAGCAGCCGTTAGAGCTGCGACGCGGACGAACCTGGATACGCGTGCGCTCGGGCTGCACGGCGTTGTTTCGGCAGGCGTGCAGTATGGCGGTCGTGCCGAACACATCAGCGTCGCCGTGCCTGCGTTGGGTCTGGTTCAGGACAGGGAGCGAATGACGGCGGCGATGCCTGTGTTCCCCATTGAGCGAGAGGCCCAGTTGGAAGGTAAGCAGCTCCAGCAGCGGTGCGATGGTTGGGAATGCGAGGCAGCGTTCGTGGCCGCCCGGATCGATGAAGTACGCGACCGAGGTGTGGATCACGTCAGCCGTCGCACTCGGTGCGCTCACCTCAACGTTGTAGTCACGCCAGACTGTCTGCAGGGTGCTTACGGGGCTGGTTAGGAAATGCCACGACGGGACCGTATTTAGCTGGTGTGCGTCGGTGTATGCGGCCATCGAAGCCGAGCCACGTGCGCGACCGCTTTCATGGCGGAAGTGTTGCACAAGCACGTGGTCCGCTACGGCCGCTACGGGGGCCGGGCCCAGGTTCGGTCCGAAGGTCCTGACTGCTGCGGACCATTGGCCTACGTCACCTCACGTCTCGACGCACCTACACGATGCCCAGCGTCGAGGGGATCATGTACAGCCCGAAGGCGATCACGAGCAAGCAGAGCCCCCAGGTCACGCTCTTGTGCCAGCCGCGCATGCGCCAGCGCGCTGGCAGCGCGGTCGCTTCGAGGACCAGTAAGAATCCCAGCACGATAGGAAGAAGCAGCGCGTTCATCACCNNGCTGAGAACCACCACCGCGCCGACGACGTGCATCAGCGCGTAGGTCAGGTAGAACTTCGCGGTCGCCCGGCTGGGTCGGGTGTTGAGGCTGTGCTGCCAGCCGAAGACCTCGGCCAGTCCCCACGCGCCGGCCAGCGAGCTGACGATCGCGGCGACCAATGCGGCACCGAGAATGCCGAGTCCGACCAGTACCTTGCCCCCGGTCGATCCGAGGGATGGCGTGAGCGCGCCGGCGATCTGCCCGACGCTGTTCAGCGTCGCTCGGGTGCCGCGACCGGCCACGGTCGCCGCGAGGCTGATCACCACCGCGATCATGATGACCTGGGTAACGACCGCGCCGACTGCGGTGTCCGCGCGCGCCTGGCGCAGCGCGGAGGCGCGCAGCCCTTTGTCGATGACCGCGCCTTGCTGGTAGAAGATCATCCACGGCATGATCACCGCGCCCACGTTGGCGGCGAGCAGGAACAGGAACGAGCTGTTGCCCAGCGGGGCCGACACTAGCCCGTGAGCGAGTTCGCGTGCACTCGGGTGCGCGAGCAGCATCACCGGGATGAACGCGAGCTCGGCCAGCCCGACGGCGATACCGATCCGCTCGACTCGGGTGTAGCTGCCGGTCATCGCCAGTCCCAGCAGGAAAGCNNCATCGCGACACGCCGAACAACTCACCGACGCCGGCGATCCCGGCGAACTCGCTGATCAGCGCGCCGATGGCGGAGACCAACAAGGTGCCGGCTGACAGCAGCGCCCATCGCGGCCCGAATCGGCGCCGGATCAGCGCGCCGTGCCCTTCGCCGGTGACGATGCCCAAGCGCACCGTCATCTCTTGCACTACGTAGAGAACGGGGATCAAAACCAGCTGCGATGCCACCAGCCGGTAGCCCCACTGCGCGCCTGATTGGGCCGCGGTGACCAAAGATCCCGCATCGGTATCGGCGAGCATGACGACCAGGCCCGGTCCCCACAACGCGAGCACGCCCAACCGCAACCAACGCCGTCGCCGCTGAGGGAGTTGGGTGCATGGCGGCGCTGCCGGCCGCACACGGGGGACGGGAACGTCGAGAGACTCGTCGAGCAGTCCTGCGCTGTCGTGGTTGCTCATCGTCGCTCTCGTAGCGGAGGGTGACTGTCGTAGCCGAAGACATGTCGACCGCGGCTCACGTTAGGTGAGAAGTAAGGCTGCCCTCAGTAGCTTTGGTCGTGAGCGGCCGGGACCTTCGGCCGGATTGCCGGACCGCGGTTCACAGAACCGCGCCGAACGGACGCGCGGATGATCAAGACCACGACACAAGATCTGCTGCTGATGGACATACAGAACGGAATCCTCGAGCGGGTGGGGGCCGACGAGGCATACCTCGACCGAGTGGTGGCAGCACAAAACGGCCCGAGCAGGCGGGACTGCTCGTCGTGGGGTCGCAACGGGACTGCCCGCACGGCGGCCACCCGGTCGTCGTCGCGTTGCTCACCACCACCCAAGCCGCGCGGCCCGACCCTCCGTCGCCTGTCAGCAACGTCGTCCCCGTGCACCCCAGCCCGGACGAGCAGCCGGAGACTGCGGCCGACCCCGCAGGGCGAAGACCCGCGATACTGAGCGGGTGTATGACACCCATGCTGCGCAGCAGTGGGACCAGGCCTACGACGAGGGCGACACCACTCGCAGCTGGTTCCAGCAGCACGCCCAACAGTCCCTGCGCATGCTCGAGGCCTCTGGCGTAACCGACACGGACAGTGTCATCGACGTCGGCGGTGGAGCCTCCACCTTCGTCGATGACCTCCTCCAACGCGGAGACCGCGACCTGACCGTGCTGGACATCTCCGCCGTCGGTCTCGACATAGCCCGGCGCCGCCTCGGTGACGCCGCCAGCCACGTGCAGTGGCTGGTCGCTGACCTGCTGATCTGGCAGCCCACCCGCACCTACCGCGTCTGGCACGACCGCGCCGTGTTCCACTTCCTCACTGCCGACGAGGCGCGGCGCCAGTACCGGCAGGTCCTCAACGCAGCCACCGCCGCCGGCTCCATGGCCCTCTTCGGCACCTTCGCCCCTGACGGACCCCAGCAATGCTCGGGTCTGCCCGTGGCCGGCTACAGCGGTGCCGACCTCGCCGCTGAGCTCGGCGAACCCTGGCGCTTAAGCGCCGAAGCCCGCGAGGAGCACGCCACCCCGAGCGGCACTGTCCAACAATTCACCTGGACTGTCTTCCAACGCTGACCGTTGGCACTACCGCCACGAGCGGACACACGCCACCCGCCATCAGAAGAGCAAGTTCCGGCCGAGGAGGGCGCATACAGCCGCGGCGCGTTCGATTTCGTGTCGCCGGTTCCGGCGCGGCAGCGGGTACGTACGTCCCCGCTAAGGACACATGATCCGCGTTTCACGACCCCGGGGACGACCGTGAGCGCGCGAAAAACCTTGCTGCGTAAGGGTTTTTCGGTGGAGCGGGTGCCCGGGATCGAACCGGCATGGCCANNTTACCGGCCGTACGGCCCCGCTAAGGACCCGCTCGACGGGTTTCCGTGCACCTCCTTGAAGGGGTCGTGCGGTTGGCCCTGCGACGTGTCAGTACGAGTACTCCTTAGACCGCGGTCTATCGCGGAATTCCCCGGACAAGTCGCCAGCAAGCTCACCCTCCTAGGTGCGCGCGACCTGTCGTTGTTGGGCCGGGGTCGGTGCTGCCGCCTCTGGGCGCGCCAGCACGATGCCCGTCGCGACCAGCCAGATCGCGAACGCCATCATGGGCGCGCCAACAACCGAGCCCACGACGAGCAAGAGCGCGCAGCCGTATGCGACTCGCGTGTTCCACGCAGGCAACGCTGCGCATTGCCTGCCGTCGAGCGAGATGGCGACGATCGTGACGCCGGCGGCGAGCATGGAGATGACGAGAAGTCCGAGGACGAGCCAGCCGAGCGCAACAGTGGCCTCGCCGGCCTTCGCTCCGTGCTCCAATGCCAGCGGTCCTGCCATCCCGAACAGGGCGCCCGACGCGAGCAGCAAACCGGCGACGACGACCGCGCCGGTGAGCCCTGCGAGTTGCAGTCGGCTCGACAAATGGCCGGACGCCGCGCGCACCCGGCTTTCGAGACCGACGAAGAACCACGCGAAAGTGAGCGAGACCGCCGCGAGGAGGTAGGACATCACGATTCCCCCGACCTGGTGGCTTCGGGTACTGAACCAGGCCGTGAAGTCGGCTGGGCTCGTATTGCCGCCCGGCAGCTTCGAACTGATCAACGCGACGCCGAATAGCACCCCGGCGAGCATTCCGGCGATACCGTGCGACCGGCTCGCTGATTTCAATTGTGCAGTCATGACGAACTCCTCTTGCAGTTTGTCGGGACGATGATCAGTGGCAGATGCCGGGAGCGGTTGCGGCCGTGCAGGTGTTGGCGACGAACACGTTCCCGGTGCCGCTGCCGTCGTAGAGCACGTCAAGCGGGGCGTTGCCGGTGATGGTGTTGTGGATGATTCGGTTGCGGGTCAGAGCTGCGCCACCAGCGAGTGCGCCGTCGAGCAGGATCAGCCCGGCGCCGCTGAACTGCGCAGGCTGCTGTGTCTGCGGGTCAGGTTGTCCGATGTTCCCGGTGATCAGGTTGTCACGCACAACCACGTTCGCGGTGCCGAGCATCGCGATGCCGACTCCACTTTCGCTCGGCTTCGTCGGGTCGCCGGCGCAGAACAGGTTGTTCGCTTGAACCGTGTTGTTCGCCACGCGTAGGTCATCGGTGGCCCCCGGCGCGCCGGTGTCGATGAGCGCAATTCCCGCGCAATTGCCGCTCGATGTGTTGCGGGCGAGCAATCCGACGTGCGAGTCGAGCACCAGGATGCCTTCGCCGACGTTCGACCAGGCGCGGTTGTGGACGATCCGAACCCGTTCACTGGTGCGCGCCTGCACCCCGCCGCCGGCGTTGTCGTGCGCGCGGTTGCTGTCGAGCAGCGTGCCGACGCCGTCCTCGACGAAGATGCCGTCGCCGTTGTGGTCGGCCTCGACGTTGTCGATGCGCAGGTTACGGGTGCCGAGTGCGATGACGCCGCCGGTGAAGTCGCGGAGCTCGATATTGCTCAGGTGGACGTCGTCGACCAGCCCCAGCACGGCCGGCACATCTTCGCCCGGTGGGATCGGGCCGAGCCTCCCGATGACGCAGACGCCGACGTTGAAGCCGGGTCCTCCATCGGGGTCGTTCGTGCACGGGTTCGCGGCAATCGTCGAACCCGGCTCGATCACCACATCGCCGGTACCCCGGAGGGTGACCGGCTTCGCGATCAGAAGGTTCTCGTGATACGTGCCAGCGGTCACGGTCACCGTCGAGCCGGCTGCTGCCGCATCAATGGCGCCCTGGATCGACTGACCTGGGTGCACGCTGCTACCCGCGGCGAGTGCCGGCGTTGCCGTTCCGAAGATCGCGGCGCCGAGGACTGCAACTGCTGCGATCTTCGCGTTCGTTCGAGCTTTCATGGGTTCTCCCTGGTCGATGTGCCTCCGACGCGATAGTGCTGGCGGCGGCGTCCTTCGGTCAGCGAGGCGGCGTCCCGGATTCGCGGGCGATCTGTCCCGAGACAACGGGACGCGCGGCCAGTCATCATGAGCGCGGAGGTGATCTGCGGTGCCGACGTCCGACCAGGCGGTCGCCCGACGTTCGCGGCGCTGGGCGATCGGGATCAGCGGCTGGCTGATGGGTCTGGCGGCGATCGCCCTCATCGTCCGGCTGGCGATGCCGAGCGACGGCTTGCAGACGGTCGACCCGAGTGGGGGCGCCGTCAACGGCCAGGTCACCTTCGATGAGCCGATCCCCACGGATGGCATCAAAAGCCGCGACGTGCTCCTCGCCATCGACGGGGTGCCGGCTGCTCAGCTGATCGGAGCGCCGCAACATCACCGGGTGCGAGCGGGTGACGTGCTGACCTATCGGGTGCAAAGCGGCGGACAGGTGCGCGATGTCCAAGTGAAGGTGATGGCGCACCTCGATCTGTGGAATCGCCTCAAGCCCCAGCTCGGCGGCTGGATCGTCTACCTCGGCGTGCTCGTGATGGCGGGCTGGCTGGTGTGGCGCCGACCCAACGAGATCGCCGGCCACGCGTTCTTGCTGTTCGCGGCCGGCTGGGCGTCGCAGAGCGTGTTGCTCCAGGCCGAGCCGCTGGATCTGTGGAGCCGGCCAGCGCTGCTCGCCCTGTCGACGGCAGACATGTCGGGCTACGTCGTGAGTGGGCTCGCGTCGCTGCTGTTCGCGCTCACCTTCCCCACCCCTGTCGGGTGGCTTCGGCGCCGAGCCACGGCTGCAGTCTTGTTAGTCCCGATCCTCGCCGTCATCTACTACGCATTCGTCATGACAACCGGCAACGCGAACACGCACGCTCCTGATGTCGTCACAATTGTCGCCGAGTCCATCTGGCAACTCGCCACGCTAAGCGCCGTCCTCGTATTGATCGTGCGGTGGTTCAAGCAACGGCGCGATGCCGCCGCCCGCCGCCGGATGCAGATCGTTGCGCTCGGATTCGCGAGCGTGTTCGGCGTCATTCTGGTCGTCAAATGGCTGCCTGTGCATCCGTCACCGGCCGGATTTCCCTTTGTGGTAGCGCTTTTTCCGATCTCGATCGCGATCGCCCTCGCCAAGCGAAACCTCTACGAGCTGGACGTCGCCCTCAACCGCAGCCTAGTCGCAGTCCTGTCCACCGTCATGCTGCTCGCGCTCTATCTCGGCGCGGTGGCGCTGACGGTTCAGCTCACCGGCAGCAGCGGGCCATTCACCGCGCTGCCCGCCGCCGGCCTCGTCGCAGTCGCGCTCGCGCCTGTCCGATCCCGCACGCAACGATTCATCGACCAGCGGCTGTTCGGCATCGGTGGTGATCCGCGGCTGGTGTTCCATCGTCTCGGTGTGCGCCTCGCCGGCTCGGACGACCCTGACTCGTTGATGGCCGCCGTCGTCGACACCGCGGCTGAAAGCCTGCGGCTTCCGTATGCGGCAGTGCAACTGCGCGCCGGCGATGCATGGCAGACCGTGGAGGAACGGGGACGCCGACCGGCCGAGCCCGACGCCATCGAGACCATCGACATGGTGTCGGGCACCGTGGTGGTCGGACGTCTTGCGGTCACACCGCGCCGCGACGCGAAGGTGCTGTCGCCCGTCGATCGTCAGTTGCTCGAAGATCTCGCCCGTCACAGCGGCGTGGCCGCGCAGGTCGCCGGTCTGCTGACCGAACTGCGCACTGCGCAGCAGCGCCTGCTCGTCGCACGCGAGGCAGAACGGCATCGCATCCACTGTGATCTGCACGACGGCGTCGGACCGACCCTCGTCGGCTTGACCTTGCAACTCGAGGTCGCGGCCGAACTCGCCGGTGACGGGCCGCTCGCCGATCTCCTCCGCCGTCTCCACGCCGCGTCGGCGCGCGCGACACAGGACGTGCGCGGGCTGGTCCGCGCACTGCGACCGGCCGACCTCGACGAACTCGGGCTGCCGGCGGCGATCGCCGCGGCCGCCGCCCGCCTCGACGCCCCGAGTGCGCCCAGGTTCGACCTGAAAGGGCCGACCCGGTTGCCAGAACTGTCGGCGGACGTCGAGGACGCCGCGTACAAAATCTGCCTCGAGGCCATGAGCAACGCCGTGCGGCACAGCCATGCAAAGAACTGCTCGGTGTACATCGGCCAGACGGCGTCCGCCGGTTTCGGGATCGAGATTCGCGACGACGGGCGCGGTTTCGGGTCCGATGCCTCAACGGGGACCGGACTCGCTTCCATGAGGGAGCGCGCGGAGTCGGTCGGCGGCAGGTTGCACGTCGATTCGACGCCGGGCGGTGGCACCCGAATTGAGGTCGAGTTGCCGACGACGTCCACGTCCCAGAATGTCAGCATGGACGCGATGAGGGAGCGCCATGACTGACGTGCCCGTGATCAAGGTACTGGTCGCCGATGATCATCCGGTTGTGCGTGAGGGCCTGCGCTTGGTCCTCGAAAGACGCGCTGACATCAAAGTGCTCGGCGAGGCGATCGATGGCCGCGATGCAGTCGATTCCGCTATCCGGTTACGGCCCGACGTCGTGATCGTCGACCTCGACATGCCCAAGCTCGACGGCGTGCGGGTCATCGCAGAGCTACGCCGGCTGCTGCCGGCCGCTCGCTGTCTCGTGCTCACGATGCACGAGGACGACGCGCACCTGTTCGATGCGCTGGCGGCCGGTGCGGTTGGATATCTCGTCAAGGGCGCTGGCAGCGACGACATCGAGCGGGCCGTGCGAGCGGCAGCCGCCGGGCAGGTCGTCCTCGCGCCGGAGGTCGCTGCCCGTGTGACGCGAGCGGTGAGCAGCGGGCGCCCGCGTAAAGGCGGCGATGCGTTCGCCGCGCTCTCGGACCGCGAACTCCAGCTGCTCGACCTGCTCGCCGCGGGGGCCGACAACTTCGCCATCGCCCGGGCTACCGGAGTCGCGCCGAAGACCGTCCGGAACCAGGTGTCGACCCTCATCGACAAGCTCGGTGTCCGCGACAGGGCGGACGCGATGCATGTGGGACGCGAGGCCGGACTCGGCGCCAGTTAGGCGGCAGCTCTCGCGGGCCGCCGCGTGGCCGACTTGTGCGTAGCCGCGGTCTACCGCGAGCTTAAGTAGGGGGATGGCGCCAACCCGTCGCTGTGAAATTACGGTCGTTGGCGTCGTCGTGCGTCCGAGGCCGTCCGGCGGATTTCAGCGCGTCGGCGCGTTCTCGACGGTGATGTCGCACCAGCTTGCCGGGCTGGTCCTGCCATGGCGGTGTGGTACATACGGCCGTGTTAGGGACCCAAAATCCACATTTCACGACCAAGCGACGGCCGTAAGCATGCGAAAACCCTTGCACAGCAAGGGTTTTCGGGGGAGCGGGTGACCGGGATCGAACCGGCATTGCCAACTTGGAAGGCTAGCGGGATACGTTCCCGATTGAGCGTGAAAGTGGTCGCTCATGCGCATATTTGTTTTTCGATCTTGACCGCTGTGGTCCGTGTTGGGCCCCATTTTACCGGCCCTACCGCCCCGCTACGGACACGCTCGACAGGTTTTCGTCCACCTCATTGAAGGGGTTGTGGGGGACCCAAGGTTTGCAACTCCCGGGTACGGTCGTTTCCGCGCCCGACGTCGTCGACGTCCAATGCCCAGGGAGTGCGCACGGCGGTGGCGGAACCTGGCTCTCGGTCGGTCAGCCTCGCGCGCTTACCCGCATTAACCCGTGACGGTCCAGCGGACCCAGAGCAAGGGTTCGACCTTCCCGCACCAATCCCAGGTGTCGTGAAGTCCCTCGGTGGTGTCTCCGGTGCCCGATACCAGCGGAGACTGATTCGGGCTGCGGGCCATCGACTGCGCCTGACCTTGGGGGTCATCACCTCGCCAGTGCCCTCGGCAGTCCACCACCGTCACGTCCTTCGTCGCAGCGGCGACGACCGGCACGAAACTCGTCGGCATCCTGGGAGTGCGGCGACTGGTCGCGGCAGGCTTCACCGTCCTCGGCGTTGCCGCGTTCCTGTTCGCGCGGGTGCCCGCGGCGGCTCCGGGCATCGACCGCAACCTCTCACCGCCGCCGACGACCTAACGCGGGCGAGCGGGCTACGGATTGAAGTGGACGATCACTGACAGCATCACCGGTGGCAGGCATTCGGGGTTGTGTGGAAGCACGCTAGGTCGGTGCCGGTGTGGATGGTGGCAACGCCAGCATCTCTCGCGGTGGAGGACGGTGTTCACCGACGTCGATGACGGCACGTTTGACGTGTTGGACACCGGTGAGCGGCGCAACGCCGCTGATGTGCTGGCGGCTGGCGGCGATCGCGGCTTGTTGACGGGATTGCTCCGCCGAGACGGAAGACCATCTCGGTGATGACGCGCACGGCCCTGCGGCTCGAGGGTCGGGTGACAGCCGCGATGGCTTCCCCCGAAGACGGTCACCACCGAGGTCGGCCGGGTCGGACGCGTGACCGGAGAAACGAGCATGGCCAGCTTGCCGGACTGGGGCCTGCCGTAGCGGCGTGGCACCCACGGCCCCGCTAGGGCCCTATGATCTCCGTTCCAGAGGCACGCGGAGGCCGTGGGGGCGCGAAAACCCTTGCACAGTAAGGGCTTTCGGTGGAGCGGGCGCCCGGGATCGAACCGGCACGGCCAGCTCGCCCGGGTGATCCCTGGCGTGGCGGCCTGGTACAGGCGTGGTACATACGGCCCCGCTAGGGACCCATGATCT
>PLCK01000144.1:0-13131 GCA_003134755.1 Actinomycetota bacterium | reverse complement strand
ATGGCCAGCTTGGAAGGCTAGCGCGACACGTTTGCATTTGAGCGTGAAAATGGCGGTTGACCTGCGCATATCTGTTGTTGATCTTGACCGCTGTGGTCCGCAGTAGGCCCCACTTTACCGGCCGTACGGCCCCGCTACGGCCCCGCTCGACGGGTTTCGTGCGACGTCGCCCCAGCAGTTGTTCGCGTTGCGTTGCTTCGGCGCGCGAAGGCGATTGGGGCGGTCACCGATTGTTGAGTGCGATATTTCCGCGGTGACGTCCGCCGCTCAAGGCCACGCACGCGCCGGTTCGGTCGGCACTTAGCTGGCCGCAGTGTGCGGGCTACGGATTGATGTGGACGGTCACCGACCACACCATGACGGGTGGCAGGCACTTGGGGGTGGTGTGGAAGCACGCCAGGTCTGTGCCGGTGCGGATGGTGGCGTCGCCTGCGGTCTGGGCAGTAAACGTGACACGCAGCGCGGTGCTGGATGGGTAGCCGCCGGAGATCGTGGTGATCGTCAATGCGGTGCCCTCGATGATGGGCGGATCCCAGGCCCCGAGGCCGCTTTCGGGCAGCAGCAGATCGAGGTGCTGGCCGACGCGGAGCGCGACCACGGCGCCGTTGTCGGCGAACGTCAGGGTGTGGCCGGCGGGAAACGTTGCCGTGGGTGCCACGGTCGGGGAAGTCGGGGTCGGCGAGGCGGTTCCGGGCGATGCGCTCGGGGGTGGTGTTGGACTGCTGCGGATGGGGGTAACGGCAGGCGTGGGCGAACCGGCCAGTCCCGACGCCTCCGGCGGGCAGGGCGAGGAAACCGGGCTAGGAGTTGTCTGCGACGTCGGTGGCGCAGTGACGGAGCGCGCCGCCGATGCGAGAACGATGGTGGCCGGTGCCACCGGGAACGCGGAGGAAGGCTCTGGGGGCGCACCAAGAACCTGGCCACTACACGCTGTCGCGGCAGGTGCGGGGGCGGTACCTGGGGTTGTTGCCGTCGTCGGTGCCGCGCACGCGGCAGCGGCCAGCAGTATCGGGGCCACGATGAGCCCGACCGGGTATCGCACACGCTTTGGACGCGCACCACCCGCACGCGGTTTCGTCGATCCGTGATCGCGACGGCCGGCAGTAGCTGACAGCCGGTGCGCGCGGCGACACGGGACAATCTCCGATATGGCGACAAGCACCTCCCCAGCATCCACCGCTGCTCGGCTGCTGCGGCGTGGGCGGCTGCTGGAAGTCGTCACGTTGGGGTGGAATGTGGTCGGCGTCGTGGTTCTCGGCTTCGCTGCGCTTAGCGCCCGTTCGGTTGCGCTGGCCGGGTTTGGCCTGGATTCGCTGATTGAGATCGGTGCGAGCGTGGTGGTGTTGTGGGAACTCGCCGGCAGCGGCGAAGAGCGGCAACGTCGAGCGCTGCGCATCATCGGCGTCGCGTTTGTGTTGCTCGCGGGTTACCTCAGCACCCAGTCGACGTGGAGTCTGCTGGCAGGTTTCCACCCCGGCCACAGCCTGTTCGGTATTGCCTGGACCGGCGCAACCGCCGCTGTCATGTTCGCGTTGGCAGCCGGCAAAGCGCGCACGGGTCGTGCTTTGGCCAATCCGGTGCTCGTCACTGAGGGGCGCGTCACTTTTATCGACGGGGTCCTCGCGGTCGCGGTGCTTGCCGGTCTGGCGTTGAACGCGGCGCTCGGCGCATGGTGGGCGGACCCACTGGCCGGGTTCGTGATCGTCTTCTACGGCCTACGCGAAGCCGTTACGATCTTCCGCCCCGCGCCGGTGGCCGCATGATCGCCCGACTGGTCGCGTTCGTCATCCCGTTGGGTATCGACACGTTCGTGGTCGCTGCCGCGCTCGGTCTCAGCAAACCAACGCCGCGGCAGCGGGTTCGCATCGGTGCGCTGTTCGCTGGCTTCGAAGGCGGCATGCCCATCGTGGGTCTACTGCTGGGTGCACCCCTGGGCCACATTCTCGGCGCAGCGGCTGAGTACGTCGCGGTCACCGTCTTGATCGGACTCGGCCTGTACATGACTATCCACGACGATGACGACAGCGACAGCGTGCGTCAGCTCGCGACCGTTCGCGGTCTGCGAGCGCTGCTCCTCGGTCTGAGCATCTCCCTGGATGAACTCGCCGTCGGTTTCCACCCTGGGACTATTGCGGGTGCCGGTCGTGCCGTTCCTGATCGCGGTCACCGCACAAGCGTTCGTCATGAGCCAACTCGGACTGAGCATCGGTCGCCGGCTCTCCGACCGCTTCCGGGAAACCGCAGAACGGCTCGCCGGGATCACCCTCGCTGGCCTAGGGGCGGTGCTGCTCGCACAACGCCTAGGCTCCTGAAGCGCCCGCCGGCGTCTCGTCCGGAGAGCGGCAAGCACCCCCGCGGAGATACGACCGTGTTGGAACACATGCCGCGGAGAGGGCGCCGCCCAGCGCGCCGGTAATCCTCTGTCGCGCGGTGTTCGACGCGAGCTCCAAGCCAGGGTCTAGCCCGCAGCGGCGGGGAATGCCGGACGGGTCGGCAAGAATCTGCTGGTGCGCAGTTCGGTCGGCGGCGCATTTGAACGCTCACCACCCGCTGCGTTGCGGCGCTCGGCTCCGGTGATACCCGCAGATTGCCGGTGTCGGGTTTGATGCGTGTAAGCCGTGCTCGCAAATTGCATGCACCTGCCCGAGCTGGGCTCGAACATTGCCCGAGGGACGTCGGCCCCTAGGGTTCCGGGCGAACGAGAGATGACGGGCGGGGTGCCGCGTTCCGGCGTAGACCGCGCGGCGGGGCATCTGTGGGCGGATGATCTGGCTATGCAGAAGTTTTCTCTAGAGGCTCTGGCGCGTGAGTTATTGGGCCGGGCGCCGGCCGCGGGCGGTCAGCACACAGCGCAGACGGTGGTGGGCGGCCATGAGCGGGTCTTGCGTCAAACGGTCATCGCGATGATCGGCGGTGCGGTTCTCGCTGAACACGAAAGCCCGGGCGAGGCGACTGTGTACGTGCTGGGTGGCAGGGTCCGGTTGTCTGCCGGCGACGCGTCGTGGATCGGCAGGGACGGTGATCTGCTGGTGATCCCCGATTCGCGTCACAGCTTGGAGGCGTTGGAGGACTCTGCGGTGCTGCTCACCGTCGCGAAGGCGCCGTAGGGTTCGGCCCCGAGCCATCGGAGGACATCGCCGGGCGCCGAGCAGCTCGGACGTCCGAAGTCTCGCAATACTGTTGGTGCGGACTAGCGCGCGGGTGTTCCGATTCCGCCGGCGCAGCTTGCCCCCGGCTCTGGCGTTTGCGGCCCAAGGCGGTACCTGGCGATGAACGCAACGAGCCGGGAATCGGAGGCGCTTGTCAGCTTCAGTTGAGTTCCCCACGCTGATGCGACGACGGAGCTCGGCAGGCCGGGGTAGGGGGAGACGGTGACGAACCAGGTGCCGCGCACGACGGGGGGCGCCTTAGCGTCGGCTTGGATGATGGCGACCTGCGCGGCGGGAAGGTTCGGCTGGTAGGTGATCCATACCGCGCCGTGCTCGAGGTCGTGGACGGCCAATTCGTTCGGCACCGCTGTCGTGTACACGCCGCAGGTCAGCCACTGCGGGCTGTGGTCGCCGCCGACAGGCTGGGTCTGGGCGTAGGTCACCGGTTGTGTGGTGTGGGTGCGCGCCAGTCCGGTGAACGTTTGCACGCCGGCGATGGCGGCCGCCGGTTTTGTCGTGTGACTCGAGTTCATCGCCACCGGGATCGCGATCGCCGCGACGACGCCCACGACAACGGCAGCGATTGCTGCGTTTCGGGTGAGCTTCTTGCGACGCTCTTTTTGCTGCTCGGCGGCGCGCAGTTGCGCGATGTGTTCGCGTCGAGTGGTTTCGACCGCCTGGCGGTGTTGTTTGGCGGTGGAGGTCATGGGTTGCCTTTCGTTGGGCGTTCGCACGGGTGAACGATCGAGGCCGTGCAGTCGTGGGTGTCGGCGGTCACGTTGCGGTGGCCGGACGTACGGCGTGGCGGTAGGTCAGCGTGACGGCCGTAGTGAGGCCGATGAGCCAGACCAGGGCAATGAGGAGCGGCACCGTTTCGTCGAAGCCGCGGGTCAGCGCCCCGTCGAGGAGAACACGGGATCCGCCGTAGCCGGGGAGCAGTTTCGACAAGGCGGTGGGGGTGGGGTGCAGCATCGGGCTTTGGACGACGCCGAGGTCCAGGAACGGAAGCAGGAACGCGACGAACACTCCGCCGACGCGGCCGAAGATCGGGGCGAGCAGCGCGCCGATGAGTCCGTAGGTCAGGGCGAGGAGGAGGTTCGCGGCGGCGTAGGTGGGCCATTGGGTGGCGTGGAAGACCAGCGCGGTGGCGCCGAGGGCGACAGCGGTCGCAGCGATGGCGCTGACGGCGAGGACCCCCAGGCGTGCACTGAGGAGCGCGTTGGGTTTGAGGCCGGCGAGGGCAGCGCGGCGGTCGCCGTTGCGACTGTCGAGGACCCCGAAGAGCCCGACGAGGGCAGCTAGCGAGGCGATCGCGATCGGCGCCATCGTGGCGCCGTGAACAAGGGGCATCGCAAAGCTGCGGGCCAACCGCCGGCCGTGCTCGTCGAGGACCACCGTGATGGGTTTGTTCGGGGTGACCGCGTAGGCACCGAGGATGAACACGACAGGGACGATCACGAACAGCACCCATTGGGTGGGGTTTCGGCGGGCGTCGCGCCACGCTGCCGCGAACGCTGCCCCGAGTTGCGTCGGGTGCGCGGCCGGCAGGTGGCGGCGGCGGGCGTGGCCGTGTCCGGGGTGGGTGTGACTTCGGGCGGTGCGGGTGCGGCTGACGACGATCGCCCACGCGGCGACGACGGCGGCCAGTGTCCAGGCCAGCGCCCAGCCGAGGTTGTCGAGGTGGCTGGTGTGGGAACTGGGCAGGTCGAGCATCCACAGGGTGACGAAGTGGGTGGGCAGTGCGCGGGTGGGGATCCGGTCGGCGGAGCCCATCGCCGAGCCAAAGAACACATCAAGGATCCAGATGAACAACACGATGACGGTGCCGTTGACCGGGTTGCGGGTCAGGGCACCAACAGTGGCGCCGATCGCGGTGTAGATGACGGCGAACATGAGCGTGCCGATGATGACGCGGGCCGGGTGGTCGACTCCGCTGCGAACCTCGAGCGCGACCAGTGCGGCGGCACTGGCGAACGTGGCGAGCGCCAGGCCGGTGAGGAGCCGGGCGAGCACGAGCCGACGGGTCGGCAGGCCCGCGATCACCAGTCGCCGGTCGGTGTCGCGGGTGGCGGCGGTTTGGAAGTACATCGCGATGCCGGCCAGGAACGCGGCCGCCCACCCGGCCGTCGCCGTTTGCACCCCGACCGAGGTTGCGGCGCTGCCGCCGAGCAGCCGTGCGGCGTTCGCCATGCTGCCCGCGACGACCACCACGAACACCACCGGCACCAGCACGAGGAGCAGCAGGTTCACCGGGTTGCGGGTGTAGTCGGTGAAGAACCGGCGGACGAACACGGTGGTAGTCACCGCGGAACCGCGAGCCCTTCCTTGATGTCAACGATGCGGTCGAACTTGTCTTCGTCGACCAGGAAGTGGCTGACGATCAGTACGGTGCGCCCGGCGGCGCGGCGTTGCGCCACGAGGGTCCAGAACTTCAGGTAGGTGTCCCAATCGAACCCGGCGTACGGCTCGTCGAGGAGCAGCAGGTCCGGGTCGGCCAACAACGCCAACCCGAGGTTGAGTTTGGCCAGTGTGCCGCCCGATAACTGATCGGCACGGGTGTGCGCGTAGCGAGCGAACCCGAGCGCGTCGTAAATGCCTTGCTGAGAGGTGTGCGCGTCGTCGCTGCCCATGTCGTAGGCGTGGGCGAACAGGTCGAAATGCTCATCGCAGCTCAGCCGCGGGTACAGCAGCGGCTCCTGCGGGCAGTACCCGAGCCGGCCGGTGCGCGTCACGGTGCCGGCGTCGGCGGACAGCGCCCCGACGAGGATCTTCATGAACGTGGTCTTCCCGGCCCCGTTTTCGCCGACCAAACCGACGACCTCACCGCGACCCAACGTCAAAGCGGCGCCCCGCAGCACCGGCTGCTGATGCCTGCGCGGCCACACTCCGCGCCGAAATGACTTCTCGATGCCGCTCGCGGCCAACAGGTCCGCGGGACGCGTTGCTGCCAAAGGGGAAACGCCCGGCGGCCCGGGTTCGGTGGCGGTGCCAACAGTCGCCG
Organism: Actinomycetota bacterium; assembly: GCA_003134755.1. GTDB lineage: Bacteria > Actinomycetota > Actinomycetes > Acidothermales > Acidothermaceae > PALSA-607. The sequence continues at coordinate 6,981 of PLCK01000144.1, read as the reverse complement.
CGGTCATGAGCGCTGTACCCTCATCGGCTCGCGTCGGTGTGGTCGCGGGTGGCCCGAAGCTCGGCGACCTCGCGTTCCAGTTCCGCCAAGCGGGCGTCGCGTGGGTCAGCTAGCGCGTCGACGTGGCCCGGCATGTCGTTATCGCCGCCGCGCGGCCCCCCCATTCCTCCCATGCTTCGCATCATGAAGAACATCGCCAGTGGGCAGATGATCAGCAGCAGCAGGTAGATGCTCATCGCGTGTGCGTCCTTTCACTTCGTCGCTGTGGGTGTACCGGTGTTGCGCAGGAGCTCGCGGCGACGGGTGTAGTCGTCTTCGTCGATTTCACCGCTGGCGAACCGGCTAGCAAGAACCTCGTCGGCGGTTTGGGTGGGTGCCGCGTGGGTGTGGTTTGTGCCGGTGCCCGTTGTGCGTAGTAGCCACACACCGAGTGCAACGAGCGCGCCCACGAACACCAGCATCATGAAGCTCATCGCGATCCAGTCTCCGGCGCTGGCGTTGCCGTGGTTCCACCACATCATCTGGATTCACTCCTCCATCAAGTCTGTTGAGACGGTCATCCCGCCTCACTGTCTGAGCCTGTGCTCCAGGTACCCCATGGGGGTAGCGAGGGATGTCCTGACCAGCCGGGACTTGCGACCCTGCGCCGCCGTGACTTCGCTCGCTTACGGCCCGGCGTGAGGGCTTAGGCCGAGGGCGAAGGAGCCGGTTGGGTGCCGCCGTCACCGTGCGCGCCTCCACACAGCAGCTGCCGCATGTCATTGACCGGAACCGGCGACGGAAGCCTGTTCGCGATCACGTTGCCGTGCGAATGATCGGCTTGCCAACTGCGTTGGGTAGGTAGGTGTCAAGTGCCGGACGGGGCGACGATCCCGGTGCCGGACCGGGACGCCCGGACCAGCGTCGCGCCGGCGAGAATCACGCCGACCACGATGATCGCTAGCGACCACAGTTGTGGGGCGGTCAGGCCGGCAGCCACCGGCGGGTTGATCCGCAGTGCCTCGACGCCGAACCTGGCGGTACCGGACCCGACAAGGTAGGCCGCGAACACCAGGACCGGATGTGCGCGTCGGCCCAGCCACCACAGCAGTGCGGCCAAGACGATCGCGACCAGCGCCTCATACAACGGGGTGGGCTGAACCCTGACGGTGGTCGGCATAGTTCCGTGCGGGAACGCCATCGCCCACGGCAGGTTCGAGGGTTTGCCGTAGGTGCCATCGCCCGCGAGCAGGCAGCCGAGCCGGCCGATCCCGTACGCGAGCGCGAGGGGAGCCGCGATCAACCCGGCGACCAACCCCAGCGGCAGGTGCCGACACCGGATCACGACAAGGGCCGCCACCGTGCCCGCTAGGAAGCCGCCGTACCAGGTGAAACCCGAACCCAGGTGATGCAAGCCGATGTCGCTGGGGTGCTCGAGAAAGTAGTACACCTTCGCGCCGATGAACCCCCAGATCGTCGCGGACATCACGAGGTGGTGCGCGTCGTCCTTGTGCAGTCCGTTGCGGACAAAGGCTCGCCCGAGCAACCATGCACCGACGATTGCGGCTAGGGCTTTGCTAACGCCATAACTTTGGATCGGCACGCCGAACACGGCGAACAGAACGGGGCGCATTACCTCACCGCCTTTCCGCGGGCCGCGTTGAGGGTGCTGACCTGGTCAACCCTGCGCCGCGGCCCGCCAACGGCCAGACTTCCCGCCTGGTTAATCTGGTTTCGACTCACCGAGAACCCCTGCCGACGGGTTCGTCATGCATCTGGCGGTACGCATCCGCGTCAAGGTCGCCGACAACGTGGCGATCCGGGTGGTCCTCTGCGTCATCGCGGCGGGCAGCGGAGGGGAAGATCCGAGTCACGGCCCACACCACGACTGCAAGAAGGCCCCCCCAGAGCCCAATCATCAGTACCCACCCAGCCACGCCCAATCCCGCGCAGTAGCCGCCGAACATCTCCCACCTCCGGCCGTGTATGCGCACCGATCATCCGACCGGTAGCCCTGACTGTGGCCCGCCAAAGTAGAGCCGACCCGGTGGGAGACGTGAAGGTTTGATGAAGCAGAAGATGGCCGCCTTGGCGATGTCTCTCGCGTCGTCTTGTTGCTCAAGCCGCTGCAAAACGTCGCTCTGTTCAGGGGCCTGTAGGTGATCGACACTCGGACTGCGCGCATGGCGGAGCCCAGCCGGTGACCGGGATTGTGAGTCCACTGCGATCGCAAGTGGTCAACGTCAATTCGCACAACCGGACTGCAACGGGACGCATGCATCCGGGATGCTGTGGTGAACATGGCGGCCTAGCGCAGCCGCGTCAGCCCGGCTAGGAGCAGTACGACGCCGACGATCTGGCTGATCACATGGTGTGGGTCGAGCGAGGTGTACATCCAGCCGGTTGCGGCGCCAACCCGTCCGGCGGCGAACAACCCCGCACCGACGATGATCAGTCCCGCCGTCAGGGCGCGCCCGAGCCGCCGACGACGCGGCGTTCGGCGGCGGGCGACACCGGTCACGTGGTGGGCCCGGGGTCGCCGTCGGTGGGGTGGTGTCGTGACTCCACCCCACCCGCGTCTATCGGTCGCCGTCGGTCGATTGGCCGGGTCGGCGCTGTCATTGCCGGCTCGGGTCGGCGTCTTGGCGAGAGGCGCGCAACTGCGCGACTTCGCGTTCGAGTTCGTCGAGCCGCGCGTCGCGTGGGTCGCGTTCGCTGGGCGCCGTGATTCGCTCCGGCTGTGCGTCCTCTCCGCCGTGGCCGTGGCCGCCGTGCATCCCTGACATGCCCCTCATCATGAGAATCATCATCAGCGGGCAGGCCAGCAGGATCAGCGGGAACAGAAAGTTGCGCATCGCTTCAATTCCTTTCATGGTTCCGATGTGCCGACGGGTCGGCGCGGCGCGGTTAGGTGAGGTGTTTGCGGACCTGGCTGAGCAAGGCGGCGGGTGTGAGCCACATCGAGGGGTATTCGCCGTACCAACGCTGCGTGCCGGTGGCGTCGATGAGGACGAACCCATGGCCCGGTAGGCCGGCGTGCATCCCGTGCCCGAGCGTTCCGTAGGCACGTGAAACGGCGCCGGTATCGAGCAGGAACGGTGTCGTCACCCCGTACGTCGCCATGTCGCGGCTGATTTGCGCACTGGTGTTCATCACGATCGGCAGCACGACGATGTTCGCTTGGGTGAACGCGGCCTTGTCCTTTTCGATCGCCGCCATTTGTTGCAGGCACGCGCCGCAGCCGGCGCCTTCGGAGAAGTACAAGACGACGTTGTGGCCGCGGTAGTCGGCCAGGTGGACCTGGGCGCCGGCGGTGGTGGTGAGGGTGAAGTCAGGGGCGATCCGGGTGGCTGTCGACGAGGTAGCCCGTGACGTGGCCATCATCGCTGCGACGATGCCCACGATCGCGGCGAGGACGACGCCGGACCATATAAGGCCTCGACGCCGCGACCGACGTGTGTGCGCTTGGCGGGCGTTGGCAGCATTTTCGCGGAGGTGCTCGCGGCGGGTCGCGGTTCNNGCGGCGGCGAACCCGGCGGCGATCGCGAGGATGGCCAGGCCCAGCACGAGTTCGGGCACTGCCGCGGTCCATGTCTCGATCCTGGAGAACACCCGGGTGAGGAACCGACCGATCGCGACTTGGAATCCAGGACCGCCGGTCATCGTCCCGGTGTTCGCTAGATAGATCACGAAGACACCCATCACGGTGAACGTGATGGCGACCGCCAGGTTCACCGTGTTCGTGAGGATGCTGCGGCCGGCGACCCGGATCCGGATGGCCTTGGCACGCATCCAACGTCGCTCGCCGAGATGGAACTTGTCCCACGCCAGGGCCATCACGAAGAGCGGAAAGGTCATTCCAAAGACGTAGGCGAGACCGAGAGTGACCGCGCCGACAGGGGATGACGACAGTGCCGACAGCGTCATGACGCCAGCGAGAACCGGTGCACAACATGAAGATGCGACGCCGGAAAACACGCCGAGGGCGAAGAAACTCCCAGTGTCACCGCGGCTAGTGTCAGGAGCGCGCAGGAACGACGGCAGGCTCCACATCCGACCCGACAGCGAGTAGGCCCCGAGCGCGAGCATCAGTGCCCCGCCGGCGTAGTAGAGGACCTCGTGGTAGTGGCTGATGGTGCCGGCGACCAGGCTGATCCCCAGCGTGATCGGGACGAGGACCAGCGCGAGGCCGGCGGCGAACACGAAGGTGAACGGCAGCAGCCGCCACTTGCGGTTCTTCACCGCGACCGACATGTAAGACGGCGCGAGGAACACGATGCAGCACGGTGCGAACAACGCGACACCGCCGGCGAAGAACGCGGCGAGGATGCTGCCGGAGACGAGCAGGGTGCTACCCATCACGCCACCAGCGCGGCGCGGTCTTCGAGCCGTTTGCGTAGCTTCTTGCGCGGGAGCCGCCCGAAGCTGAAGAACTCGCCGTTGATCAGGATGAGTGGGTACATCGGGGCGCGGTGGGTGGCCATGAGCGCCACACCGGCCGGGTCGTCGGCGGCTACGAGCTCGACGTTGAACCCGAACTGCACGGCGAGTTCCGCCAACGCGTGTTGGGCGTCGTCGCAGAAATGGCAGGCCTCCGCGTGAACCACGGTCACCACCGTCGGGCCGGGGTCGGGCGTGGTCGCGGACATCCGAACTCCTGACAGGGTCGTGGCCCGCTGGTGCGGGTCTTCATTGGTCACTGTCGGCGCCTGGGGTAGCGGTTAGGCCGCGAGTTTGATGAAGGTTCGCTGAAGCCTTGCCACGGGAGTCGCCGCGCGGCCTTGCTACCCACACACTCGGGACCTTCGCCTCACTGCGCGGGGTGCGGCCCCCCGCACAGTGAAAGGGGTGTCTGACGGAGGTGACGGTGATGGCGGCGTCCGGGACGGCGCGGGTGCTCGTGGTCGACGACGAGCAGCCGCTAGCGCGCGTTGTCGCCGACTATTTGACCCGTGACGGGCTGCAGGCGACGGTGTGCTTCGACGGGCCAGGTGCGGTTCGTGCAGCTCGTGAACTCGAGCCTGACGTCGTCATTCTTGACCTCGGCCTGCCCGGCTTGGACGGGGTCGAGGTGTGCCGGCAACTGCGGACGTTCAGCGATTGCTACGTGGTGATGTTGACCGCCCGTACCGACGAAATCGACAAGCTCATCGGCTTGTCAGTCGGCGCCGACGACTACATGACCAAGCCGTTCAGCCCGCGAGAACTCGTGGCGCGGGTCCACGTGATGCTGCGCCGTCCCCGCACAGCGGCAGCCGATCCGGCCATGCCCCCGCGACGGTTCGGGCTGCTGAGCATCGATGTTGGCGGACGCGAGGTTCACGTCGACGGTGACGCCGTCGCCTTGACCCGCACCGAGTTTGACGTGTTGGCTGCGCTCGCCGCCCACCACAAAGTGGTGTTCACTCGCCGGCAACTCATCGACTCCGTGTGGGGAGAAGACTGGATCGGTGACGAGCATCTCGTTGACGTGCACGTAGGGCATCTGCGCCGCAAACTTGGTGACGGCGCGGACGCCGGACGGTTCGTCCGGACGGTCCGCGGAGTCGGCTATCGCATGGGTGAGGGGGCGTGAGACGTCGCAAGGCGGCACCGGGGTTGTCCGCGCGGCTGTTCGCCGCGCAGACATTGGTCGCCGCCGTCGGTGCGATGACGCTATGGCTGGTCGCGTCCGCGATCGGGCCGAGGATCTTTCACGAACACCTCAAGCGCGTCGCCACAGATGTCACCCCGGCGATGAGCCGCCACGTCGAGGACGCGTTCCGGTCCGCCAGCGCCATCTCGGTCAGCGCTGCGCTCGTTGGCTCGCTCACCGCCGCGGTGGCGATTTCCGCCTACGTCAGCCGGCGCATCGCGGCGCCGGTGATACGGCTCGCCGCCGCGGCAAGTGCGGTCGCTGACGGGCAATATGCGGTGCGTGTCACCCCGCCGGCGCTCGGCCCCGAATTCTCCGTCTTGACAGCAGCGTTCAACGCGATGGCTGGACGTCTCGAGGCGGTCGAATCGACTCGGCGTCGGCTGCTTGCCGACCTCGCACACGAGATGCGCACCCCGATCGCGACCCTGGGCGCCTACCTCGACGGGCTCGAGGACGGCGTCGTCATCCTCGGCGGCGACACGATGACTGTGCTGCGGACCCAAACAGCGAGGCTGTCCCGCCTCACGGAGGACATCGCCGCGGTCTCAAGCGCCGAAGAAGGACAACTCGACCTAGCCGTGCAACCGCTGGCCACGGCCGATCTCATCGCGGCGGCGGCGACCGCCGCCGCCGACGGGTTTTCGGCCAAGGGCGTCGCCCTCCTCACTGACGTCGCGCCGGGACTACCGAGGTTGCTCGGCGACCCCGACCGGCTCGGTCAGGTATTGGGCAACCTGCTCGACAATGCGTTGCGGCATACCGCAGCCGGCGGCTCCGTCACCGTGCGGGCTAGTGCGCCGCCGCAGTTCGGCGGAATCGAGATCGATGTTGCAGACACCGGAGACGGCATTCCGGGTGAGCATCTGCCGCACATTTTCGAACGCTTCTACCGGGTCGACAGTGCCCGCGACCGGGCGCATGGCGGCTCCGGTATCGGCCTGGCGATCACGAAGGCCCTGGTAGAGGCGCACGGCGGGCATATCACCGCGGCCAGCGCCGGGCCGGGCCAAGGAAGCGTGTTCGCGATCACGTTGCCCCGCGCATAACTCGTCGCTTGCCAACGCTGTCGGCCGGCGAGCGAAGTAGCGGCTGCTAGCTCGCGCGCAGGGCCCTGAAATGCCCCATCCCTAATGAGTTTCTGACGACGAAAACGAACTGAATGCCATCGCCGCGTCGGCGACCAGCAGATTGAGCAAGCCAGCGGAAGTGCGGCGACGTTGGGCGCGAAGCCCGACGACGGCCCCTGCACAGGCAGGGGCTGTCGGGCCGGTGCTGTCGCCGTTACGGTTCGACGGTAGGCCGGGTCCTCGCACCAGTAAGAAAGGCTGCCCGCCTCATACGGGTATGGGGTATGGGCTTTGGTC
>PLCK01000185.1:24041-24216 GCA_003134755.1 Actinomycetota bacterium | reverse complement strand
GGGTCGTAGCCGGCGATGGCGGCGTGCAACAAAGCCGCGTCGTGGATGTTGCGCGCGAAGGGCCCGGCCTGGTCGAGGGACGACGAGAACGCGATGAGGCCGTAGCGCGAAACGCCGCCGTACGTCGGCTTCACTCCGACGATGCCGGTCACCGACGCCGGCTGGCGGATCGAGC
>PLCK01000185.1:10103-24009 GCA_003134755.1 Actinomycetota bacterium | reverse complement strand
TCCATGTTCGTCTTGCCCAGGATGACGACGTCGGCCTCGCGCAGCTTGCGCACGACCGTCGAGTCATACGGTGGGCGCCAGCCGTCGAGGATCTTCGAGCCGCACGTCGTGGGCACGCCGCGCATCGTCAGCACGTCTTTCAAAGCGAGTGGGACGCCGGCAAGGGGGCCCAAGGCGACGCCGGCCGCCCGCTTCGCGTCGACAGCGGCGGCGGCCCGGAGGGCGCCCTCGACGTCGACGTGCAGGAACGCGTGCACCGAACCATCGACAGCGCCGATGCGATCGAGGTGAGCTTGAGCCACCTCGACAGCCGACGCCTCACCGGACGCGACAGCAGTCGCGATCTCGGCAGCCGTCAGCCTCGTCAGATCGGTCACCGCTTACTCCTCGTCCAGGATCCGCGGCACCCGGAATCGCTGGTCCTCGGCAGCCGGCGCACCAGCCAACGCCTCTTCAGGCGTCAGGCCCGGCCTGATCTCGTCAGCGCGGAAGACGTTCGTCAGTGGCACCGAATGCGAGGTCGGCGGCACATCGGCGTCCGCCACCTCACTGACCCGAGCGACCGCGTTGATGATGACGTCGAGCTGACCGGCGAGGTGGTCGAGCTCGTCGTCACTCAGGGCGAGGCGCGAGAGCCGCGCGAGGTGCGCTGCATGCTCGCGGGTGATGGACGGCATGCCGCCATTCTAGGCGGGACGCCGATCGCCCACCCGCGCTAGGACGCGTTCTCGACGATCGGGAGGTGTTCGAGCAAAGCGGCGGAACTCTGCGCGGGGGTCATGTCCCGCTGGGGATCGAAGAGCGCGACTCCGCAGCCGGATGCTTTCGCGACGTACATCGCTCGGTCTGCACGGCGAAGCAGCGCGTCGAAGTCGACCCCGTGGTCGGGGGCAAGCGCGACACCGAGACTTGCCGTCAGGTCGATCGACGTTCCGTCGATTTGACATGGCCCATTCACCCGGTCGAGCAACCGGACCGCCGTGATACGTGCGACCGCGAGGTCGGCGATGCCATGCAGCACGACCACGAACTCGTCACCGCCGAGACGGGCGACCACGTCGTCTGGCCGCAGTTGCGCACGCAACCGCTCGGCGACTATCTGAAGCAACCGGTCGCCCCCGGCGTGACCCAGGGTGTCGTTGACCGCCTTGAACCTGTCGAGGTCGAGCACGAGCACCGCAACACCGTTGTCGTGACCCCGCATGAGCTCCAGGGCACGCGAGGCCTCGCGATGCAGGAGTTCCCTGTTGCCTAGACCGGTGAGCGAGTCGTGCAGGGCGTCGTGCTCGCGCGCAACCGAGAGCGTCGCGTTGTGATACAGCGAGACGAGCGCCGGATAGAAGAGCGGCACCAGCGGCCACAGATGCACCATCACCACGAGGACGAGCGGCGACAAGCTCACCATCGCCACGCCGACGACCGCCAAATGACGGCCGTCTTCGCGCACGATAGCTACCAGGGAACGGTGTTCCATCACCGCGATGGCGGCGTAGACGCTTCCGTTGTTGACGACGAGATACGCGAGCCCGGCAAGGCCTGCGGCAAGGAGTTCGCTGACCCTGATATGCGGCTCGCTGAACATCCACGGGTGAAGAGGGCTCGGGTCGATACTGAACGACCGCAAGACCAGCCATGCCGCGCCGAGCGTCAGGACGTGCTGCCCGACGTTGAAGAGGTTGCGGTGTATGGCCTGCCGGAAGAGCAGGCCCCGAATCAACATGGTGATCGTGCACAGGAATACGGCCGCCGGCAACCCGACGTGCAGCAGGAGCGCGAAGAGGAAGACGACGAGCGCGAAGGTGCCATCGCCGCCCCTGCCCTTCGGCACGACCGGACGGAACGCGGTCACGGCCATCGGCGCGGCAACCAGCCAGAACGCGGGCCGGCGCACCAGGGCTGCCACGTCGCCCCCGTGCAGACCCGAGAGCGAGATGGCGATCACGGCGACCGCCAGCGCGACGACCGACCAGAGGTACCACCACAGCGCCGACCCGACCGTCGGCCGCGCATTGCGATGGTCGGACGGTTGGCTCATGACTTCCTTAGAAGGGCCGCGTGCTCGCGGCTACCTGAATATCGTCGCGCTGCCGGCGACGGCGGATACGGCAACCGGCCCATTCAGGCTCGACCGGCGGGAACAAAGTCCTGCCGTAACGGAGGTCGTTTTCGACAGTTCGGCTCAGCCCGCGGTCGGTGCGGGTTCACTCGGGTAGTTCGGCTACCTTCCGGGCCGCCTCAGCGCCGTCGTCGAGCAGCACCCGGAAGCCGTTCTCGTCGAGTACGGGGACGCCGAGGCTGATCGCCTTGTCGTACTTCGATCCGGGATTGTCTCCGACCACCACGAAGTCGGTCTTCTTCGACACCGAACCCGCGACCTTCCCACCGGCTTCCTGGATGGCGGCGGTCGCAGAGTCACGGCTCCACTCCGTCAAGGAGCCGGTGACCACGACAGTCAGGCCCAGGAGCGGACGCGGGCCCTCGTCGGTACGCTCCTCTGCCAGCCGAACCCCCGCGGCACCCCACTTGCGAACGATCTCGGCGTGCCAATCGACCTGAAACCACTCACCGATTGACTGCGCGATCGTCATGCCGACACCGTCTGCAGCCGCAAGATCGGACGCCGACGCGGTGCGGATCGCTTCGACCGAACCGAACTCGCGGGCGAGCGCCTGCGCGGCAGTCGGCCCGACGTGCCGGATCGACAACGCCACCAGCACGCGCCAAAGCGGCCGCGTCTTCGCGACGTCGAGATTCTCGAGCAACTTCGTCGCGTTGGCCTTGAGTTCGCCACCCTGCTTGGTGAAGAAGGGGACGTCGGCGAGCTGCTCGGTCGTGACGGAGAAGAGGTTGCCTTCGTCGACGATCAACTTCGAGTCGAGCAGCGCGGCCGCCGCCTCGTAACCCAGCACCTCGATGTCGAAGGCGCCGCGTCCGGCGAGATGGAAGAGCCGCTCCCGAAGCTGCGCCGGACACGATCGCTGATTCGGGCACCGGGTATCAGCCTCGCCTGCAGGTCGAGACAATGCCGTGCCGCACGCCGGGCACCGGGTCGGGAAGACGAACGCGCGCTCGCTGCCGTCACGAAGGTCGACAACCGGGCCGACGATCTCGGGGATCACGTCGCCGGCCTTGCGGAGCACGACGGTGTCGCCCACGAGAACACCCTTACGCTTGATCTCGTCCTCGTTGTGCAGCGTCGCGCGTTCGACCGTTGACCCGGAGACCTTGATGGGCGTCATCACACCGAACGGCGTGACGCGCCCGGTGCGGCCGACGTTGACCTCGATGGCCAGCAGTTTCGTCGTCACTTCCTCGGGCGGGTACTTGTAGGCGATCGCCCATCGCGGCGCCTTCGACGTGGTACCGAGCCGACGCTGAAGCGAGATGTCGTCGACCTTCACGACGACACCGTCGATCTCGTGTTCGACGTCGTGCCGGTGCTCGCCGTAATACTCGATGAACGCGTTCACGTCGGCGAGTGCCGGCAGCACGCGGAACCGGTCGCTCGTCGGTAGTCCCCACGCCGCGAACGCCTCGTATGCCTGCGACTGCCGCGCTGGCTGGAAACCCTTGACCGCGCCAACTCCGTGCAACACCATGCGGAGCGGCCGGCTCGCGCTGACCCGCGGGTCCTTCTGCCGAAGCGATCCAGCTGCCGCGTTACGCGGGTTCGCAAAGGGAGCCTTACCCGCCTCGACGAGCGCGGCGTTGAGGTCGGCGAACTCTTCGACCGGGAAGTAGACCTCGCCCCTCACTTCGAGCAGCTCGGGCACCGGCACGCCGGCGTCGGATCTGAGTGTGTGCGGGACGTCGGCGAGCGTACGGATGTTGGGCGTGATGTCTTCGCCCGTGTAGCCGTCGCCGCGGGTCGCGCCACGCTGCAGCACCCCGTTTTCGTACACGAGGTCAACCGCGAGCCCGTCGACCTTGAGTTCGCAGAGGTATTCGACGGCCGTACCTGCGTCGCGCTCGGCCCGTGCGGCCCAGGCCGCCAGCTCGTCGGCCGAGAAGACATTGTCGAGACTCAGTAAGCGTTCGAGGTGGATGACCGGTGTGAACAGTGTCGAATAGCTACCGGCGACCTTCTGTGTCGGCGAGTCTGGCGTGCGCAACTGCGGGTACGAATCCTCGATGGCTGTGAGTTCACGAATCAACGTGTCGTATTCGGCGTCCGACGCAATCGGCGCGTCAAGCACGTAGTAGCGGTAGGCATGGTCGTCGAGTTCGCGCGCGAGTGCGGCATGCCGTCCGGCCGCCTCGACCGGAACGCCCTCGGACGTCAATACCGCCTTGCTGCTCATGAATTCTCCTGCGGCTGTTCGTACAACACCCTGGCTGCTTCACGACACATGCGATAAGCGGTACGCGGCCAGGACGGCGATGAGCCGGCCAGGCCGCAGGTCGGGGTCACGACGACATCGCGGGTGAGCTGTTCGGGCGCAAATCCGAGCCGGGACCACAGCCTCTGCGCGGGCGCGACGATCTCGCCGACGCGGGGCAACGGGTCGACGTCGAGCGAAGGCACCAGCCCGAGGAAGATGCCGACGCCGGCCTCGACGGCCGAACCGATCGCATCGTCGTCGCGACCCGTCAGGACGGTCGCGTCGACACTGATCGCGCGCGCGCCCGCCTCGACAAACAGACCGACCGGTGGCTCGGCAGCGCAGCAATGCGCGATCGGGATGGCCTGCACGGACGTCAAGGCATCGACGACGACGCGCAGCTGGTCGACGGCCGGGGTGGGCTCGACGACACGCAGCGTGCCGAAACCGCTCGCTGTCGGCACCCGGCCGAGGAGCACCGCCGGCAACAGCGGCTCGTCGAGTTGCACAANNCACAACGACGAGCGCGCCGGGCAGCCGACGCCGGACGTCAGCCGCGATGCCCGCAATGCCCTCGGCCAACGCAGCCGTAATGTCACGCACCGCGCCAGGGTCGGCGAGCGCTTTGTCGCCGTGCCGCAATTCGAGCGACGCAGCAAGGCTCCACGGGCCGGCGACCTGGATCTTGAGCGGGCCCACGAAGCCCTGGAGATGTTCTTCGAGGACGTCGAGATCGCGCCCGAGCGTGCTGCGCGCCCGGCGTTCTTCGGCACCGGCGTGGGCAGCGAAGCGCCAGCCCGAAGGCTGCACGTCGACGTGCAAGCCGACCAGGTGGGCGGCGCCGCGCCCGACCATGTCGGCGCCTACCCCGACTGCAGGCAGCTCGGGAAGGTGCGGGAACCCCTCGAGCTCGCCGGCCACGATGCGCATTGCCTCGTCAGGGTCGACACCCGGCAGTGATCCGACGCCGGTGGCCGACCCGGCAGGCCAGGGCAGGCTGCCGCGGGCAGTCGCGGGCAGGTGCGATGTGGACGTGGACACCCTGCCCAGCCTAGTGATCGGGACTGACACTGCGCCGATGAGTTCAGCGGCTGACGTCCGTCTACCGAGTCGAGACCCACGAGACCGTAGGAGAGACCATGNNTGCGTCTAACTCTGCATAGCTTCCTGACCCTTGACGGCGTCATGCAGGCACCGGGCGGACCGGACGAAGACCGCGAGGGCGGGTTCGAACACGGTGGCTGGTCTTTCCCGTACGGGGATGACAATTTCGGCGCCACGATGGTCGGCTGGTTCGGACATGCCAGCGCATTCCTCCTCGGCCGCAAGACCTACCAGATCTTCAGCAGCTATTGGCCTAACATGACCGATCCCGACGACCCGATCGCGACCAAGCTCAACGCGCTGCCCAAGTACGTCGCGTCGAAGACCCTGGACTCCGTCGACTGGCACAACGCGTCACTGCTGCACGGCGACCTCGTGACCGAGATTGCAAAGCTGAAGGCTCTGCCCGGAGACGAACTCCAGGTGCACGGCAGCGGCGAGCTCGCGCACTCCCTCATCGAGAACGATCTCGTGGACGAGTACCGGCTGCTCTACTTCCCCGTGCACCTGGGTTCGGGCAAGAAGCTCTTCCGGGACGGCGCGACAGCCGCGGCCCTGCGCCTGACGGACACCAAGACGACCGGCAGCGGCGTCGTCGTCGCGACCTACCTACCAGCCGGTCCTCCGAAGTACGGCTCCTACTAGTGTCGCGCGATTGAGTCTTGGTCGCGCGAGCCGTCCACGCAGCAGGGTCCACGTCAATCGGAGGTGAACGTGCGCAAGGTCGTCGCGTACGAGCTGTTGTCCCTCGACGGAGTCGCGGAGAAGCCCGATGGGTTCTTCGCCGACTGGGACGACGCGATGGACGCCAACCTCGGCGCCGTCATCGCGGCGCAGGACTCGGTCATTCTCGGCCGGCGCAGCTACGAGGAGTGGGCCGAGTTCTGGCCTGGCAGCGACATCCAGCCGTTCGCGAGGTTCATCAACGGGGTCGCGAAGTATGTCGCCACCTCAACGCCGCTCGATCGGAAGTGGGCCAATACGACTGTCGTCGATGGCGAACTTGTGGAGTTCGTGCGGAATCTCAGGAACCAACCCGGAGCCGATATCGGCGTCCATGCGAGCATCTCGGTCGCTCAGGCACTGCTTGCCGCGGGCGTCGTCGACGAGCTCAGGCTGGTGATCGCACCGACGATCGCGGGCACCGGGCGGAGGCTCCTCGACGGCTTGCCGGCTATTCGGCTCAAGTCGATCCGTTGCACGACCTCACCGACTGGCTACCTGCTCGTCGACTACCGCGTCATCGGGTAGGCGAGACCTGACACGGTGTCGAATNNGAGTGGGTGCCCGACCACACGGTTGAGGAGCTGCGTGAGAAGTCCAAGTCTGGCAGGGCGCTGGTGGCAGAGATGAAGGCTGCCGGGGTCCTTGTCTTCACCGGCGGCCTGGACGACGCTGCGCCGGTATTCAGTGTCGATGCGTCCAGCGGCACGCCGCTGTTCACCGANNGGCTTCGCCGTCGTGGATGTGGCCGACGAAGAGGCGGCGCGGCTATGGGCGGGAAAGATCGCGGTGGCCTGCGGTTGGCCGCAGGAGGTGCGACGTTTCTTGGTCCGGATGCAACCTCCGGAGAGTTCTTAGCGTGCGCCGGTGGTTGCGCCAAGCGCCTCGGCGAGGCCTGGTCGTTCGGTCCAGGCTTGACGCAGAAGTGCCAATCACCACCTGGCAGCGTGAACAGGTTCTCCGGAGTCCATAGCCGACTCGGAAGCAGGTCGACGGCCAGGCGTGGGAGCAGTCTCACGTCCACACTGTGCCACGAGGGTCGTAAGCGTCCGAACCGTGCGTCACGGCACGATTGATCACTCGATTCTCTCCATCTGCGCCCAGGACTCGGTCTTATCGATTGGCAGCGCTGCATCCGTCGCGTCGTTCGCGAGCGTCGGCTCGTTCGCCTCGGCCGGGTCGATCGGATCGGCGATGTCAGTTGTCTCGCTGCTGTCGTACCAGAGCACTGGCTCGGCTCTGTCCCACCAGAGCAACGGATCGGTGCTTTCCAGCCAGGCCTACTGCGCACTCCGCAGCCGCCGGACCAAGGGGCGCATCCCGGCAGGGACGGTCGCCGCCGGCGTGCTGGCCTTGCTTGCGGCTGTCGCCGCGCACCGCGCCCTCCGGTGATCTCGGTAGAGCGCGACCTGGCGGCGGCAGATGCGGATGTCTTTGGGGGTGCGTTCAGATATCGAGATGCGGCCGGTTGCTGCCACCTGCTCGCGGGAAGGCAGTTGACGGCGCGTTCGATACTTGGCTCGTGCTCAGCGCGCAGGAACGCATCGATTTGGTGATCGGATCACCGACCGCTGCCGCGATGTTTGTGTGTGCCGACGCGGCAGGCTTGACCGCCGAGGATCTCGCCGACCCGGCCATCGCGATGGCAGTCGCGTCGACCGCGATGCGGAAGCTGAATCCGTGGTCCGGCGGCGCCGCATACGAGAGAGCGGCGGCCCTCGACAACGTCAAGGGTGTGGAAGGGTTGGTTGCCGCTGTTGTCAGCGACACCAGAAACGCTTGGTGGTGGCTCGAACTGGAACGCGATCGCCAGCTGTGGGTATCCGACATCACGCTTGACCCGGCCGCGTTCGAGCTACCGGTCAGCGCCGAACACCAGCGGTGGACGATCTACGCCCAGCACCCCAACTATGCGAACTGCATCGACACCTCGACCGAACTTGACGTTGCACCCGCCCAAGTCCACTCCGGCTTGCACAACGAACTGGCCGGCGCGGTCCCCACCGATTGGTACCCCAACTTTCCACTGCGGCAGGCCCGTATCACAGTGGCCGATGACGCCCGGGTCTATGAGATTCACCAGCCACAGGCCTGGCACGAGCTCACCCTGCGGTACGCCGACCTGGCCGAGTACGAAGGACCCGACGCCAACCTGCTGTCATCGGCCGGCATCGACCACGGACCCGCACCGATCTGGCACCGGGTCGCCGCCGACTGGGACGGCGTCCACCTCAGCTTCTTCGGCCTGCTCACCACCCTGTACACACCGATCACCCAGGACGGCATCACCACCACCTTGTGGGCATGGTCAAGCGAACGCACACTCTGGCTAGGCAACGCCTTCGACGCCGTCAACTACCTCGAACCCCTCACCGAAGCCCCCGACCCGGACTCATTCGGCTAGATCGCCAACGCGCAAATGTGTGCGGTGCGCGAACCGCAGCTAGGTGGGTGGCTGCGGCTCAGGCTGCTGGCGTGTAGGCGGATTGGATTTCGACTACCGAAGCCTCGGTTGCCGATTGGCATGCGGGCAGGTAGTCGTAGTCCGGTGGGCCATTGAACGAGGCCGTCAGGATTCCGGTGCCAGCGGGGAGCACAATCTGCAAGGGAGTGATCCGGGTGCGGTACCGCACCAGTTCGTCCATGACAGCGTGAGCAACGCTGCGCTTGACGCGTCGGCTGGCAGCACGACCGCGGCGAGTGCCTCATTCGACTCGGTTCTGGACTGGACGGGCAGGGCCGAACCGTCGCTGCGCAAGATCGTCACGGTCGGGGCTCCGCTCAGCGTGCACGGCGCGGCGCCGATGTTGGTGAACTCCACATCGGCGTGGGCCACTCCGGCGCCGGCGCCCTGGCGACCGCCGCGAGCCCGCAGCGACCCCGCCTGGCACGGCGCCGCATAGGTCGGGGTCGATACGTAGTTCGTTGAAGATCCGGCCGGGGATCCACCGTGAGAAGGAAACGTGCCTTTCGCCGAATCGGCGCTGGCGTGGGTGCCGCACCCAGCCACAAGAACCGTGACCGCAAGGACAGCGACCGGACGGCCAATCACCGGCACCCTCCCTTCGCCTCACAGCAGCGAATCCGACGCGAACCTTGCGAAGAATCCCGTCCAAGGACGCACCACACCGACCACGGGTTGTGCCGCGCTACCGACGGAAGTCGCCGACGACTCGCGGCAGAAGCCATGAAATGCGTGCGTTCGCAAGCTGGGATCAAGGGTCGTTAGGCGCGCCGCACGGCGCTCACGGTGTACATTCGCAGCGCTGCTCCGGACTCCCTGTGGCGAGCCCGTCCTGGTGGCGTTGTCGGGAGGCGTGCGTGTGCACTCAAAGCCCAGGCCCGGTGTTCGGTTGTCTACTCGACGGGTCGCGTCGCGGCTGGTGCGTATGACCCAGGAATCCAACGCAATCGTTGCTGCGGGGCAGTCCGCTTCGGCTACCGCCGGCTCGCAACCGTCAAATGTCCCAGTCGTGTCGCGCGATGAGGTAGCCGAGCTGCGCGCCCGACTGAATGACGCCAATCGCGCGTTCGCCGACGCGCGCGACAAACTGGCCGACGAACTCGACGAGATGGCCGCACAGTTGGACGCGATCGCCGCGGCCCGAGACGCGGCGGCACTCGACCGCGACGTAGACGCATCCGACCGCGACCGCCGCGCCCGCTTGCGAAACGACGGTAGCGACGCCCAAGCCTCGATCGACCGCATCTGGGCCGGCACCGACCGCGACCTCGCCGCGGGTGATCGCGCGGACGCGCGCGATGATCGTGAAAACGCCGCGGCAGACCGCGACCAGGCGACGGAGGTTCGGCACATCGCCGCCGCAGCCCGCCACGCTGCAGAGCAGCTAGTAGCCGTCGAATCCCTCTTCGACGCTTTGCGTGATCGCCAAGCCATCCAGCGCGCGCAAGGTTTCATCATGCAGCGCCACAGTCTCAACGCATCGGACGCGTACGAACCAGTGAAGGAGGATGACCTCGGCCTGGCCGGCGTCGCCCTCGCGCGGCCCCAGGACGACGCCGACCCGAATGTCGCTCCTGCGAACGAACACGACATTCAGTCAGCCGAAGACCAGGACCGCGACAGCACGTAGCAGCGAGATAGGCGGCATCAGGGCAGAACCCGGCCCATCGCCCTTACCAAGGTTTGAGTTGACGGGTCTTCAGCCCATCGCAATTCGGCCGTCAGGCTCGGTGCGAATGTTGGCCACGTCGATACCTGTCGCGAGACGGCCACGCGTCTGTCCCATCGGCCCGGCGGTCGCTGAGGCGCAGCTTCGGCTCCACCCGAATGGATCTGATCGGATGCGAGGCAGTCTTACCTGACAAGTGCCGAAGCAGCGTTTCCGGCGGCGTGGTCAGGTGATGCAGCCTGCGCCCTTGCCGACCAGGGCCAGCCCGCGCAGATCTCCCGGTCCCCAAGCTGCCTGCGACGACGCGCTGATGACCGGGAACATGACGTCCGACTGATCAGCTGCGTGACCGAGCCCGACCGCATGGCCCAGCTCGTGCATCAACAGCGCGCCGCGGGTGGCTCCGCTGCCGAAACCCGCCGCGTACGAGGCGGTCTTCGCCGGGTCGAGCACGACGAACCCGCGCATGATCTGCCACACCCAGTCAGAACCGTTGGTGCTCGTACCGGACTCCCACCAGCCGCCCTCACCGTCGGCGTCCGTGCCGTAAAGATCGCTCTGGCCGGCGCCGGAACCTGACGCCGCGTACGCGACGACGATGCGGGACGCCGAACCGCCGGCGTCCAACCATGCTCTGGTCGGTACGACAGTCGTCGGCCCGTCATAGACGAACGTCAAGCCGCTCGCCGCGGCGAGCTTCTCGACCGCCGCCTGCACGTCCGCCAGGGCGGCCACCGGGTCGCCCGCCTGTGCCAGATTCGCCGAGTAGTGGATCGGCACGCACGGGTTCCACCGCACGATGCTGCGATCGGGATTGGTGAAGAGCCGGTACCCGGTTGTCGACGTGAGCGGTGGCGCGGATTTCACGACCGCGGCCGGTGTTACCCGCATAGGCGAAGGCGTCGACTTCGGCGAAACCCTCGCGGCCGCCACGCGTGTCTTCGCCGCAGCCGTCCGAGACGCGCCGGACGGGTGGGTTGCGGCAGTCGGCCGCGCGGGTGCCGATGGCGCAGGGTGTGATGTCGACGCGACCGCGGGACTCGTGAGCGATGAGATCGTTCCTTGACCCGAGATCGAGCCGACCAGGGCGGACGACGAGGCCTGGCGCGACGCCGATGTCGGGGCCGATCCCGCCCGGTGCGCAGGCGCACCGCCGCAGGCAACGGCCGTGAGGATCGTCACACCGATCGTTGTACCGATTGCGAGAGAACGAACTCGTAGTCGAGAAGCCGAATTTGCAGAACTACCTGAAGAAAAGGTCATACCCCTACCAGTTCGCTGACGCCGAAATGCCGTACGTGTCGCCGGACCAAGGGCCGAGGGTATGCGAAACAACGTTGCCACGCGAATCGGCCCCCTGCGCGGCTCCCGTCAGGAGCACCGGAAGACCTGGAAGACCCTGAACGGTGATATCGGACGCCGGGTGCGATCCGGCCGACGGATATCGTCGACAATCAAGAAAAGGAGCCGCCATCGGACGGGTAAATGCCCGTTCTACCCCGCGCGGTACGGCGGTTTGGCGGGTATGGTGGACCGCAGACGCCGGCAGAGGTTCTCCCCCGTACCGCTGCCGGCGTCCTTCGCTGTCCTAGCCCAGTTGCGTCCCCGTTCTTATCGCATTCCGGCCGTCCGGCGCGGGCGCAATCGGGGCTCGGTTGACGGCACTAACGCCACCATTCCGCGAGGCCAATCCGCATGCTCGACATTTCGCTGCGCGTGCTGCCGAAATGCCCGTCTAGTGGGAATCTCGCGTCGGGGTGCGCGAGAAATGCGACGCTGGTGTCAGCGCCGGGTGCTGTCGATCGTGGCTGATCCGATGACCCGGGTGCCGTCGTACGCGACGACGGCCTGACCCGGTGCGATTCCGCGAGCGAGCGCGTGCAACTCAACATCGAGGTAGTCGCCGTCGATCACCCGCACGACAGCTGGCACTGATTCGCCATGCGCGCGCAACTGGACGAGACACTCGACCGGACCGACAGGAGCATCGGCGCACCACCGAGGTCGCACACCGACCAAGCCGCGGATGTCGAGCTCCTCGGCAGGCCCGACGGTGACCGTGCGGGTGACCGGCGAGACATCGAGGACGTAGCGGGGCCTGCCGTCGGCAGCCGGAGTGCCGACCCGCAGACCCTTGCGCTGTCCGACGGTGAAGGCGAAAACGCCCTCGTGCGTACCGATTACCACTCCCGAGGAGTCGATGACGTCGCCGCCGACGTCACCTAACGAGGAGAGCTGGCGGTGCAGGAAGCCGGCCGTGTCCCCGTCGGGAATGAAGCACACGTCGTGGCTGTCAGGCTTCTCGGCGAGTGCGAGCCCACGGCGTCCGGCCTCGAGGCGAACGTCGGACTTCATCGTGTCGCCAAGGGGAAACATTGCGTGCGCCAACTGGTTCGCGGTGAGCACGCCGAGCACGTACGACTGGTCCTTGCCAGGGTCGATTGCCCGGTGCAGTTCGCGCCCACGCGACCCACCGACGAGCCGCGCGTAGTGGCCGGTGCACACGGCATCGAAACCGAGCGCGAGCGCCTTGTCGAGAACTGCCGCGAACTTGATGCTCTCGTTGCATCGAAGACACGGATTGGGCGTGCGCCCGGCCGCGTATTCGTCGACGAAATCCTGCACGACGTCATCGGCGAAGCGCTCGGCGAGATCCCACACGTAGAAGGGAATCCCCAGCACATCGGCGGCCCGCCGCGCGTCGCGCGCGTCTTCGATCGTGCAGCACCCGCGCGCGCCGGCCCGATGTGACTGCGGCGACTTCGACAACGCAAGGTGCACACCCGTCACGTCATGACCGGCGTCGACGGCACGTGCGGCCGCCACCGCAGAGTCGACGCCACCCGACATCGCCGCAAGAACCTTCACCGGGACACCGACGGTGACCTACCGCCGGCCGAGGGACGAGACAACGCCCGCCCGCTTGGCGCGATCGACGGCAGCGGGAAGTACGGCGAGCAACGCATCGACGTCCGCCTCGGTCGAGGTGTGCCCCAGGGAGAATCGCAGTGTGCCGCGAGCCCGCTCATCGTCGGAGCCCATCGCGAGAAGCACGTGGCTCGGCCGCGCGACGCCAGCCGTGCAGGCGGAGCCGGTCGAGCACTCGACGCCGCGTGCATCGAGCAACATCAGGAGCGCGTCACCCTCGCAACCGGGAAACGCGAAATGCGCGTTGCCGGGCAACCGCTCGTCGGTGCCAGTGCCGGGGTCACCGTTCAACACGGCATCGGGGACGGCGAGCTGCACCCGCCGCACCAACTCCTCGCGCAAGGCGACCAGGCTGGACGCGCGCTCAGGCTGCTCGGCGACAGCGACGCGCACCGCCGCGGCGAACCCGGCGATCGCGGGGACGTCGAGGGTGCCCGACCGCAGGTCGCGCTCCTGGCCCCCGCCGTGCAGCACAGGTGTGACAGCCAGATCGCGTTCGACCACGAGCGCTCCGACCCCCATCGGGCCGCCGAGCTTGTGCCCCGTCAGGCTCATCGCGTCGAGGCCGCTGGCGGCGAAGTCGACCGGAACCTGGCCGATCGCCTGCACGGCGTCGGAGTGCACGGGGATGCCATAGCGGTGGGCGATCGCGACGATCTCGGCGACCGGCTGCACGGTGCCGACCTCGTTGTTGGC
>PLCK01000185.1:0-10098 GCA_003134755.1 Actinomycetota bacterium | reverse complement strand
CCACTCGACACAGTCGAGCACCGCGTGATGTTCGACCGCCCCGGCGAGGATGCGGACCCGCCGCGGGTCGGCGGACCGCCGCGACCAGAAGAGGCCTTTGACGGCGAGATTGTCTGCCTCGGTGCCGCCGGAGGTGAAGACCACCTCGCTCGGCCGCGCCCCTAATGCGTGGGCGACCGTCTCGCGCGACTCCTCCACCACGCGGCGGGCGGCCCGGCCGGCGCGGTGCAACGACGACGCGTTCCCGACCTGGCCCAACTGACGGGTCATCGCCTCGACAGCTTCGGCCACCATCGGCGTGGTGGCGGCATGGTCGAGGTACGTGACGCCCAATGGGCCGGTGCGGTCCGTCGTGTTCATCGGCTCCAGCGTAGCCGCGGCGGGCCCACGAGGCTTCGCGGCTCAACGGAGCGGCGGATCATGCCGATGAGAGCACCGTGAGCTCTGATCAGTTCTGCCCGTGCGGGCTGGGCACAACCAGTACCGCGCCGCGCTGCCGAGCGTGCCCTGCGACCGCTGGTGCGACCATCGGCAGCTTTGTGGGCCAGCAGCCAGCGGCGCCCATCGGCGTCGCCGCGGCCCCGGTGAGCGGGGTACCCGCGTTCGACCCACGGTACGAGGGGCAGCGCGCCACCAGTCCGGATGCCGGGACGCTGAAGACCTATTCGCGCTGGAAGAAGTCGGACGGCACGTTCGGACCGACCGGCCGGATCGTGGCCACCTTCCTGCTCCTGCTGCCGCTGACCCTGGCCGCGGCGGCGATCGCCACCGGCATCGGCATGGTGGGCGGTGGCATCTACATCTTCGTGATCATGCCCTGGGCGTTGCGTGACATCTGGAAGAAGGCCGCGACCGTGATCGAACCGCCGCGGCCGGTCGTCGTCCCCCCGCGCTTCTGATCCGGCTCGCGTGGCGTCGTGCTGCGCGGGGTGCGAGGATCAAGAAGGACGCCGACGAGGACGCCGACGCGCACAACGCAGTCGGCCCCGAATCACTGTGCGCCCGCGTGGACACCGGTGCCCGATCGGGCATGAGTCTGGAGCGTGTGACTGTGGGGCGACCTTTTCCAAGTGTCTTGTTCGACGAGGCGCACAGCGAGGCGTGGAGCATCCGCCCCGAAACGGCGGCCCAGATGAATCCTGGCTTGCCCGCCGACGCCGGCTACACGAAAGCCGCGACGGCGCTGCGCGAGCGCGGGATGCAGGTCGACCCGCACACCGAAGGACTGCTGACCAGGGCGAGTCTCGCCGGACGCGATGTGCTCGTGCTCGCGCATCCCTCCGACGGCATGTGGGAGCGGGTCACCGGCGTCGGCTCGCCGAAACTGACGGCCGACGAGATCGACACCGTCGAGGAGTTCGTCCGCGAGGGCGGCGGTCTCGTGGTCATGGCCGAGAACGAGCAGGACAAGTACGGCAACAACATCGCTGACCTCCTCGACAGGTTCGGCGTCCAGACCGTGCATGTGACGGTCCAGGACACCGTGCACAACCACAACGGCGTCGCCAGATGGGTGCGAGCGCAGTTGCCACCGGGCGGGGGCTCGGGTCTCGCCCAGAAACTCGGAGGGGCAGACCTGCTCGCACGTGTCGATGGCGCGTGCTTCTACAGGTCGGGCGCACTCGCGACCACCAACCCGGACGCCGTGGTGCTGGCGAAGACGTCGGAGACGGCCGACCCGGCGGGCCTTCCGCTCGCGGTCGCGGCACGAATCGGCCGG
Organism: Actinomycetota bacterium; assembly: GCA_003134755.1. Taxonomy (GTDB): domain Bacteria; phylum Actinomycetota; class Actinomycetes; order Acidothermales; family Acidothermaceae; genus PALSA-607. The sequence goes on along the minus strand of PLCK01000185.1, from coordinate 8,378 downwards.
GGACGGCTCGTCGTCTTCGCCGACTCCGATCTGTTCGGCGACGACTCGATCGCCGAATACGACCATCTCGCCTTGTGGAGCAATGCCATCACGTGGGCAGCATCGGGCGACCAGAGCGCCGACGGCGGCACACCGTCGGTCGAGATCGTCGACGACCCAGAGTGGCTCGTGCTGAAGGAGGCGGTGACGAGCATTCGCGACCTCCAAGCCAAGGACGGCGCAATCGACACCGAAACGCATGGCGTCGAGGCCCGCGACGCGGCAGCTGCACATGTCGAACGCTGCGTGAACGCGATCGCGCAGCTGCAGCCACGGTTTCGCCACGACGGCGACTACCTCGACGCCGCGGTGACCGATCTGCGGCGCTGGCGCAGCGACGGTTTCGGAGTGCCCGACTTCCTCGACTCGTTGATGGCGTTCCGGCCTGAGCTGCACCGGACAGACGGGCTCGAGCACCTCGTCGTGTTCCCGATGTACACCCAGAACGGCAACCCGAACCGCAATCTCGAAGCCGTCGTGATCCGAGTGGTGTGGCCCGACTGGGTGGCTGCGCTCGAGGCGACCCGCTACGACAACGCGATGTTCGTGCCGATCACGTTCATCGACTTCACCGCGGGCTACGACACCAACTCCGCGGTGCTGTTCCCTGAGACCGTTGCGATGCGCGAGGTGCCGACGTTCACCTGGGGCGGCATCTTCTGCGATCGTGAGGCGACTCGCTTCCGACGTGTGACCGCAGCCGCCGCCGATACCTTGCGGCTCGCCCTGCCGCCGGCGGCGGGCCGGCTCGTCGACAACCAGGCGCTCGCGCAGAACACCTTCGTGCTGTGGGATCTGATCCACGACCGGACCCACAGCCACGGCGACCTGCCGTTTGACCCTTTCATGATCAAGCAGCGGATGCCGTACTGGATGTACTCGCTCGAAGAGTTGCGCTGCGACCTCCAGGCGTTCCGGCAGGCCGTCGACCTCGAGACCGAGCACGTGACGCCCTACGGCGAACTCGTGCAGTACGCCGTCTTGTTCGACCGGCTGTTCCGGTTCCCGATCACCGGCGACCGGGTGCGCAACTACGACGGCCTTGGGGGGCAGCTGCTGTTCGCCTACCTGCACAAGAACGGCGTCCTGGGCTGGACCGACAACATGCTGTCGATCGAATGGCCGCGGGTTGCCGCCGCGGTCGTCGACCTGGCGACCGAGGTCGAGACGCTGTACCGCGACGGCATCGACCGCTCGCGCGTCGGGCACTGGCTGGCCGGTCACGAGTTCGTGTCCCGCTTCGTGGCCCCGAATCCGCGGTCGGTGTGGGCCCAGGGGGCGACAGCACTTCCGCTCGACGGCCCGCCCAAGGGACTGGTCGATCTCGTGCTGCCCGACGAGTTCCCGTTGAATGTCTTCTACGAGGCATTGCGCCGCAAGCTCGGTGATGTGATCGACTCGACGCGCGGAATCACCGCGACTGCAACGACGGGAGCAAACGTATGAGCTTGCAGGACGCCGTGGTCGTGGTGGCCGGCGCGGGCGGCGGCGCGGGTGCTGCCGTCGTCCACCGATTGAGTGCGGCGGGCGCGATCGTCGTGATGGCCGACCGCGGACTCGAGTCGACGGAGGCACTGACGGCGGAGATCGCCACTGCGGGCGGCCAGGCGCATCCGTACGCCGTCGACCTGCTGGACGACGCTGCGACCACCGCGTGGGCCGACTCGATCGCGTCGAAGTTCGGCCGCGTCGACGGCCTCGTGCACCTGGTCGGCGGCTACCGAGGCGGCACGCCCATCAAGGAAGCCGACCTCGCCGACTGGGACTTCCTCTCCGGGCTGCTCGTGCGCACAGTGCAACACACGTCGCGCGCGTTCTATGACGCATTGCGCGCCAGTCCGTTCGGCCGGTTCGTTCTCGTCTCGGCCGCCGAGGCGTCACACCCCACGGCAAAGAACGCGTCGTACGCGGCGGCGAAGGCGGCCGCCGAAGCCTGGACCCTCGCGCTGGCCGACTCGTTCAACGGCTCATCGGCAGGCGCCACCATCGTGATCGTGAAGGCCTTGCTGACGCCGGCGATGCGGGCCGCGAAGCCTGAGGGGAAATTCACTGGTTACACCGAGGTCGCCGACCTGGCGGCCGCCATCGCGGAGCTGTGGGACCAGTCCGCGGCCGAGGTCAATGGCGTGCGCCTGTGGCTTGCCGAATGAGTGACGATGGTCGAATGACAGGGGCTGGCGCACCCACCGGCGACGACCACACACGGCACCACGACCCAGCCGAGCGCGGCTTCGCGAGCGACAACTACGCGGGCGTTCATCCCGAGATCCTCGAGGCCCTCGCGGTCGCGAATGGCGGCCACGTCGGCAGCTACGGCGCCGATCCGTACACCGCGGCCGCAACGGAGGTGTTGCGCTCGCACTTCGGCGCAGCCGCCGAGGTCTTCTTCGTTTTCAACGGAACCGGCGCGAACGTCGTGTCGCTTCAGGCGATGACCGAACGCTGGGACGCCGTCATCTGCGCCGAGACCGCACACATCAATGCCGACGAATGTGGTGCGCCGGAGAAGATCGCCGGGCTCAAGCTCCTGACGGTCGCCACTCCCGACGGGAAACTGACGCCGGAGCTGATCGACGTCCATGCGTGGGGTTGGGGTGATGAGCACCGCGCACAGCCGCGCGTCGTGTCGATCACCCAGACGACCGAACTCGGCACGCTCTACACGCCCGCCGAGATCGCCGCGATCTGCACGCACGCGCACGAGCGCCACATGTTCGTGCACATGGACGGCGCCCGCATCGCGAATGCGGCGGCGGCTCTCGACCTCCCGCTGCGCGCGTTCACGACCGACGTCGGCGTCGACATCATCAGCTTCGGCGGCACAAAGAACGGAATGATGTACGGCGAAGCGATTGTGATTCTGAACCCGGCAGCCGTGCGCGGTGTGCTGTTCTTGCGCAAGGCCGCGATGCAGCTGTCGTCAAAGATGCGGTTCGTCGGGGTGCAGTTCGAGCACCTGATGAGTGCCGACCTGTGGCTGCGCAGCGCGACGCACGCCAACGCGATGGCGCAACGGCTCGCGGCGGCCGTCGCCGACGTCCCCGGCGTCCGCATCACCCGCGACGTGCAGGCCAACGCCGTGTTCGCCGTGCTGCCCCGCGACGTGACCGCCCGGCTGCAAGAGCGCTTTCACTTCTACGTGTGGAGTGAGCGCACGGGAGAGGTCCGCTGGATGTGCGCGTTCGACACCACCGAGCAGGACATCGACGACTTCGCCGAGGCCGTGCGCAAGGAAATGGCCGGCGGCTAGGTCTTACGAGCCTTTGCGTTTCGCGATCTCGGCGATGAGCTGCGGCACCACGGTGTGCAGGTCGCCGACGACGCCGAAGTCGGCGAGCTCGAAGATGGGTGCCTCGGCGTCTTTGTTGATGGCCACGATCGTCTTCGAGGTCTGCATGCCGGCCCGATGCTGGATCGCCCCCGATATGCCGCACGCGATGTAGAGCTGCGGCGCGACGGTCACACCGGTCTGCCCGACCTGGGCTGCGTGGGGATACCAACCGGCATCGGTCGCCGCCCTCGACGCACCGACGGCCGCCGACAGCGAATCGGCCAGCTGCTCGATCAGCGCGAAGTTCTCGGCGGCGCCGACACCACGGCCGCCGGCGACGACGACCGACGCCTCGGAGAGTCCCGGCCGGCCGCCTCCTTCGTCGACCGTGGTCTCGACGACGGTCGCCTGCCGGCCCTCGACCGGCGGTACCGGAACCTGTGCAACCTCGGGTGTCGCCGGAGCGGCCGCCGGGGTGACACTGTTCGGCCGCACGGTGATGATCGGCACGCCGCGCGTCGCCCTGGCGTGGACGATGGTCGAGCCGCCGAACACCGACTGCTCGACGACGACCGCCGAGCCGTCGAGCGCGACGTCGACAGCATCGGTCAGAACACCCGCGTCGAGCCGGACGGCGAGACGGCCCGCGATCTCCTTGCCTTCGGTCGTCGAACTAATGAGGACGGCGATCGGCGCACGCGACGCGACAACTGACGCCAACAACGAGACAACCGGAGCTACTAACGACGAGCCCAGCTGGTCGGCGTCCACGGTGAGCACTGCTGTTGCGCCGTACTGGCCCAGCTTCTCGACGATGGCGGTGGCTGCGCTGTCACCGCCGATGACGACCGCGACGGGCGAGCCGAGCCGCCCGGCGAGGGTGAGCATCTCGAGCGTCGGCTTGCCGACGTCGCCGTCGAGGTGGTCGACGAGAACGAGCACGTCTGACATGAGGGTCCCGTCTTTAGAGAAGTTTGCGCGACACGAGGAAGTCGGCGATGCGTTTGCCGCCGTCGCCTTCGTCCTTGACGACTGCGTGCTCGCCCCGCGCGGGTCGCTCCGCGGAATCGACAACGACCGTCGCGGCGGCTCCCAAGCCAACCGCTGACGCCTCTATGCCGAGATCGGCGAGCGACAGCGTCGTCGTCGGCTTGGTCTTAGCAGCCATGATTCCCTTGAACGACGGATAGCGCGGTTCGTTGATCGATTTCGTAACGCTGACGACCGCCGGCAGGCCGGTCGTGACTTTCAAGAATCCGGAATCCGTTTCGCGTTCGGCGCGCAGCGTCGTGCCGTCAATTTCGAACTTGCGACCGTACGTAAGCCCCGGCACGCCCAGAAATTCCGCCAGGGCGCCGGGCAATTCGCCCGTGATCGCGTCGGTCGACTGCGTTCCGCAGACGACGAGGTCGAAGCCGTTCTTAGCGATCGCGCCGGCGAGCGCGTACGCCGTGCCCATCACGTCGCTGCCCTCGCAGCCCGGATCGCTCAACATCAGCGCGTCGTCGGCCCCCATCGCGAGCGCCTTGCGCACGACTTCCTTACCGCGCTCGGGGGCCATCGTCACCACCGTGACCGTGGTCTCGGCGCCCAGTTTTTCCTTGAGCTGCAGGGCCGCTTCGATCGCATATTCGTCAAACGGGTTGAGCACCGTTTCCCCGGTCCGGACGAGGCGCTTCGTGGCCGGATCGATGCGCTTATCGGCGGTCGTATCGGGCACGAGCTTCACGGTGACCACGATCTTCAAATTGGGCGGGCCTCCAGGGCGGGGTCGGGGCAAACTCGACGGGATTGCCCGCAGGCTCGTCCCTGACCTTCCCAGGGAAGATGTGCGCCCGATCATATCCGCACTTCCGCTCAACTGGCCATAATGAAAGGCCGACACTTTAGACAGTGCCGCATCCCCTTACCCCATGCGCGAGGAGCGCCCGGAGTCACTTGGTTACGAGCAAATCCCAGGAACTCACTGGCCTGCTCGGCGCCCTTCTCTTAGATGAGCGGGCCGCCGTCGCGCCCGAGTATGCCATCGTCATGGCCGTCGTCACCGTGAACGCACTCGGTGGCATGTACGCATTCCGCGCCGCGCTCACCACATTGCTAACGACCGAACAGGCGACGCTCTACAATTATGGTCTCAATGCGCCGTAGCATACGAGGCTCGGCGCTGGTCGAAACCGCCATGGTCCTGACGACGTTGCTGTTGGTCGTTCTCGGCGTCTTTCGCTTGGGGATCGTGGCCTACTACCAACTCGGGGCCGAGGGCACCGCGTGGGCGCTCGCGCGCCAGGTCAGCCTCGGCGATACGCTGGCCAACGCGCAAACCAACGCGAGTGCGAAGATGTTCAGGCAAATCGCGACTGCCGACAGCACGAATACCACCGCCAATACGCCCTTCATGTGGATGCCGCTTTCGTTTGGAACGGCGACCTCAGTGCACGGCGGCGCCTCGCTCGTTCTGGAGAATCAACAGCGCATCCTCACCTCGCACGCCGGCGTTCCGACCCTACTGAAAGGCAGCACGATCACGACGCGAGCCGTCGCGGTCGAAGGTGCGCCGTTCGAGCGCGGACTCTATTTCAACGTCGCCGAGGCGAGCTATAACGCTTCGAACTTTGCGAGCCTCACGAACTTCGGCAGTTCGCCGTCGACTTCGGGCGAGAGCACGCCGCCGTATTTCGTGACGATGAATTACATGGGATACTGCCAGATCAGCGGCACCGTCTCGACAAATCTTACGACCCTGTGGACGCCCGACGTGACGACGCACCGGGCCTGGTGTCCCGCCGGCAAAGGCGTTTACCGGCCGCTCGGAACAGCCGAGTATCTCGACTCGAAGGATTGGAACAACACCACGGCCGGCGTCACGTCGGCGACCGCAATTTTCGCAACGATCGCGTGCCATCAGCGCTACTACGCCAAAGCAGCGCAATTGATCGCGACGCTGCGCGCCTCCACGGGTTCCATCTCGGGAGCGAACGACATTGACTCGATCAAAGCGACCATGGACGCGTCGATCAACGGCACCGACACGGCCAAAGCGATCGCGACGATCTATTCGTGGGACTACAACGGTCCGTACACCGGCTATTCCGCGGGTACGAGCATGAACAATTCATTCCCGATGGGCGCAACGACCGGCTGCCCGGGACCGACCTCGTGAAGCGGCACGGAGAACGCGGCCAAGTCCTGCCGTTCTGGATGGTCGGGATCGCTTCGATCCTTGCGCTCACGGGCGGCATCCTGACCTACGGCAACGCGATCGTTTGGCAGATTCGTGCGCAGAATGCGGCCNNTCCAGACGCAGCAGTTCAATCAGATGAACATGCTGCTTTATTCGGCCTCGGTCGAAGAATATCGCATCCGCTATCTGCTCAACGGCACGATCGTCGCTATGCACAAATCGGGCGGATGCCTGCCCAAAGCCTATTCGCCTCCGACCAACGACTGCATCGAAGTGTTCGAGGGCGAGGCGGACGAGTTCGTTCCGGCCGTCAACCGCTACTCGAACGTCGTCAACATGCTCAATAGCGTCACGCAGGATATGAACGTCGCTAACCAAGAGACCGACATGACGCAATATGTTTCTACGCTCAAGAGCACGTGCGGGTCGGTGACGGGCGGCGACTGTCAATTCAAATACCTGGTCACCAAGTACGCGGTGCGCAGCGGTTTGAACAACGTCGACCACGACGCCTACGGCATCTTGCANNGGGAAATCGAGGTCGCGGTCTGCGCGACTTCGCCGCCGCCGCTCCTGTGGAAGTTCGGCCTGCCGGCCAACCACGTGATCGCGCGCTCGGCCGCGCAATCCTCGATCGTCGTCAACGACTGGTTTCAGCCGGGTTCGATCGTCGATCCGAACAGCGGTCCCGGACAGGTGCTCTTCCAAGATCACAAGCAAGAAGTCAGTTGGTACACCGCGACCTTCGAAGCCAACGTCACGCCGACGACCCACTACGACTGGTATACGCCGACGTACGCCGGCAACGCGAACACGCCCGACACGGCTAACATGCGCTTCTCGTCGTCGATCACGCAAAATGAGTTCAGCGCACGCGTTGCCTGGTGGGATGCCCTACTGATCAAGCCCTGGAGCGGCGCATTAACCGGCGCGCAGGTGAGTTCGATATGCACGTAAATCATCAGCACCGTCAACGCGGTCAAGCGATCATCGAGACGACGCTCTTCGCGCCAATCCTCGCCGTCGCGCTCCTCGCGATGGTTTGGGCCAGCCGCGAGATCGTCGTTTCGACGCGCGCGGTGCAAGCGATCCGCTACGGCGGTTTAATTCAAGACCACTACGGGATGCCATACGAAGAGTGGTCCCTGTTCGAGATGTACCGCACGACAAGCGGCCGCGTGTGGTCGGATGCGACCCAATGCACCGCGCCACCGAACTCGGTCATGATCGGCGACCCGACCGACGCATCCGTTGCGCGCCCGACATTCTGGACGCCGGCCAACGGCGGCACCCAGTACCTTACCGGTCTGTGCAACAACAATACGGGCGACAGCGGTCGAATTGCCTATACGGGCTCGGCACATTTCACGCGCGATCTGCTCATGTACCACGATCAACAGCAGATGATCGGCGGCGTTCCGGCTCCTTCGTTCATCCGGCACGACGCCGCGAATACGACGCAGGTCAGCGCCATCGGCAACTTCTTCCGCAGTCCCGATAACGGCACGCTGATTTGGTGCCTCTCGGGAATGGACAACGCGGTTTCACCGTCGCTCGTCCCGATTTGGTATTCGAAAAATTCCACCGCGCCAACGCCGATGCCGGTGACCGTGACCGCGACGCCGCCGGCAGTCGACGCAACGTGCAACAGCGACTATTACGAAGGCGGCGCCACAACGACGAACGGCGTCACCGCGCCGACGCCGTTCCCGTACGCGACGCCGACCGCGATTCCGACCTGGGGACCGCAAGGTACGCCGCCGCCGCCCGCAACCCCCGCACCGGCGCCCGCTCCCGGAACACCGGGCCCAGGCCTCGGCACCGGAGGCTCAACCAGCTCGTAGCTCTGCGAATCAGTTGCGTCTGGGATGACCGAGACTCGAACTC
>PLCK01000137.1:15689-15834 GCA_003134755.1 Actinomycetota bacterium | reverse complement strand
CGGGCGGACGGCGAGGGGCGCTGCGTCACGATGGAGATCTGCATCAACACCGGCCGGATCGCCGAGGCCATCGCCGATCCCGACAAGACGTCGCTCATGAACGACCTCATCGCCGAGGGCTCGTACTACGGGATGCAGACCTTCG
>PLCK01000137.1:0-15548 GCA_003134755.1 Actinomycetota bacterium | reverse complement strand
CTCGCGGGGCGGCGCGGGCACGGTCTCGATAGTTTCCTCGGCTTCGAGCAGCGTCACGCCGTACTTCTCCGACAAGACCGCGTACAGCGAGTTCGAGCGTTCCAGATGGCGTCGAAGCCCGGTGAAGCGCTGCGCTGACAGGTGGGTGGTCTCGAGCGCCATCGGTTCGCCGTTGGCGAGCCGCAGCCGTTCGATCCGTAATACCCGCGCGCGCGGCTTGATCCCGAGGCGCTCCGACAAGACGTCGTCGGCGAGCATGTAGCCGATTTCGAGCAACCGCGAGGTCGGCTCGAGGCCCTGGGCCCGCATGTCCTCGGTGTAGCTCGTCAGGCGCAGCGCCTGGGCCACCTTGGGCTTCGCGACGAAAGTGCCCTTGCCCTGGATGCGTTCGAGCCGACCCTCGACGACGAGTTCCTGGAGTGCCTGGCGGACGGTTGTGCGCGACGTCCCGAACTCGATGCTGAGCGTGCGCTCGGGCGGTACCGGGCTGCCGGGCGGCAACGTTTGGGTCATCTCGAGGAGGTGGCGCTTGAGCCCGTAGTACTTCGGGATCCTGGGGTACTTCGGGGTCGGGGGCTCGTCGGCAGGCAGGTCGTCCGCGGACTGCGATGTCCCCGACACGTTTGCCCCCAAAGCTGCCAGTGGCGCCGGACCGGCTGGATCCAGCGGAACGAGAGTACGAGACCCGCGATGTCCTCACCAGTCGCATCGCGAATTCGGCAGCTGGTCTGGACCAGATCGTTGCCGACTTCCGGACGGCACACCGAACNNAAACGCCGATCGCGACGGCCGGAATCCCGCTTGGGCCACCAGATCACGGTTGCGACACGACATCGCGCCCAGTTGGGCAGGACTCTTGACACCCCATGTGGTCTATGCCAGCCTCCGGAATGGTCTAAACCAATCGGGGCCGGGGGTTGGGCGCACTCGGCCGACCGTGATCCTGAGGAGGACGCGCGTGAAAGCTCGCTATCTAACTGCGGCAACCTTGGCCGCGGTGCTCGCTGTTGCCGGGTGCAGCAGCAAGAAATCTTCAACACCGCCGGCCGCCAGCGCATCTGCCTCGGGTTCGAGCAGTGCGGCAGTGGCCACGTCATCCTCTGCTGCTCCGGCATCCTCGTCCGCCGCCACCGGTGGCGACACGGCCAGCGGCACCTTGACGGTTTGGCTCCAGAACGACGCTCAGACCGGCTGGCCGAAGGAGGTCGCGGCTGCGCAGACGGCGTTCAACGCAAAGTTCCCCAACGTGAAGGTCGACGTCCAGTACCAGACCTGGGCCGATCACCTGACCAAACTTGACGCCGCACTGGCCGCCAGTCCGCCCGACGTCGTCGAACTCGGCAACACCGAGACCACGAAGTACATGGCGAACGGCGCGCTCGCGGACATCACGGCCGACAAGGGCAAGTTCGACAACTCGGCCACCTGGCTCAAGGGCCTGGCCGACTCGGTGACCTACGGCGGCAAGACGTTCGGCGTGCCCTATTACGCCGGCGCACGTGGCGTCATCTACAGCACGGCCGCGTTCACCAAAGCGGGCATCACGGCGCCACCGACCACGCTTGACGAGCTCAAGGCCGACGGCGACAAGCTGAAGGCCGTCATTCCGTCGACCCAGTCCGCTCTGTACTGGCCCGGCAAGGAGTGGTACGGCGCGATGTCGTTCGTCTACGGGTACGGCGGTGACATTGCGTCGAACACCGGCGGCAAGTGGACCGCTGACCTCGAGCAGCCGGCCGCCATTGCCGGCCTCACCGAGCTCAAGACCCTGGTTAACGACCTGAGCAAGGCTCCCGCGGATATCGACGAGTCCAAGCAGGACTCCGCGATGGCCCAGGGGCAGGCCGCGATGATCTACGGCAACGGCTGGGAAGAAGGTGCTGTCAACGACCCGAAGACCGGCAACCCGGCGCTCAAGATCGACGCGTTCCCGATGCCGGGCAAGGACGCCAGCGCTCCGCTGCCGACTTTCCTTGGCGGCTCTGACCTGATGATTCCGGCAGCGAGCAAGAACCTGGCGTGGGCCGAGGAGTGGATCAACGACTTCACCGGCCAGGCCGGCATGACTGCTCTGGTCAACGACGCCAAGCCGATTCCGAACACGACGTCGTTGCTGAGTCTGCTCGGTACCAGCCCGTTCGCGGCTGCCGCAAAGACGAGTTGGTTCGTCCCGACCGCCCCGAACTGGGCGGACGTCGAGAGCCAGAACGTGTTGCAGAACATGCTGTCGAGCATCCTGTCCGGGAAATCGACCATCGAGGCGGCGACCAAGGCGGCGGACACGCAGATCAACACCATCCTCAACGGCAGTTAGCCGTAGCTAGCCTGGTACGCCCCGCAGATCCGGGTTCGAGAAGTAGGAGCACTGCATGGTTGCCGCCGGGACCGAGACCCTTTCGCTACGGTCCCGGCGGCAGCCTGCGACACGGCGACGCGCTCCACTACGGAGGCGGTTGCTCCAGACCGGCGGGCCTTACCTGCTCGTGTTGCCATCGATCGTGCTCATCGTCGCGGTGCTCGCTTATCCGATCTACAAGCTCTTCCAGCTGTCTTTCCAGACCTACAAGTTGCCGCAGCTGATCCACGAATCGCACCCGGCTTTGGGCAAGGCCCCGGTATCAGTCGGCCTGGCGAACTTCCGCGCCGTCTTCAAGGACAGCCAATTCTGGGCCGTGCTGTGGCGGACGGTCCTGTTCACGGCCGTCAACGTCGGCGCCACGATGATCCTCGGAACCCTGATCGCGATCCTCCTGCTGCGGATGAGCAGGATCATCCGGGTATCGCTGTCCGTCGTGCTCGTCCTGGTCTGGGCGACCCCTCAGGTGGTCGGCATCACCATCTGGAACTGGTTGTTCGACCAGCAGTTCGGCGTCGTCAACTACACGTTGACGAAGCTTCATGTCGGCCACTACATCGGGCACAGCTGGTACACGGTGTCGTGGCAGGGTTTCCTCGTCGTCACGTGCGTGGTGGTGTGGGGTGCGATCCCCTTCATCGCGATCACGATGCAGGCCGCTCTCACACAGGTTCCCGACGAGCTCATCGAAGCGGCAAGGGTCGACGGCGCCACTGGACTGCAGACCTTCCGCCGCATCACGTTCCCGATCCTGCGGCCGATCATCGTGATCCTGACGAGCTTGTCCATCATCTGGGATTTCCAGGTATTCACGCAGGTCTACATCCTGCGCGACAACCGCCCTGAGCCCTGGTACTACCTCATGTCGATCTACTCGTTCATCGAATCGTTCAAGGTGCACAACTTCGGCCTGGGAGCGGCGCTGTCGGTCATCACGATGCTCATCATGTTCATCGTCTCGATCTTCTATATCCGCCAGATCGTCAAGATCGGCGAGGCCAAATGACCGCCGGCGTCGTCACACCGGTGGGCGGACGCGCGAATCGCGCGCGCAAGCCCATGAGGTCGGGCGGTGTGACCGGGCGTTACAGCAAGGCGACCGCCAACGGGATCGGCATCATCGTGCTTCTCGCGATGCTGTTCCCCATCTACTGGGCGGTGGCGACGTCGTTCAAGCGCGGCGTCGACATGACGAAGGTGACGCCGGAGTGGTTTCCGATTCCGGGAACGCTGCTGCACTACCGCGACGCGTGGCACAAGCTCTTCTTTCTATCGAGCCTGCGCAACAGCGCGATCATCGTCAGCCTCACCGTTGCCATCGCGAGCATTGTCGCGTTCTTCGCGGCTGTAGCTGTAGCGCGCACCAGCTTCCGCGGCCGCCGCGCCTACATCGTGCTGATCATTCTGGTTCAGATGATCCCGCAGACGGCGCTCATCATCCCGTTGTTCGTCATGCTCAGTCGACTTCATCTGCAGAACCAACTGATCGGCGTGACGTTCACCTATCTCGCGTTCATCCTTCCGTTCTGCATCTGGACGCTGCGTGGTTTCGTCTCGAACATTCCGAAGGATCTCGAAGACGCGGCGATGATCGACGGCTGTTCGCGGATCGGCGCATTCATGCGTGTGACGTTCCCATTGATCGCCCCCGGGCTCGTAGCGACGTCCATCTTTGCCTTCATCCAGGCGTGGAACGAGTTCACGTTCGCCTACGTCATCATCCAGGACAACAAGAAGGAGACGGCGACGGTGTGGCTTGCGTCGTTCATCACCCAGGAGCAGATCGACTGGGGTGGCTTGATGGCGGGCGCGACGATGCTCTCGATCCCGATCGTGATTTTGTTCCTGCTCGTCCAGCGGCACGTTGCAACGGGTCTTACCGCAGGAGCAGTCAAAGGCTGACCTCGGGCTGCTACCGTTGTCGAGTCGGCTAAAGGTCTAGACCTTCCCGAGTCGTAGGCCCGCCGCCGACGTGCGCGCGACCGCGACCCTTCGAGCCAGGAGAGAACGGGTGCCAGACCTACCGGTTCTCGGTGTCGACGCCGGCGGATCAGCGACGAGAGCAGTCCTCGTTCGCGGCGGGCAGGTCGTCGCAAGGTTCGACGAACCCCCTCTGAACCTCTTGCTCCACGCCGACGCTTTCGAGCGGCTGGCGGTGCTCATCAAGAGCTCGGGAGCCGCTGCCGTCGGCCTCGGTCTCGCCGGCCTCCGAGGCCTTGACGAGGGTGTGCGACTGCAGGAGCGACTGACCGACGCAACGGGCATCGATGTGGTGATCGCCGACGACACCGAGATCGCGCTTCTCGGTGCGTACGGCAGCGAGCCCGGCATCGTCGTGATCGCCGGCACCGGCTCGAACGCGCTAGGCAGGGACGCCGACGGGCGGACGGCGCGCGTCGGGGGGTACGGCTTCCTGGTGGGCGACGAAGGAAGCGCCTATTGGATCGCCAGCCAGGCCCTACGCGCCGCCCTGCATTCCCATGACTCCACAGGACCCAAGTCGGTCGCGCTCGAGGAAACGGTGACCGGAACCTACCGGCTCGACTTCGACGCGATCGTGCGCCACATCCACACCGATCTGACCGACCGTCAGTCCGTCGCCGGTCTCGCCCGGGTCGTGATGGCGCTCGACGACCCGGTGATGCTCGAGATCGTCGACGCGGGCACCGACTTCCTGATCACGATGGCACGTGCATTGCGGCGCGAGCTGGGCGACGACCTCCCGGTAGCCATGCACGGCGGCATGTTTCAGGACCGCCGCATCCGCAGCCGCTTCGTCGCGGCCACCGCAGCGATCGAGCCCGCGCAGGCTCCTGAGTTCGGCGCGGTCAGCCTGGCCCTCAACGAGCTCGAGCGACGCAATCCATGGCGGGTCGAGGAGGAGCACAGATGACACAGACATCCGCCGAGCCCGGTCAGATGATGGCTCGCGAGATCGCTGAGCAACCAGCGGTCTTCGAGCGCATCTTGAGCGGCGGGTTGGCCGACATCCGCAAGGTCGCCTCCGAGATCGCGGCAGCGCAGGTGCGCTTCGTGCTGCTTGCCGCACGCGGCACGAGCGACCACGCGGCGTTGTACGCCAAGTACCTGGTCGAGATCGTGCTCGGGCTGCCGGCCGGCCTGGCCTCACCTTCCACGATGACCGCGTACGCCGCGCGGCCCGATCTGCGCGACGTACTGTTCGTCGGAGTCAGCCAGTCCGGCGGCTCGCCCGATCTCGTCGAGTCGATGACTACGGCCCGCGAATGTGGCGCGTTGACCCTCGCCGTCACCAATGCGCCTGCGTCGGCGCTCGCAACAGCGGCGCAACTGCATGTCGACGTCCTGGCCGGCCCGGAGAAGGCGGTAGCGGCGACGAAGAGTTACACAGCTGAGCTGCTTGCGCTCTACCTCCTCATCGATGCTCTTCGCGGGGGTGACGGCTCGCGCGCCGGTGTCGTCGTCGATGCGGCCGCTTCTCTCGTCTCGGACGCCGCGCCCGTGCGCGCCGTGGCGAGCCGCTTTCTCGACGTCCAGAGTCTCGTCGTGACGGGTCGCGGCTACGCGTACCCGACCGCACGCGAGGCCGCCCTGAAGCTCATGGAGACCAGCTACATCTCCGCGCACGCGTTCTCGGGCGCCGACCTGCTGCACGGCCCGATGGCGATGCTCGAACGCGGCAGCGCGGTCATCGCTGTCGCGCCGAGCGGTGTGAGCGGGACGGCGATCCAGCCGGTGATCGACCGGCTGATCGAACTCGGTACCAGCCTGGCTGTCGTTGGCCCGGCGGTGCAGACCGCCGGATCGTCGGCCTCGATAGCCAGGCTGCCGCTGCCCGCGGGCCTACCGGAGGAGCTGTCACCGCTCGCCGAGATCATCCCGCTGCAGATGCTGGCACGTGAGCTCGCCGTCATCCGTGGGCTCGATCCCGATGCGCCGCGTGGACTGCGGAAGGTTACCGAGACCTGGTAGTCCGAGTGGTCCTGGCCGTCCGGCCAGGAAGGGGTGGTCGGAGGTCAGGCGTGCAGTGCTGCGCTGCGGTCCGCAATCCGAAAAACTTCGCGGCCGTCGACCCATGTCCGCTGCGGGCGTAGGGCGTCGCTCCACCACACCAGGTCGGCATGCGCGCCGGCCGTCAGTCGGCCGAGATCGGGTCGGTTGAGCGCGTCGGCCGGCACGGTCGACGCGGCCGCGAGAACCTCGCCGATATCGCGGCCGAAATCGACCAGATTCCGAACTGCCTGGTCGAGAAACATCGCAGCGCCGGCGATGGTGCCGTCGAGGTTGCGGGCGAGCGGCTCGCCGGGGGCCACCGTGATCTGCTGGCCGCCGAGTTCGTAGACCCCGGGCGGCATCCCGGCCGGTGCCACCGCGTCGGTGACGAGCGCAACCCGCCCGGGCGCCGCGTTGAGCGTGATCGCGCAGGCCTCCGGCGACACATGCTGGAAGTCCGCGATGAGCCCGATCGTCATGTCCTGTTCGTATAGCGCCTGACCCGAGACGCCAGGCTCACGATGACCGAACCCGCGTTGCGCGTTGAAGATGTGGGTGACCATGCGGGCACCGGCTATGACGGCGTCGTGTACCTGCGCGCCGAGTGCGTCGGAGTGGCCGACCGACACGACGATGCCAGCCGCCGCGAGTCGTTTGATCGCCTCGAGCGCGCCCGGCAACTCCGGCGCGAGCGTCAGCATCGTGATCTGCGCGCGGGCCAGCGCGTCGTCGAGCAGCGCGTCGAGATTTGCTGTCGTCGGTTCGACCATGAACCGCACGTCGTGGACGCCCCGCCGCTCCGGCGAGACGAAAGGACCCTCGATGTGGACGCCGACAGCGTGCGCGCCCCCCGCCGCTTCCAACCTGTCGCGGATGGCAGCGAACCTGCGCAATCCTTCGACCATCGCCGGGATCGGGTTGGTGATGTACGTCGGCTGGAAGGCTGTCACGCCGAAACGCGGGAGCGCCGCGCAGATCATCTCCCACTGGTCGTCGCTGGCCTGGACGAAGTCGACCCCGAAACAGCCATTGATCTGGACGTCGATCAGCCCGGGCGACAGGATCCCGGTGTCCAGCGCCAGGTGGTCGGCGTCCTGCTCCGGCCGGCCCTCCAGAACGTCGACGATCATGCCGTCTTCGACCACGACGGCACCCGGACCCGTCACGGCGCCCTCGACCATGAGTCGGGGTGCGGAGATGATGGCCACGCGGGTCCTTTCGAGGGACGAGGCAGCGTCCGGACTGGGACATGGGCCCGCGGTGCTTCGAGCCAGCTGTCGTTGCAATTGTGGACTAGACCAATAATGCTGTCCAGCGTTTCGAGTGAATTGGTCCAGACCATGCAAGAACGTTATAGAGGCGGTGCGAGTGCCCGGCGACGAGTTCGACGAGTCTGCCACGCTCGACGCCCTGGGCACGGAGGGCGCCCGGCCAGAACTCGCCGACATCGACCTGTGGCCGACTCTCGACGCCGTCCACCTCTTCATGGACGACCATCAGCACGCTCTCGACGTCCTGCGCGGTCATGAGCAGTCGATTGCCGCGGCGGCCGACGCGATAGCGGTGCGGATGGGCTCCAGTGGCCGGCTGATCTACGTCGGCGCCGGCACGGGTGGCCGGATGGCCGCTGTCGACGCCGCCGAAATCGGCCCGACGTATGGCCTTTCGGGCCGCGTGGTGGCCGTGTTCGCGGGAGGTGTCGGCGCGCTCGTCGACGGCCGTGAGTACTACGAGGACGACGCCGATGCGGGCGCGGCAGGCGTGACCGCACTCGCTCCTACCCGGGACGACGTCGTGTTCGGCGTCAGCGCCAGCGGCCGCACGCCGTACGTCCTCGGCGGAGTCGATGCCGGTTACGCAGCGGGTTGCCTGACGGTCGGATTCGCGTGCACCAAGGCGTCGCCGCTGGCCCGGATGAGCGCGCTCGCGATCGAGACCCCGACCGGGCCCGAGATCATCGGCGGATCGACCAGGTTGAAAGCCGGGAGCGTCCAGAAGATGGTGCTCAACACCATTTCGACGTTGGTCATGATCAAGCTTGGTCGCACCTACGGCAACCTCATGGTCGACCTGGCGGCCGACAACGCCAAGCTGCGGCGGCGCGCGGTCCGGATGCTCGCCCAGGCGACAGGGGCCGCCGACCCGGTGGCCGAGGCGGCGCTCGACGAGGCTAGGGGGAGCACCAAGGTGGCGATCGTTGCGCTCCTGGCGGCGGTTCCAGCTGCCCGGGCCGAAGAACTCTTGAGGGCATCCGGCGGTCAGGTGAGAAAGGCGGTTAGTCTTGTCGACACGCCGGAGTAATGGCACTCTCCGTAATGGTCAATTGATGGCTCGTGCGCACGTCCCGCACCACCACTTCTCCGAGGAGCCCCACTGATGGCACAGGTCGAATATCGGCAGGCGACCCGGATCTATCCGGGCACCAGTTCCCCCGCCGTCTCCTCGCTCGACCTGGAAATCCAGGATGGCGAGTTCATGGTGCTGGTCGGGCCGTCAGGGTCGGGCAAGTCGACCGCGCTGCGCATGCTGGCGGGTCTCGAAGCCGTGGACGAGGGCCACATCATGATCGGTGACCGCGACGTCACCGACGTCCAGCCCAAGGACCGGGACATCGCGATGGTGTTCCAGAACTACGCGCTCTACCCACACATGACTGTCGCCGAGAACATCGGATTCCACCTCAAGATCAAGAAGCGGCCGAAGGCCGAGATCAAGCAGCGGGTGCTCGAAGCCGCCAAGTTGCTCGACCTCGAGCCCTACCTCGACCGCAAGCCTGCCCGGCTTTCCGGTGGTCAGCGTCAGCGGGTCGCGATGGGCCGCGCGATCGTGCGCCAGCCGCAGGTGTTCCTCATGGACGAGCCGCTGTCGAACCTCGACGCCAAGCTCCGGGTGGCCACCCGCACCCAGATCGCCTCCCTCCAGCGCCGGCTCGGCGTCACGACCGTCTACGTCACTCACGACCAGGTCGAGGCCATGACGATGGGCGACCGGGTCGCCGTTCTCAAGGACGGCTTGCTGCAGCAGTGCGACACCCCGCGGATGCTCTTCGAGCGGCCGGTCAACGTGTTCGTCGCCGGGTTCATGGGCAGTCCGGCCATGAACCTCATCGACCTGCCGGTAGCCGAGAACGGCCTCACGCTGTCGCACACGGTCATCCCGTTGAGTCCGGCCCAGCGGGCCGCCCTCACCGGCAGCGTCGTCACGATCGGGGTTCGTCCCGAGGGCTGGGACGTCGTCAGTCCGGCCGATGGCTTGCAGGCGACGGTCGAGGTGGTCGAGGAACTTGGTTCCGACTCCTACTCCTACGTCACCCCTGCTCTCGAGGACGGGAAGATCATCGTCGTCCGCGCAGCCGACGCAGTCAGCGTGCCGACGAAGGGCGATGTCATCGGCCTGCGGCCCAAGACGTCGACACTGCACCTCTTCGACACGGCCAGCGGTCTCCGGCTCCCCGACTAGGCACCCGACAAGGCGCGGGGCCGAGCACCCGATTCCGGTTCGGCGCGACCGATTGGCTCGCTGTGCCTGATCTGGCCGACCTGGTCCGCCGATACACGAAGCTGGCTGGCGCAGATCTCGACAGGCTTCACCTGCTGGTCGGCGAATGGCAGCTGCTCGCCGATCTGTCGTTCGCCGACCTGCTGTTGTGGGTGCGGATCACTGACCCGCCGGGATTCGTGGCGGTTGCGCAGATCCGACCGGTCACCGGGCAGACGGCATACGTCGAGGACAAGGTCGGCCAGGTCATAGCCGAAGGCCGGCGCGCGCTTGTCGATCGCGCGTGGCGCGAGGGTCGCATCTGCCGCGAGGGCGATCCCGAGTGGGGCGAAGGCATTCCGGTGCGTGAGGAGACGATCCCGGTCCGGCGCGACGGACAGGTCATCGCCGTCGTGGCGCGCCACACCAACCTCGCGACCGCGCGGACGCCGAGCCGTCTCGAGCTGACCTATCTCGCGAGCGCCGCCGATCTCGCCACCATGGTTTCCGAGGGCAGGTTCCCGTTTCCCGGCGGCCAGGTCGATTCCGACAGCTCGCCGCGCGCCGGCGACGGTCTGCTCCGCCTGGACGCCGACGGCCGGGTCACTTACGCGAGCCCGAACGCGGTCTCGGCCTACCGCCGTCTCGGCCTTACCGGTGACGTCGTCGGGATCGAGCTGGGCGAGACCACGCGGCGGCTGGCGCCTCCCAGCGGACTCCTCGACACNNGAGCCTGTCGACTGGCTCGTGAGCGGCTCCTCCGGCCGGGAGGCGGAGGCCGAGATCGAGGCCGACGGTGTCGCGCTCCGGCTGCGGACGATCCCCCTGCTCCCCGGTGGCGAGCGCGTGGGCACCCTGGTCCTACTCCGCGACGTGACCGAGCTTCGGCGTCGTGAGCGGGCGCTCGTGAGCAAGGACGCGACGATTCGCGAGATNNCGCGAGATCCATCACCGGGTGAAGAACAACTTGCAGACGGTCGCCGCTCTCCTGCGGCTGCAGGCGCGGCGGCTCGAAATGCCCGAAGGCCGGGCCGCACTCGAGGAGGCCATCAGGCGGGTGCGGGCGATCGCGCTCGTGCACGACACGCTGTCGCAGACCCTCGACGGGCCGGTCGACTTCGACGAGGTCGCGGACAAGCTGATCGAGATGGTGGGCGAGGTGTCGGCTCAACCCGATTCGGGATCGCTGCCACGCCGAGTCGGATCCTTCGGGCTGCTGCCGGCCGGCTTGGCGACGCCGCTGTCGATGGTGTTGACCGAACTGCTTCAGAACGCCCTCGAGCACGGACTGCGGGGTCGGTCGGGCGTCGTCGAGGTTTCGACCCGGCGGCTCGAGAACGAACTCGAGATTGTCGTCGCCGATGACGGCGAGGGCTTGCCGTTGGGGTTCTCGCTGACTCAGTCGCCGCGGCTCGGGTTGCAGATCGTGCGGACCCTGGTCGAAGGCGACCTGCGCGGACGCATCGAGGTCTTGCCACGCGCAGGCGGCGGCACAGTGGCGACGCTACGGATCCCCGTCCAGCTAACCGGTGGCGACTGACCGGTCAGACGGGTCGAAGGGTCAGACGGTTTGCGGGCGCAACCGCGCGCCGCGGCGCTTGAGGGCGCGACGCTCGTCTTCAGACAGGCCACCCCACACGCCGGCGTCCTGGCCGGTCTCGAGAGCCCACGCGATGCATGGCTCCGCGACCGGGCAGCGACGGCATACAGCCTTCGCTTGCTCGATCTGTTGCAGGGCTGGGCCGGTGTTGCCGATGGGGAAGAAGAGCTCAGGGTCTTCGTCACGGCAAGCAGCGCGGTGGCGCCAGTCCATGTAGTCCATCTCCTCAAGCGGTCGGCGAGACCTTGTCTCGCGCTCATGTCTGCGCGTCATCGCTACGTTGCAACTTGCCGTACCCGAAGCTGCCGTACCCGACGCTGCCGGTTTCGAACGCAGCCGGTACGAACGCTTCCTTGTGAACGAATTCACGAGCGCGTCCACCAGACCAGCACCGAAGTTCGGCTTACGGCGGTCGTGTTGGGCGCACATCGAACTGGGCCCGCGATCATCTTGCGAGACCAGTCACTCCCACGTCTCGCGGTTCCGCGTTCGACTTAATCAGGCGCTGGTGCCGTCCGCAAGGGTCGCGGGCCGTCTATTTGCCGATTTCGCGATGTGGGATCGAACACAGCCGCCGGCTGAACGCCGCCCAAACCGGCTCTTTTTGATGTTCCGGACCCCGCCATCTGCGCTCCAAGGTGAGCGGGTGTGAGAGTCCCCGGCCGCTCAGGCGATGACTGCCAGGGCTTCCGGAACCGACGAAAGCGTGATCTCGGTGTGCTCGCCGAGGTATTCGCCGTCGGCTTCGACCGGAACCGGGCGGCTCGCCCGCACGGTGACGCGCGGCAGGTCGTGGAAGGCGAGCACGTTACGGCCACGCGGAGTTGGGCCCCCGACGAGCAGGCGGCGAAGGTGGTTGCTCGTCGCGATCGTGGCTAGCCTGCGCAAGGAGAAGACATCGAGACCGGTGTCGAACGAGGCATCGGGCGTCGGTTCAAGCGGCCGGTCGCCGAAGTAGGTCCACGGCGTTGTGTTCGTGACGATGGCCATGAAGATCTTCTCGACCTCGTCGCCCTCGGCGCGCAGGAGGCTCAGCGCGGGGTGGCGGCGATCGGTCCGGAAGAACTGCCGCAGCCCGGTGCGCAGGTAGAGCGCCGGGGTCGCTCGGGCGCCGGCTTTGCGGAGCCGGTCGACCTCGCGGACGATCTCGGCGTCGAGACCGAATCCGACCGAGAACGTGAACCAGCGATGGAGGTCGACGGCGTCGATCCTGCCGAGGCCGACGTGCCGTTCGCGGCCCGCCCGCAGCCGTTCGATCACCGCCCCGGTCGCCTCGATGGGCTCGGCCGGCAGTCCGAGGGCACGGGCAAACACGTTCGCATTGCCGCCGGGAACCACGGCAAGCCGTGGCGTGTCGGGCCCGACACCGGCCCGGAGCAGTCCGCCCACGACCTCGTTCACAGTGCCGTCGCCGCCGATAGCGACCACGAGGTCGAACTCGTCGGCGCGGGCGGCCGCTGCGAGGTCGGCCGCGTGCCCGCGGCGCTCGGTTTCGACTAGGTCGATCTTCAGCTCGCTGCCAAGGGCGCGAACGATGACGTCGCGGGTGCGGGGGCTCATTGCGGTCGCACTCGGATTGGCCACCAGCAGCGCTCGCATCCAGGAAGGGTACGCCCTTCCCGCCCTCGCACCCTGTCAGGGTGCGGCGGGTCAGCGCGGCTATCTTCACCTCNNCCGCCCGCCGGTGCCGGCGTCGCTCGGCGTCCCGTTGCGGGCCGCTGCCGTGGCCACGGCTGTCGAAGCCGTCGCGCTCGCCTCGGCCGCGATCGGCTTGGCTGTCTACCAGGTGGCCGGGCATCGCCCGCAGAGCGTCGCGGACTCGTGGGGCGTGGTCGCGATGGCCGTCGTCGGCGCCGTGAGCCTGTGCCTGGTCGTGCGCGGCCTTGCCGCCGGCCGCCGATGGGCTCGGTCGCCCGCCGTGCTCACGCAGCTCATCGTGATACCAATCGCTGCAACCGCGACCGGGAATGGCGCCGCACTCGTCGGCGTCCCACTCGTGTTGTGTGGGGTCGTGGGAATCGTCGGGCTGTTCGCGCCCTCGACAACGCGCCGCTTCAGCCAGGAGTGAGGATCACCGCGGAGAGCAGCGGGTAGCTCACTCTTCGACGAGCAACCCCTCACGGAGCTGGGCGAGTGTTCGTGCGAGCAGTCGCGACACGTGCATCTGTGAGATGCCGAGCTCGTTGGCTATTTGCGATTGCGTCATATTGCCGAAGAACCGCAGCAGCAGGATGCGCTTTTCGCGCGGCGGCAGGCGGTCGAGCAACGGCTTGAGCGACTCCCGGTATTCGACTCCCTCGAGGGACTCATCGATGACGCCGAGGGTGTCAGCGACGGCGAGGGCATCAGAGTCACCGCTCTCGGGGGTGTCGAGGGAGACCGTCGAATAGGCGTTCGCCGACTCGAGTCCTTCGAGCACGTCTTCTTCGCTCATGCCCAGGAAGATCGCGAGTTCGGCGACGGTCGGTGACCGGCCGTTGCGTTGCGAAAGCTCACTGGTGGCTTTCGCGAGCGAGAGCTTGAGCTCCTGTAGGCGGCGCGGAACCCTGATGGCCCAGCCCTTGTCGCGGNNCGCTTGATCTCGCCGACGATCGTCGGGGTGGCGTAGGTCGAGAACTCGACACCGCGCTCGAGGTCGAAGCGGTCGACGGACTTGATGAGCCCGATCGTGGCCACCTGCACGAGGTCGTCGTGGAGCTCACCCCGGTTGCGGAATCTGCGCGCGAGGTATTCGACGAGTGGCAGATGCGTCTCGACGAGCTCGTCGCGAATCGCGTGCCGCTCCGGCGAGCCGTCGGGCAGGCTGACCATGGTCGCGAACAGCGCCCTGGCCCGCGCGCGGTCGGCGATCGCCTGCTCCGAGCGTGGCGTCACATGCTGTTCGGGCAACGCGGCCTGTTNNCGCGGCCTGTTCGGGCAACGCGGGCTGCTCCGGCAACGCGGGCTGCTCGGGCAACGCGGCTTGCTCAGCCGGGACGCCGCGTGCCGTGCCAGTGGGTTCCGTCTCGGTCTCGCCTTCGGCGTGCACTCTCGAGCCGCTCACGAGGGTTGCTCGCGCAAGCGGTGCTTAACCAGCGAGATCGTCTGGCGGCCGTCGTCCTCGGTCCAGGCGTCTACCCCGCCCGCCAACGCCGACAGGACGGTCCAGGCGAACGAATCGCGTGCCGGCGCGCGGCCTTCCCGTGTCATGGTCGAGACCGTCACCGTGAGCGAGTCTGCCGACATCTCGAAGATGCTGGTCAGCTCCGCTCCGGGCACTGCACCGGCAAGCAACAGGCAGGACGCTTCGTCGACGGCGATCCGCAGGTCTTCGATCTCATCGAGCGTGAAGTCGAGCCTGGCGGCGAGGCTGGCCGTGGTGGTGCGGAGGACGGCAAGGTAGGCCGCCTCGGCCGGTAACCGGACCGACACCACGTCACGAACGCTCCCGTCGGCGTTCGCTGCCCGATGCGGGCCGTCTGCTGACGTGGCCTGCGAGGGAATTCCCTCGGTGGTCGACACGCGCTCTCACTCCTCCGGGCCGGGCCGTCAGTGTTTGATCATGTTGGGCTCTGCGTCCTGCCTCACGCTACCCCGGCCGGGCGGGGCTACACCCGCCCGTCGACGTCTCGATTCTGCTGGGTTGCGCTTGCCAGCTCGTGCAGGGCCTCGCGATCGAGCCGCCACGTCGTCCAATCGCTGAGGGGTTTGGCGCCGAACGATTCGTAGAAGCGGTGGGCGGGCTCGTTCCAGTCCAGGACNNGGTCCTCGAGGTAGATGCCGTGGCGGCCGACCCAGGTAGAGAAGTTGAGGAACCAGAGCGCGAAGCCGACCACCGACCCGGCCTCTTCGGCGACCAGTCCGAACAGGGCGGGACGCTCGGTGAATAGTGCGTTCTCGAGGTCGGCCGCCGTGGCAACCACCGCGTCCGGGTCCCGCTCGTAGGTGGCCAGCTCGTGTACGAGCGCGAGCATGACGGGGACGTCGTCGGGCCGGGCCGCGCGGATCACGGACGCAGCGTATGCAACGAGGGGTCGTCCGGCCCCAATGCCTACGCCTTCTTGGTCTCCCAGAAGACCTTGTCGATTTCGGCGATCTTGTCGAGCAGTTGCTGGGCGACGGCGGGATCCTGCTGTCCCTTCGCGCCGGCCGCGCCCGCGAGCT
>PLCK01000221.1 GCA_003134755.1 Actinomycetota bacterium | reverse complement strand
ACGCCGGCCTCGACCAGCACGGCAGCGGTCGTGCCGGTCGACACGATCTCGACGCCCGCGGCGGCGAGCCCCTGACCGAGTTCGGCGAGGCTCGTTTTGTCGTAGACGCTGATCAGAGCCCTTCTGATCGGACGCCGACCCTCTTCGTTGCTCACGGGATGGTGACCTTTCTTCCGATGACGGTCCAGCCGTCGCGGGCCAGCGCGCCGACGGTGTCGACGAGCAATCGGCGCTCGACGGCCTTGATGCGGTCGTGCAGGGAATTCTCGTCGTCGGTCTCGAGCACCGGAACGGCGGCCTGCGCGACGATCGGCCCGGTATCGATGCCCTGGTCGACGAAGAACAGCGTGCACCCGGTCACCTTCACGCCGTACGCGAGCGCGTCTCGCGGGCCGTGCATGCCGGGAAACGAAGGGGACAGCGCGGGATGCGTGTTCATGATGCGGCCGCCGAACCTGGCCATGAATACCGGCCCGACGAGCTTCATGAACCCAGCCAGCACGATCAGATCCGGCGTGTAGTCGGCGACAACCTGCGTCAGCGCGGCGTCCCAGTCGGCCCGCTGCCCGTACTGCTTGACCTCGAGAACGAAGGTCGGGACGCCGGCGAGCCCGGCCCGCTCGATCGCGAAGGTGCCCGAACGGTCGGCGCCGACCGCGACGACCCGCGCGCCATAGGCGTCGTCCGCGCAGGCATCAAGGAGCGCTTGCAGGTTGGTGCCGGTTCCGGACACGAGAACAACCACCCGCAGCGGGGTCGTGGCCAGTGGGTCTCCTTCAGGCGCGGGAGTCCAACGATATCGGGACCCGCGATTGCCGCCATCCGAGCAGCCATGACGTGACGCCGGCGACCACGCCGATTTCGATGGTCGCGGCGAGCCCGACCTGCCAGGCCGACGGCCCGAGGTGGGCCATCCGGCCCGGCCCAAGCGGGCCCGCCGACAACCAGGCGAAGCCGCCCATCAGCGCACCGCACACCACGCCGCACCCGCCCCCCCACATGAGGTCGAACGCGGTCGGCCCGGTCGCCGCAGGACGCGCGCGCGACAGCAGCCAGCCCGCGACGACGCCGCCCAGCACCGGTACGAGGAGCAGCAGCCAGGTCGCCGCTGGCACCGGACCGGTGTCAGGAAGCGGTGCCAGTAACGGCAATGCAGGCACCGCGCCGAGGTGGACGCCGCCGAGAGCCACCGACGTCGTGGCTCCAACCGCGAAACCCGGGCCCAATGAGAACGCACTCGCCCAGGCCACCACGTTCGGCAGGTAGGCCATCGAGATCACCGCCATCAGCACGGCACCCGTGACCCCGCCGTGCAGGGAGCCAGTCAGCTCGCCCGCGCGCTTGGCATGGGCCGCCAATCCGACCGCAACGACGACCGCGCCGCAGGCCACGACGGTCGCCGCCGCGGCCGCGCCGGCTCGCAGTGCGACCCGCCAGTTGTTCGGTATGAGTGCGACCAGGGGATCCCACAGCGCAACCTCGCGCAGTGCGCCGATGCCCACGCAAACAAGGGCGAGCACAAACGCGCACGCCAGCGCCTGTAGAGGCGACGCTCGTACCTGCCCGGATTGCGCGGGCCGCGTCAGGAGCGCGGCGACGACACCGTAGGGAAGCGCGACCGCGAACGCCGTGGTCAGGCAGTCGAAACGGTCGCTCGCGCCCGAGAACCTGGCTGCCTGCCGGCCCGATCTGACCAAGAGGGCGGCGAGTGCGGCCGTGAGGCCGAGCGGAACGATTCCGAGCGCGCCCCCTGGCGTCGCCAGGCTGACGTGCTGGGCGAGCAGCCAGGCTTGAACGGCCGTCGACAGTGCCGGCCGAACAGCGTCGTCGTGATGGTCGGCGGTGACCCACGCCGCGAGGGTCAGACACACCAGGAAGGCTTGCCCTAGCAGCGCCGTCCAGATGGCCATCGCGATGCCGACGAAAACACGCGGCCGTGGCGTAGGCGTAGGCCCGTCGGGAGCAGACTGTCGCGGCGCACCGGCATCGGTGCCCGGCCGCGTCATCGTGTCGGACATGGCTCCCATGCTGGCAGCCGCGCCGCTGCCCGCCCCGAACCTGCAACACCTCGGGGTGTCGGAGCCAGGTCGCGCCCCTCCGGGCAAGCTTGACCTGCGCCGCGCGGGGTCCGGATCATGTCGTCTCGAAAACCGGACCGATCAACGCGGATCGATCAACGCGGATCAACAACGCGGACCGAACAGAGGGGACGCCGTGAGCCTTGCGGGTCTGCGAACGAGCTCGGCCCGCTTCGTCGGCTTCGCCCTCGCCGCTCTCGTGTTCGCGAACCTGCGAATCCCTGGCCGCCCTGCGACCCTCTGCCCGCTGCGCGCGATGACCGGCATCCCGTGCCCTTTCTGCGGCGGAACCACAGCCGCCGTCGAGGTCGGGCGCTTCGACCTGGGCNNTCGCGGCCGCCGTGATCATTGCGATGCCGGTGGTGATCGGCCTTCGCGCCGCGCGGCGGGTCGGGTGGCCTGCCGCACCCGCGAAGCGGACCATCTACCTTGCACTTGCTTGCGCTGTCGTGGTCTCCGAGCTCTGGCAGTTGTTCCGGTTCGGAGTTCTCTGACCTGCACCACATGAACTACTCCCGACATGAACTACTAGGACACCGCGACAACCAGGAGGAATCGTGTCCACACCGTCGGATCCGGGTTCTGGGCAACAGCCCGACCCCTGGGCGGTCCCGCCCGATACGTCCGGCCAAGGTGCGCCACCGCCTCCGCCTGACTTCACCAAACCGCAACCGGGTTACCCCCCGCCGCCCCCACAGCCGCCGCCTGCTTACGGCCAACCTCCGTACGGGGGGCCTCAACCCGGCTATGGCCAGGCGCCGCCTCCGGGGTATGGCCAGCCACCGCCCTACTCTTACGGTCAGCCGCCGGGATATCCGCAGGCGCCGCCATACGGCTACGGCCAGCCGCCGTACGGCTACGGAGATCCCAACCTCGTGGACATTCCAGGCCGTGGGCAGGCGCGACTTGCGGGAGCCGGAGCGCGGATCGGCGCACGATTCCTCGACGCAATCGTCGTGGGGGTGGTGCTCGGCGTCCTGACCGCGCTTCACGTGTACAGGCTCAAGCTGACGCAGACGACCAGCAACGTCAACGGTGTGAACACCACCACGATCAATAGTGCCGCGTATGGCAACGACATCGTCGTCAACCTGATCGTGTACTTCCTGTACGACGCGTTGCTGATTGGCCTGGTCGGCGGAACTCTCGGGATGAAGATGGTCGGCATCGGCGTGGTGAGGACGTCGGACGGCCAGCTGCCGGGCCTCGGGGCCGGTGCGATTCGGGCACTTCTGCTCGTCGTCCTCGGCACGCTGCTCTGCGGCATCGGCTATCTGGTGATCGGGCTGTCATTCCTCTGGGACGGCTCGAAGCGCCAACAAGGCTGGCATGACAAGGCTGCCGGGGTGTACGTGGTGCGGACGCGCTGAGACTCCCGTTTCCACAAAACGATTGGCCCGGACGGCGAACCGTCCGGGCCAATCGATGTGCGTAGAAGACTCAGACGCCAGGCGCGCCCGGGTCGGCCGTACCGGACGGCGGGTAACTGGTCGGTGGCTCACTGGCCGGCGGGTAGCTCGGAGCGGCGCCCTGCGGCGGGTACGGCGCAGGCGGCGTGCCGCCGGCTGCCGGTGCCTTGTTCATGGCCGTTGCGTCCCAAGCCATCTTCTCGCCCGACGCCCGGAAGTTCATGAACGCGAACACCACAATGGCGATGGCCAGGATGAAGATGACATACGCGCCCCACTTCAGGCCGACCGAATAACCGCCGCCACTCGCCGTCTTGTAGGTGAAGCCGCGCAGGAGCAGCAGCAGCGTGCCGAGCCCCGACAGCGCCACAACGAGCACGTTCGGGCCCAACGGGAGAGTCGGCAGCGAAGCGTTGCCGAACACCCGCGCCGCGACGATGCCGACGGCAATGAGGATCAGCAATACGCCAAGGAATCCATAGCTGTGCCACGCGGTCACGCTCGCGCTTCCACCGAAACCGCCAGGGCCGCTGTACGAAACGCCGTAGAAGGGAACGAAGAACGACAGCAACAGGAAGAGAATTCCTGCTCCGAGAATTCCCTGGTCGTTGCGCTTGATCTGCTTCAGGTCGAAGCCGGGCATGTGCCCATCCTCCTCAGGACGTCACGGCAACGGATGTGCCGTGCAAATAACGAGCCAACAGTGATCTAAGCGGCGACCGTATTCAAGACCTTGACAAGTCCCGATGTCGCGGCTCGCCGCGTGTACGCAACAGAAGAGCACGACTGCGCCGTCCTGATACGAGACACGCAGGGGCGACGGCGAGCAGAAATCGGACAGAAGCGAATAACCGGACGCCTGCTGGGCCGTCAGCGGGAGTTCATGAGCTCGCGTATCAGCCGGGCGGCCTCACTCGGAGTCTTGCCGACCTGCACGCCGACCTTCTCGAGAGCTTCCTTCTTGGCCGCCGCGGTGCCCGACGAGCCGGACACGATCGCGCCCGCATGCCCCATCGTCCTGCCCTCCGGCGCAGTGAAGCCGGCCACGTAGCCGACGACGGGCTTCGTCACGTTGGCCTCGATGAACGCTGCCGCGCGCTCCTCGGCGTCGCCGCCGATCTCGCCGATCATCACGATGGCGTCGGTGTCGGGATCGTCCTGGAAGGCGCGGAGGCAGTCGATGTGCGTCGTGCCGATGACCGGATCACCGCCGATGCCGACGCAGGTCGAGAACCCGATGTCACGCAGCTCGAACATCATCTGGTAGGTCAGCGTGCCTGACTTCGAGACCAATCCGATCCGGCCGGGCTTGGTGATATCGGCTGGGATGATGCCCGCGTTGGATTGACCGGGCGAGGCGATACCTGGGCAGTTCGGGCCGATGATGCGCGTCTTGTTGCCGCGCGACGTCGCGTACGCCCACGCCGCAGTCGTGTCGTGCACGGGAATGCCTTCGGTGATGGCGACCGCGAGGTCGATCCCGGCGTCGATCGCCTCGAGCATGCCCATCTTCGCGCCGGCCGGAGGCACAAAGCTCACAACCACGTTCGCGCCCGTCGCGGCCATGGCCTCTGCGATGCCAGCGAAGACTGGAAGCGACGTGCCGTCGAAGCCGACCGACGTCCCAGCCTTCTTCGGGTTCGTGCCGCCCACGATTGTGGTGCCGGCCGCGAGCATCCGCCGGGTGTGCTTGCTGCCCTCCGACCCGGTCATGCCCTGCACGATGACGCGGCTGTTCCGGTCGAGAAAGATTGCCACTGCAGTCCCTACTTCGCGGAGGCGAGTTCGGCGGCGCGCTGGGCTGCGCCGTCCATCGTGTCGTTCTGTTCGACGTTCGGCAGTGCTGCCGCCGCCAGGATCGCGCGGCCCTCTTCGGCCCGGTTTCCATCGAGACGGACGACGAGGGGTGACGTGATCTGTTCGCCGGCGTCGCGCAACTTGCCGAACGCGGCGACGATCCCGTTCGCGACCGCGTCGCAAGACGTGATCCCGCCGAACACGTTGACGAACACCGACCGCACCGACGGGTCGGACAAGACGATGGCAAGGCTCGCTGCCATCACGTCGGCGGACGCGCCGCCACCGATGTCGAGAAAGTTCGCCGGCTTCACGCCGCCGAATGCCTCGCCGGCATACGACACGACGTCGAGGCTGCTCATGACGAGCCCGGCGCCGTTCCCGATGACGCCGACCGCGCCATCGAGCTTCACATAGTTCAGGCCGGCTTCCTTGGCGCGCGCCTCGAGCGGGTCGGCCGCCTCCGCGTCGGCCAGGTCAGCGTGCGCCGGCTGCCGGAACGCCGCGTTCTCGTCAAGGGTGACCTTGCCGTCGAGCGCCAGCACCACGCCGTCCGGCGTCTTCACCAGTGGGTTGACCTCGACGAGCGTCGCATCCTCCTTGGTGAACACATCCCACAGCGCGACGATGACGTCGGCGGCCTGGTCGAGGATTTCGGCGGGGTAGCCGGCCGCAATCGCGATCTCGCGTGCTTTGGCCAGGTCGACACCAGTGATCGCGTCGATCGGGACCTTGGCCAGCGCCTCGGGCTTCTCGACGGCGATCTGCTCGATCTCGACGCCGCCCTCGCGCGACGCCATGGCCAGAAACGTGCGATTGGAACGGTCGAGCAGGAACGAGAAGTAGTACTCCTCCGCGATGTCGCTCGCCTCGGCAACCAATACGCGATGGACGACGTGGCCCTTGATGTCCATGCCGAGGATCGCGGCAGCCTTGGTGCTGGCGTCTTCGGCGTCGTCGGCAAGCTTCACCCCACCCGCCTTGCCGCGACCGCCCGTCTTGACCTGGGCCTTGATGACGACGCGCCCGCCCAGAGCCGCCGCGATCTCACCCGCCCGCTCGGCCGTTGTCGCGACCTCGCCGCGCAGGACGGGTACGCCATGCGCGGCGAACAGGTCGCGCGCCTGGTACTCGAACAGGTCCACGATGCGCCGTCCTCTGATTCGCTCTGATTCGGAACCGCTGTGACCGGTCGGGTGTGAGGCTACCGACCACAGCGGGGCAACTCTGCGCCGGGCAAGACCTTCGTCGACGACGGGACGCTGAAACTGCGTCGCTGCGTATCCGCTGTGGATGAACCGGTGTACAACCAGTGGAGAACTTCACTAATACGGGGGACAACTGCCGAGTTTCTGTGGACCACGAGAATTCCGAAAAGTTCTTGTGTCACAGGCCTTGCGGGCGCACCGTCGGACCGCTAGAAATCTTCCACGTCACCGATCACAGTGGCGGCTCCGGGAGGTTCCGGGAAGCAAAGCGCAGGCAGTTCGCGGGGCAACCCGAGGGCCGTCGGCACCGAGCGACCCGGAGTTCGAACTCGCGAAGCTCGGCAGTGGGGAAACCCACAGCCTGAGACGAACGGGTTCGGTAACTTCCGGTCTGGAGAGCGCCGAGCGATGGCGAACGTGGGGCAACCCAGGTTCGGCGGAGTTCGGAGGCGTCGGGGTCGTGGTTCAGAAACCTCGGTCCGCGCGGCGAGGGAGGCAACTCCCGGCGAGTGCGACGGAGGCGGTCGAGCCGCGAAGGCTGCCCGGGTCGGCGGCTGGTCTGCGGCGACGTAGACCAAGTGAGGCCCCTCTATCTCGTAAATAGAGGGGCCTCACGCTTTTCCGATCGTTTCGCACACTCCCCCAGATGGCGAACCGACACGCCGGTAGCCGATACGTCGATGGCGGGTCGTCCAGTCGGCTCAACGTGCGTGCATTCGGCCTTCGGCCCGCCTGAGCCGGCGCCGATGAATCACCAATGGGCACAACCGGGTTCACCGGCTGGCTCGTCGCAGCGCAATTCGGCGACGAGACCGGCTTCGGCATGCTCTGGCGCGAGCTCAATCCCGCCGTCATGCGCTATCTCCAGGTCGCGGCCGGTGATGCCGCCGAGGACCTGGCATCGGAGACCTGGCTCCAGGTGGTCCGGGGCCTGAAGGATTTCCGCGGAGACGAACCCGGGTTCCGATCGTGGGTATTCACGATCGCTCGACACAAGGTCCACGACTGGCACCGACAGCGGGGACGCCGAGCCGCGGCGCATCTCGACGACGCGGCGGCGGCCGCCCTTCGGGCCGCAGACGACACAGAGGAAGCGGCACTCGAGACTCTCGGCACGGACGCGGCGCTGCGTCTGATCCGCGCGCTGCCGCCCGACCAGGCCGAGTTATTGCTGCTGCGGCTGGTCGTAGGGCTCGAGGTGGCCGACGTCGCCAGGCTCCTGCACAAGTCGCCTGGCGCCGTGCGAGTGGGAACCCATCGCGCTCTGCAGCGGCTGCGGGCGCTCGCCGCACCCGAACCGGCGATGGTAACGCTATGAGGTCGCGCGGTAACGCTAAGTGGTCGCCCAGCGTTCTTATGCGCGAGATGCACACTCCGTTCGGTCGCCGCTCCAGCAAACCGGCCCACTTGCACCAACTCGAGTCGCTGTTGCGAACCGGCACGGTCCCGCTCGGAATGTCCTCGGACTGGCAGCCAGTCGCCGACGTTCTGCGGGCCGCTAACGGGCCTGCGAGACCGTCGGAACTGACCGGCGAAACGGCCATTCTGGCCGCGTTCCGGCGTGCGCAACTCGACGTCCCATCCCGCCGACCCGTCACGAGGCCACCCATGTTGTCCGCCCTGCTCACCGGAAAACTGGCCGCTCTGGCCGTCTGCGCGTCCGTCGGCGTCGGAGGAGCCGCTACCGCCGCCTATGCGAACGTGCTGCCGGCCCCGATCCAAGGGTTCGCCCACTCGGCCATCGATGCGCCCGCGCCCCATCCCGACGCGTCGCACAGCGGGGAACCCTCGCACAGCCCGGAGCCCTCGCACAGCCCGGAGCCCTCGCACAGCCCGGAGCCCTCGCACAGCGCAAAAACCGAGCCGACGAGGAGTGTGCCGCAGAGCCTCGTCCCCAAGCCCTCGCCGACGCGAACCGAATCCCCAGAGCTGCCGCCCTCGACCGCCGCCTACGGACTCTGCCGCGCCTACGCGGAGGCCACTGCCCACGGCGTCCAGCTGGTAGGCAGCCTTCAGGAGAAGCTCGTCGCACTGGCTGGAGGCGCGGCTAACATCGCGGCGTTCTGCGCCACGGTGCCCAAGCCGACCCCCAACCCGTCCGAGCACCACGACGCGAGCACGAACCCGGTCGCCACCGCCGAGTTGTGCAAGATCTACAACCGCGGCGCGAAGCTGACCGGTCCGTCCCTCGAGCTGCTCGTGCGTCTCGCGGGTGGTACCGACCGCGTCAGGGCGCTCTGCTCGGCATACCCGACGCCAAGCCCGGTGCCGACGGTGACGCACACCGGCGACGCGACGTCCACCGTCGCGTTTGGGCTGTGCAATGGCTACCGCCACGGCACCCTGCCTGAGAAGTACCTAGCTATGCTCGACCAGCTGGCCGGCGGGGCGGACCACGTCGCAGCGTTCTGTGCGACCGTTCCACAGCCGACCGGCACCCCCCACGCCGAGCCGTCGCAGGCGCCGCCGTCGTCGCCCGTGATCTGATAGCTGCAGCAGCACTGCGTTGAGGGGGCTCGCGCCGGGATCGAACCGACGGCGCAGGCCTACCGATTCAGCGGGTAGCCCAGGCCGCCGATGAACAGGAGTACATGGCCGCATCGTCGTTCGAACAGGACCTCTCGGCCGCGCAAAGCGGCGACGAGGTTGCGTTCGCAACCCTGTGGCGCAACCTGAATCCCGGCTTGGTGCGCTACCTACGTGTCGTGGCCAAACCGGCCGCGGAGGACGTCGCGTCGGAAACGTGGCTCCAGATCATCCGCTCGCTGGGCAAGTTCAGGGGTGACGAACAGTCCTTCCGGGCCTGGGTCTTCACGATCGCTCGGAACAAAGTTACGGACTGGCGCCGCCACGAAGGCCGGCGTCCGACCGAGGAAATCACCGCTGAACACTTCGATGTCGCCGGCAGCGACGACACCGAGCAGCGGGTGCTCGATCAGCTCAGTACCGAAGGTGCGCTGAACCTGATCGCCACGCTGCCGCTCGAACAGGCCGAGATCATCATGCTGCGGGTCGTCGCGGGTCTCGACGTGGCCGCGGTGGCCAAACTCGTCCACAAGAGCGAGGGAGCCGTGCGGGTGAGTTGTCACCGCGCGCTGACCCGTCTTCGTGACGCGCTGAGCACGCTCGCGGCGGGGTCTGTAACGCGATGAACGACGATGACGTTCCACGAGGTGAGATGTNNAGGTGCGGCGGGAGGTAGACGGTGCGACGTCCGGCGTCGGTCTTGGGTGGCCCGAGGTGTCGCTCGTGCTGGGTCTCGACGAGCTGGTCGGCGACGGTCAGGTAAACCCTGCGGTTTCGTCGGAGTGGCAGCCGGTTTCAGAACTGCTGCAGGCGGCCGCAGGTCCAGCCTCCGCAGCCGAACTGACCGTCGAGTATGCCGCGCTTGCGGCGTTCCGGCGGGCGCATCTCGGCGCCCCAACCCGCCGACCCCTCGTGAGGCCTCGAATGATCAGTACCCTCCTGACCGGCAAGATCGCCGCCGCACTCGCGTGCGCCGCAGTTGGCATCACGGGAGCGGCGGGTGCCGCATTCGCGGGCGTCCTACCGACCCATATCCAGAACGCGGCGCACGACACCATCGGCGCGCCACGGGCCCACCACGACTCAGCCACGGCTGCCACCGCCAGCCACAGCCCCGAGCCCAACCACAGCCCCGAGGCGAGCGAAAGCCCGAAGGCCAGCGAGAGCCCTGAGGCCACCCATAGCGCCAAGGCGAGCGAGAGCCACGAGGCGAGCGAGAGCGAGCATGCCTCGGCGACTTCGACGGCCTCGCTCGACGCGAACGCCGCATTCGGTTTGTGCCAGGCCTGGTCGAACGCGGACAAGCACCACCTCGACGGTCTGGTCGGCTTCCGCGCCAAGCTGGCAGTACTCGCCGGCGGCGTCGCCAACATCCGCACGTTCTGC
The DNA here is from genome assembly GCA_003134755.1 of Actinomycetota bacterium. Taxonomy (GTDB): domain Bacteria; phylum Actinomycetota; class Actinomycetes; order Acidothermales; family Acidothermaceae; genus PALSA-607. The sequence goes on along the minus strand of PLCK01000221.1, from coordinate 2,303 downwards.
GCCTCGGTCAAGCACACCGACGGCGACCACCACGACGGCCAGTTGCCGTCCAGCAGCGTCTCACCCACTGCGTCAACGACCGGTGACGCACACCACGGCCACGATGGCCACGGCGGCAGCGCCAAGTTCCCAGTGCCGTCGCCGGCCCCCCAGGTTGGCGGACACAACTGAGCTTGGCGGATCAACTCGGCTGGCTACGGGCCGCTTGACGTAGCCGCAGTTTCGCCCAGGTTGGCGAGCACCCATTCGACGATCCGCTGGGTGCTCGCGCCGGGGGTGAAAATCTCCGCCACCCCGAGTGCCTTCAGCTCCGGCACGTCGTCGCTCGGGATGATGCCGCCGCCGAACACGACGATGTCGGTCGACCCGCGTTCGCGAAGCAGGTCGAGGACCCTTCCGAACAGGGTCATGTGCGCGCCGGAGAGTACCGACAGCCCGATCGCGTCGGCGTCCTCCTGGATTGCGGTCGCCACGATCTGTTCCGGCGTCTGATGCAAACCGGTGTAGATGACTTCGATGCCGGCGTCGCGCAAGGCGCGCGCCACGACCTTCGCACCTCGATCGTGGCCGTCAAGCCCCGGCTTTGCGACAACGACGCGGATCCGGCCGGCGTCCGGCACGCTCCACCTCCGAAATCGAATGCTCTGAGCGTATGCCCGCGCAGCAGCGCGGGCCTACAGCTTCTCGAGCGGGGCGTAACGCAGGACGAAGGTCTTCGCGCCCACACTCCGGCCGAAGTCGACCTTCGCCTGGGCGTTGTCGCCGAGCCCGGACGTCGAGACGACGGTGCCGAGCCCGAACGTGTCGTGGCTGACCCGGTCGCCGGGCGTCAGTGACGGGATCGGGCGGTTCCCGACGCCGGTCGGTCGCGCGGCGACGCCGGGCAGGGTGGCCGGGGACGACCCGGCGTACGAGCGACCGCCCCCGGTCGGTGTGTAGCGGGCCGGCTCGGGCCGCTTCCAGTCGACGAGGTTGTCGGGGACCTCTTCGAGAAAGCGCGAGGGCGGGTTGTACGACGGAGCGCCCCAGGTACTGCGCTGCACCGAGCGCGTCAGGTAGAGCCTGCGCTGTGCGCGGGTGATGCCGACATAGGCGAGGCGGCGCTCCTCCTCGAGCTCCTTCGGCTCGGTCAAGGACCGCATGTGCGGGAAGACGCCGTCTTCGAGGCCGGTGAGGAAGACCACGGGGAACTCGAGGCCCTTCGCCGTATGCAGCGTCATTAGGGTGACCACGCCGCCATGTTCGTCGCCCTCGGTCGGGATCTGGTCGGCGTCGGCAACCAGCGCCACCTGCTCCAGGAAGGCAGCGAGCGTGCCGCCCTGGTTCGCCTCCTCGAATTCCCTGGCCACGGTGACGAGCTCGCGAAGGTTCTCCATGCGCGACTCGTCCTGCGGATCGCTGCTCGCTTCGAGTTCGGCCAGGTAGCCGCTCTTCGTCAGAGCTGCCTCCATCACCTCGGACGGCGGCAACGACTCGGCCATCAGTCGCAACTCGTCGAGCAACGCGACGAAATCCTTGATGGCGGACGCCGAGCGGGTGGCGATGCCGTAAGCCTCGTCGCTGCGACGAAGCGCCTGCGAGAACGAGATGCGCTCGCGCGCCGACAACGCCTCGACACATGCCTCCGAGCGGTCGCCGATGCCCCGGCGCGGGACGTTCAGGATGCGCCGCAACGACACGGTATCTTCGGGATTGACGAGCACCCGCAGATACGCCAGCAGGTCGCGCACCTCACGCCGCTCGTAGAACCGCACGCCCCCGACGACCTTGTACGGCAGCCCGACCCTGATGAAGATCTCCTCGAAGATCCGCGACTGGGCGTTGGTGCGGTAGAAGATCGCGACGTCGCTGTAACTCGCGGCGCCGAGATCGTGCAGCCGGTCGATCTCCTCCGCGACGAACGACGCCTCGCCTCGCTCGTCGTCGGCGACGTAGCCGCCGATCTGCTCGCCCGCGCCGGTCTCCGACCACAGGTTCTTCGCCTTACGGCCCTCGTTGCGGGTGATGACGGCGTTGGCGGCATTGAGGATCGTCTGCGTCGACCGGTAGTTCTGCTCGAGCAGGACGACGCGCGCGTCGGGGTAGTCGCGCTCGAACTCCATGATGTTGCGGATCGTGGCCCCCCGAAACGCATAGATCGACTGGTCGGCGTCGCCCACGACCACCAGTTCGCCGGGGGCGACGTCGGAGCCGGCCCGGACCAGGTCGCCGTCGACCGTGCGTTTCTCCCGCTGATCGGCGGTGCCGCCGACCAGCTCACGCACCAGCATGTATTGCGCGTGGTTGGTGTCCTGGTACTCGTC
>PLCK01000234.1:2672-2943 GCA_003134755.1 Actinomycetota bacterium | reverse complement strand
GAACTCGCGGTCGAGGTCCCACAACGTGAGCCCGTGCTTGACGATGTCGAGATCAGGGTGCTTGCGCATCTCGAACTCGAGCGGATTCGTGTCGGCCATCAGATGCCCGCGGACGCGGTAGGCATGGATGAGCTCGATGACCCGGGCCGGCTTCCCGACCTCGTCGTCGTGCGTCGAGACGATGTCCTGCACCCAGCGCACCGGCTCGTAGGGAATGCGCAGCGCGCGGAACAGGTCGTCGTAGAAACCGTCCTCGCCGAGCAGCAGCCGA
>PLCK01000234.1:0-2655 GCA_003134755.1 Actinomycetota bacterium | reverse complement strand
GCGCCGACGCCGACGATGCAGCCCTGCCCTGGCATGAGCCGCGGCACCGAATGCACGGTGCCCAACGTGCCGGGGTTCGTGAGAGTGATGGTCGTGCCGACGAAGTCGTCGGCCGTCAACTTGTTGGCTCGGGCCCGCCGCACGATGTCCTCGTAGGCTGCCCAGAACTGTGCGAAGTCGAGCTTCTGCGCGCCCTTGATCGAAGGGACGAGCAGTTGCCGGCTGCCGTCGTCCTTCGTCATATCGATCGCAAGGCCTAGGTTCACATCGTGATGCCGGACGACGCCGGGCTTGCCCGCGATCTCGGTGTAGGCCACGTTCATCTCAGGTAGTGCAGCGGCGGCCTTGACGATGGCGTAGCCGATGATGTGCGTGAACGAGATCTTGCCGCCACGGCCACGTTTGAGGTGGTTGTTCATCACGAGGCGGTTGTCGGCGAGCAGTTTGGCGGGCACGTCGCGCACGCTCGTCGCGGTGGGCACGCTGAGGCTGGCCTCCATATTCGCGACGGTGCGAGCCGCGGCGCCCTTCAGCGGCACGACCTCATCGGCGACCGCGTCGGACACCGCCGCCGTGCGGTCGGCCGTCGGGCCGCCGTCCGCCGTGCCCTCGGCTGTTTTCGCTACTGGCGCCACCTGCGCGGCCGCCGGTGTCGCCGTCGTTGCCGCCACAGGGGCCGGCGCAGGGGCCGGCGCAGCTGGCGCGGCCGCGGCGGGCGCGTTGGTGGCAGTGGTTGCAACGGCCGCCGCCGGCCCNNGCCTCTTCGCCAGAACGGATGGTCGAGATTTCCAGGTTACCTGCGCCCGTCTCAGGTCGAACCGGGGCGTCGGGTGGAGTAAACCACCGATCCCATTGACTACCCCGATAGCATCGCCCCGGCCTGTTCGACTAAACGCCTGCTGCCCAGGGGACCGCCGAGCCTGTGACCCCCCGCCGTTGTGCCCGCCGGGTGCGGGTGTCGCGCCTGCAGGCGTCCTGCGCGACCATGTTGCTGGCGCCGCTGCTAGCCCCGCTCCTCGCGGTCGCCGGTCCGACCCCCGCGCTGGCAGCCGCGGCCGGAACTGCCGGGAATGCCGACGCGCCGAGTGTGCAGACCTTGACCGCCATGAAGGCCCAGGCGGACGCCGTCCAGGCTCAGCTCATTGCCGGCACGAAGACCCTCGAAGCCACGCGTACGAAGCTGTCGGCACTCCAGGCGAAGGCGGCGTCGGCGACGGCAGGGGTCGCCACGGTGAACGCCGAGCTGGTCGGGTTGCGCGCGCAACTCGGCACGTATGCCGCTGATCTCTATGTACATCCGAGCGGTCAGCTGGCCCTGACGATGCTGGCGTCGCAAGCTGACGTAGCCGCGTCGATACGGGGCGCCGAGATGCTGTCGATCGTGAACCGCGGGCGGGCCGACGTGCTGCGCCTGGTCGTCGTCGAGGAGCAGCGGGTCGAGGTTCTGCAAACTCAGGCCGCGCAGTCCGTTGCGGCGGCCGCAGTCGCGCAGAAGTCCGTGACGGCTCAGGTCGCCGCGCTTCAGCTCAAGGCAGCCCGGGCGAACGTGAGCCTCAGTGCCGCGCAGAGCGCCTACCAGGCGGAGTTGCTCCGAGTGGCGGAGGCTCGGTTGGCGGCTGCGAAAGCGGCGCGGGACAAGGTTGCTCGCGCGCTTGCCGAGCGACGAGCGGCCGCGTTGCGGGCCGAAGCGACCGCTCCGACGGCGCCGGTCGGTTCGTGTGACGCGACATCGAGCGGGCCGTACCCGGCTGGCCCCTGGGGTGGCTACTCCGACGGCCTGATTCCCCCGTCGCAGCTGTGTGCGATCGTCGGTGGCGGTCGGCTGCGGCCCGACGCTGCGGTGGCCTTCGACCAGATGTCGCGGGCGTACGCGGCGACCTTCGGCGGCGGCCTCTGTGTCAGCGACTCCTACCGCAGCTACTCCGAACAGGTCGCCGTATACCGGCAGCGACCGAGGCTCGCGGCCGTGCCGGGCACCAGTAATCACGGTTGGGGCTTGGCCATCGACCTCGGTTGTAGCGTCGATCGGTACGGCTCTGCGCAGTACCGGTGGATGACGGCGAACGCCGGCCGGTTCGGCTGGGTGCATCCGGCGTGGGCACTTCGCCGACCGTTCGAGCCCTGGCACTGGGAGTTCGGTCATCTTGCCGATAGCGGCGGCACCTGATCCGCTCCGTTGGCCGGATGTCAGGCGAGGGTTGCCAGCGGGTTCTCGAGTAACGCAGCAAGGTCGACGAGGAACTTCGCCCCGGTCGCGCCGTCGAGTGCCCGGTGATCGATCGACAGCGTGACGCGCATCGTGTGTCCGACCACGACCTGGCCAGAGCGCACGACCGGCTCCTGTTTCGTCGCCCCGACCGCAAGGATCGCGGCCTCGGGCGGGTTGATGACCGCGGTGAAATGGTCGACGCCGAACATGCCCAGGTTGCTCACACTGAATGTGCTGCCGGTGAACTCCTCCGGCTTGAGCTTGCCGGCCCTGGCGCGCCCGGCGAGGTCGCGGGTCTGCGCCGAGATCTGGGTGACCGTCAAGGTGTCGGCGTCGCGGATCACCGGCACGATCAGCCCGTCGGGTAGCGCGACAGCCACCCCGACATGGATTCGGCCATGCCTGATCAGCTTGTCGCCGCCAAACGACACGTTCACCTCGGGGTG
>PLCK01000176.1 GCA_003134755.1 Actinomycetota bacterium | reverse complement strand
CGTTCGTCATGATCGGCCAGAACAGGCAGGCATCGTTCGCGGCGGCGAAGGCGAACCACGATTTCGTCGAGCAGGAGACCGAACTCAAGAACAACACCGAGCTAACCCGCCAGATTCATCAGCTCACGACCGAGATTCATGCTTCTATGGGCGGCCGACCGACGTAGTCAGCGCCGGACGGCGCCGGTGACATCAGCGCCGGACGGCGCCTTCGACAAGGTCGAGCACGGCGTCGAGATCGTCGTCGGGCACTCCCATCGCCCGGTGCAGAACCAGACCGTCGAGCACTAACTCCAGGAATGCTGCCAGCGTGCCCACTGGCACGTCGGTACGCAGCGTGCCGCGGTCGACGCCACGCTGAAGTCGTTCGCGCGCGGCGCGACTGATGGTTTCGGATCGAGCCGCCCAACGTTCGCGGAAGTCGGCGTCCGTTCGCAGCCGCCGCGACAATTCGAGCTGGACGCCGAGCCAGCCGGCGTCGCGATATCGCAGATCGCGCATTAGCTGGACGAGTCCATGTTCCGCGACGACCGCGGCCATCTCCGCCGCGTCGTCCTCGGCGACGGCGAAGAAGAGCGAGTCCTTGTCGCGGAAATGATGGAAGATGGCCCCCCGCGACAGCCCGATCTCTGCTTCCAACCGGCGAACCGTGGCGCCCTCGTATCCGTCGCGCGCGAAACTGCGGCGGGCCCCGTCGATGATCGTGCGACGCCTGGCCTGCAGGTTGTCCGCGGTGAGCCGGGGCACGAGCAGGAGACTACCGAGATGCCACGGCCTGGCGCACCGATACCCTCGGCTGCATGCGACGCGCCATCGCGGGCGCTTGCCTGCTCTGCCTCGGTGTCCTGCTGTCCGGGCTTGCCGGCTGCCGGCAGACCGCCGCTCTTGGACGGCAGGAAGTCGTGGTCGTGTTCAAGACCGACGCGACGCCCGCCGACCACGCGCGGGTGTGGGCGCTGTGCCAGCACGTCGACGGCGCCGTCCCTGAACCGCTTGTGACGAAGAGTAAGTACCCGGCGACGCTTCGCTCCAACGTGCGGTTCAGGGTCGATAAGGCCACGAACTACCAGCTCCAGCAGCTCTTCAACTGCCTGAAGCAGGATCCGAGCGTCACCGGCTACTCGACGACGGGCGACAGCGAGTAACCCAACCGCTGACGGCTCGCTCAGGGGCCTGTCGGATCAGAGCTGCTTCGCGAAATGATGAGATGTGATCGCGAATCGTTCGCGCAGGTAGAACCGGTGTGCGTCGTACCGTTGGACACCGGAATCAAGATCGATGACCGTGCAGCCCGCTGCTTTGGCGCGCTCGCTGAGGTTGGCGATCAATGCGCGCCCGACGCCGGACGACCGAGCGCCGCCGGTGGTGACCAGGTCGTCGACGTAGAGCTTTCGGCCCGCATGGGTTGAGGCCAGGATCCGCCAGCCGGCGACGCCGAGACACGCTGCGTCCGGCTCGTCACGATCGAAGACGGCACTGAACCTGAGGCCTTGTGCCCACCCTTCGCGGTAGATCGCCGCGAACGACGCAGGCGTGAGTTCGGTCCGAAGCTCGACGAGTACCGCGAGCATGACGTCGATGCGCGGATCGTCGGGCGCCAGGTCGGTGATGAACATCGGTACTGACCCTACGGCCAGCGGGCGTCGTGCCACGACCTGATTTTGTGGTTGGACGCCGCGATTCGCGGGTGTCGATCTGCGCTGGTCCCGTTCGTCGTCGTCATGTGAGGATCCAGCCAAGGAATACGAGGAGGAACCCGTGAAGTACATGCTCATGGTCTGCACGGACCCGTCCGACGTCGTCGAGGCGAGCCCGGGTGGGCTGACCATCGACGAGTGGCTCGCTGAGATGGCGGCCCGCAAGGTGCGCCTGGACGGCGACCGGCTCAGGCCGTCGACCGAGGCGACGACGGTTCGGGTCAGGGGCGGCGATGTGCTGGTGACCGACGGGCCATACGTCGAAACGAAGGAGCAGATGGCCGGCTACGACATCATCGACGCGGCCGATCTCGACGAGGCGATCGAGATTGCCTCGAAGCACCCCGTCGCGCGTTTCGGCATGATCGAGGTGCGGCCGTTCTGGGTGGAGTAGGCAGCGCAGTCGAGCAGGCGGTCGCGACCACCTTCCGAGAGGAATGGGGTCGGATCGTCGCGACACTCATCCGTACCACTGGTGACTGGGACCTCGCTGAGGAGTGCACCCAGGAGGCCTTTGCGCTCGCCTTGCAGCGCTGGCCTCGTGATGGCATTCCGCAGCGCCCGGGCGCCTGGGTGACGACAACTGCGCGCAACAAGGCGATCGACAAGTTGCGCCGCGGGTCCAACGAGGCGACGAAGCTGAACGAGGTGATGGTGTTGTCGCGCGCCGACCCACCGGGCGGCGGTCCCGACGATCCAGACGACGACAGTGGAGTTGCTGACGACCGACTGCGGCTGATGTTCACCTGTTGCCATCCAGCGCTGCCGCTTGAGGCCAGGGTGGCGCTGACACTGCGCACGCTTGCCGGCCTGACGACGTCCGAGATCGCACGTGCCTTCCTCGTACCCGAGGCGACGATGGCACAACGCCTGGTCAGGGCGAAGCGGAAGATCAAGCTCGCCAGGATTCCGTATCGGGTTCCGCCAGCGCATCTGCTGCCGGAGCGTATGAATTCGGTGCTAGCCGTCGTCTACCTGCTGTTCAACGAGGGCTAC
>PLCK01000181.1 GCA_003134755.1 Actinomycetota bacterium | reverse complement strand
CCTGACCCGGGGGTTGCTGGCGGGGTGCCGCTGGTGTCGAGGGTGAAGGAAGCGACTTGGGCACCGGTTCGGGTCGTCTCTACGATGAGCCCGTCTCCGGCGTTGACCGACAGCAGGTTCCCGTTGGGGGCCAGAGCGAGCCCCAGTGGGTTGTTCAACTTGCCGTTGGCGGTGACGTCGGATCCGCTGAACGCGCTGGTGGTGCGTGTCTGGGCGTCCGGGATCGCGGCGAGGCGGTTGCTCGCGGNNCCGCCACGACGGGAACGTCGGTGTTGTGCAGGCGCAGCCGGATACGCACCACTGTGCCGCGGTTGACGACTTCCCCTTGACCAGCAACGGTGCCGTTCAAGACGTTGGTCACAAAGAGGTCGGNNGTCATGTCCCACGGACCGTTGATGAGCCCACCGGAGATGGTGCGGCGCACGGTGCCGTGCGAGTCGAGCACCAACAGGCAGCCGGCCTTCGCTGTCGCGGCGGTCCCGTCGCTGGTCGGCAAACTGCCTACGATCACCCATCCTGAGCTCAGCACAGAAAGCGCCGTGGTCAAGCCGACACCACCTGGACAGCTCCCCGGCAGATGCCCGGCGCTGACCCGGGCGAAAACATCAGCGCGGCCGCCCGCACTGATTTCCATGACGGTGGTGCCGGTGCCCTGGAAGTTCGACGCCGCGTTGAAGTTGCTTACTAACACCGAGCCCGCATGCAAACGATTGACGCTACGTGGCACGACCGCGACACCGTAGGGATTCACATCACCAGCGCCTGCCCCGTGCGCGGGCACCGTCGAAGCGAGCGTCGAAATCGTCGTCAGCGAGCCTAGGAAGGTTCCACTGGCAGACGCCGCAGGGGCCGCGACCCCGACAACGAGCCCAGCCCCGGCGAGCCCTACAAGTCCACGACGAAGCGCGTTCATGGCTCCTCCACCTGTGCACACCCGACGCCCAACTGGGCCTCTAGGTGAGAACGGAGCAGACGGTCGCCCGGTTCAACACGACCACCAAGAACCTTGGGCGTCAGTGTGGAGGTGAGCGTGGTGGGGCGTTTATGGCCGACGCGGGCAGGATCGTGCTGACGCTGTTGATGGCGTCGACGTACCGCCGCACTGCCGCGGTGGTGAGCGCTCCGGCGGGGAGTTCGACGACGAATGCGGTCGGGCCCAGCACCTGGTGCTCCCAGCCGACCGCGCTCCCGGTGTAGTCGGGCAGCCGCGATAGCGGGAGGCCGACGAGTTGGCCCAAGCGTTGCTCGACGGCGAGCGGACCTTGCGAGTCGTCGACGACGGCAAGGTGTTGGTGGAACCAGATCGCGAGCGTCGGCCGGATCCGAAGGATCAACGCTGCTGCGGCCGCCGATTCTGGTTCTGACATTGCCGCCGTGCCGCTGTAGTTCACCGCTCCGAGCTTGCCGAGCGGCGTCCAGTTGAAGGCGAAGTTGCGATTGAGGTCGACGCCATGTGCGTTTTGACGTTGCGCGTCGTTGGTGCCGTCGGGGTTTAGGTCGGAGATGACCCAGACGTCAGCGTCGAGTGGCGGTGCGGCTGTTGTAAGTGCGTCGGCGATGGCCACGCCCGCGGGTTCGTCACCGTGGATGCAGCCCACTATCAAGACGCGATGATTGCTGGCCGGGTTGCCGATCTCGGTGACAGTGAGTGGGCGGCCTTCGGCGGAGATCCCAAAGGTGGTCGTGCGTTTCACCGTGGTCGACGGCGTTGCCGGTAGCACGACGGCGGGTTGCGGTGCGATCGTGACGCCAATCGATGTCGATCGCGCGGGTAGCGCTAAGGAGTCGTCGGTGTCATGTGCCGCGCAACCGAACTGCGACGACAGCACGATTACGAGCAACGCCCTATATCGCGCTTTCACTTCACCACCGCCATTTGAACATCGGCGTCTTTGAGCAGAGGCCAAGGAGAAGCCCATCACGCACGCGGCGCTCGATGGACAGCACCCGAGACTCGCGTGCACATGAAACGTTAGGCGATTGGTGGCGACGCCCAGCAAGGCGCTCCAGCCCACCACCCGGCGTACCGCGGTCTTAGCCTGCCCGCCCGCGGCCCATCACGCCGGGTCGGATGCTAGACAGATGCCGGTGCAGTCGAGCAGACCTGCAACGATGGGCTCCTCCACGGGTGAACGACCAGCACCGCGGTGCCGGGGGTGTGAGGGGACAGCGTGCACCATCTGATCGTGACCTTCGGCTGCCGGCCGGGTTCGCGGCGATGCCGGCGGTGTGCTTGTGACCGCCGGGTCGGCTGGCTTACCCGCCCGACCGTACGAACGGTGACGGCGCTCGTCCTCGTCTTGGGAGTCGTCGGATGCCATGGCGCGCACGGCTCTGGCAAAGCCGGATCGCAAGCGCCGCGTGTGACGGCCGGGCCGTCAACTGCGACCGTGTCCTCGTCGTCGCCTTCCGCGCCTACCGTCACGCCTACCCCATCGCCGACGCTCACGCCGCAGCCAACGGCTACCGTTCCCGCTGCCAGCCTGCTGGCCGCGACGACCTTGACGCCGGCGCCGGCGCTCCGATCGGTTGCGGGCTTTGCCGGGACCGACATCATGCGCCTGCCCACGACCAGCCGGGTCGTCGCGTTGACCTTCGACGCCGGCGCGAATGCAGACGCAATCCCCGAAATCCTGGCCACGCTGCGCAGCCAGAAGATCCCTGCAACGTTCTTTCTCACCGGCGCCTGGGCCCGTGCGTTTCCGGCTCAAGCACGCGAGGTTGGGACGCTCTTCCCGATTGGGAACCACACCAACACCCACCTGGATCTACCCCAGCTGTCATCTGCGCAAGTCGCGAGCCAAGTCACTGATGCGCAGGTGAGCATAAGCTCAATCACCGGACGTGACCCGCGACCGCTGTTCCGGTTTCCATTCGGTTCCCGCGACGCCCGCACGAGGACCGTGGTGAACGGCTTGGGCTATGTGTCGGTGCTATGGACCGTCGACACGCTGGGTTGGGAGGGAACGGGTGGCGGCCAGACCACCAGCACCGTGACTGCTCGCGTGCTCGCGCATCTGCAGCCCGGGGAAATCGTGTTGATGCACGTCGGTTCGAATCCGAAAGACCACTCCACCCTCGACGGCGACGCTTTGCGCAACCTCATCGACGCAATCAAGACCGCTGGCTACGGATTCGTCACCATTCCCCAGGGACTCGGCCTGAGCTAGCCACCGTTGGGACCCCGCTCGTCCAGTCCGCACCATGCGCCCGATCACGCGGCCGGACGCCGGCGATCAATGTTCGGGCACATCCCAAAGCCACTGTCGACGGTGTTGTTGATGACGCTCTGTGTTGTGGCGAACAGGTTGGTGTTTTGGTACGGAGTTTGGGTACCGGCCCTGAGGCCACGGCGAGCGTCCGATAAGCATGACGTCGGCGGCCGGGAGGCAGTACGTTGCGGCCGAGGTGACGAAGGCTTCGTTCACGCCTACGGGTGCCGACTAAATTCGGTGGGATGTCCGCGCAACGACGCCGCCGATCGCGGCGAGCGTGAGGAGCACCATGGCGAGGCCGACACCCTTAGTTGTGTGCAGCATCAGATTGGCCGCCAACGCAGCTGACCCGAATATCACAGCGACCGCGAAGGAGAGCACGTGCGCGCTCGCGCGCGGTAGCTGAACGTTCGTTAGACGACAGTTCGTTAGACAACCGGAGTCCTTCACGTTGCGGTGCGTTGAGGGAGCGCGAGATCCGCACGCGTCGCGCTCAGAGGGTGATGCCCGGACGCGGCGCCGTCCAATCGCAATACCCCGGGCCGGCTTGAGTGCGCCATCCAAAGCCGCCTCGCAGCGGCGAGGGTAGCTGCGCGTAAGGAGCCTGACCCCGGTAGCTGGGACACCTGCGGCGAGGCGCAAATCGTCTCGGCACAGGAGTCTGTCAATGCCTGCTAGACGTGCACCGGAGTTTCGGCGTCACGCGGTGGAGTTGGCCCGGTTGCGGGAGAAGCCGATCGCCCACATCGCCAAAGAACGCTGAATGGATGTCGACGATTTCGATGCCGGCCGCAACGCCGCCGATAGTGGCAAGGATCGGCTGCCCGATGTGTATGAAGAACATGGATGCTGTCGCCTACCAACATTCGGATTCATACACATCCTGAGCGTGCCCGGCGGGCCTTGGATGCCCTTTGGCGCGCCAGGTCGGGCACGCTGGAAGCAGAAACTTACCTTCATCCTCAACGTAAGTCGTTTTGCGTCAAGGTTGGGGTTCTCGCCGCCTGCTTCAGGGTTGGGATCGGGGTCATCACTGATGTGCCGGCGTTTGGCGTGCGTAATGATGCGGTCTGTGGAGAAATCGGTGGGTGATGGAGCTGTGAGCTTGCTGTGGACCGTGCATGTCTTCGCCAGCGTCGCCGGAGTCGCCGGTAGCGTGGGTTTCATGGTGGAGCTGCTCGGAATCAGATGGGTGTGTGCGGTGTGATCGAGGCACAGGCGTTGACGAAGCGCTACGGGCCGAAGACTGCGGTTGATGACCTCAGTTTCGAGGTGCGACCGGGGTTCGTGACCGGGTTTCTCGGCCCGAACGGGTCGGGAAAG
>PLCK01000179.1 GCA_003134755.1 Actinomycetota bacterium | reverse complement strand
AAACTATGTCGTGAACTCAGACACCCTCGCCGGCTCCCATGCCGAATTTTGCCCATTCGGGTTATAGATGCGGCACCTCATGCGTTTCCATGAATTAAGTCGTAAATCATGATTTAGCCCTACTGCTCCGGGTACAAGACACTCGGAATGGTGGATCCAAAGACCGACCCCCGGGTGCCGCACCCCCCAGTTGGCCCCGGGGGCCTTTGGCTTGCCAGGTAGATGCCGTGTCGGGTAGAGGCTCTGACGCTAGAACCGGTCTACGGCTCGAACTTGTAGCCCAGACCGCGGACCGTGACCAGGTGGCGCGGTCGTGATGGGTGCTCCTCGACCCGGCTGCGAAGCCGCTTGACGTGGACGTCGAGGGTCTTGGTGTCGCCGACGTAGTCGCTGCCCCAGAGCCTGTCGATCAACTGATTGCGGGTGAGCACGCGGCCCGCGTTGCGGAGGAGCAGCTCGAGAAGCTCGAACTCGCGCAACGGCAGCGTGACCGTGTCACCACGAACGCTAACGACGTGTCGGTCGGGATCAAGGCGGACCGGCCCGGCCTCGACGATGCCCGAGACGATCACCTCGACACTGTCGCTGCGGCGGCGAAGCACGGCCCTGATGCGAGCGACAAGCTCACGCGCTGAGAACGGCTTGGTGATGTAGTCGTCGGCGCCGAGTTCGAGACCAACCACCTTGTCGACCTCGCTGTCGCGCGCGGTCAGCATGATGACGGGGACGTCGCTTCGCTCGCGCAGCCGTCGGCAGACCTCGGTGCCGGGCAAACCCGGAAGCATGAGATCGAGCAGCACGAGGTCGGCGCCGTGGCGTTCGAAGTCTTCGAGGCCGGCTGGACCGGTCGCGGCGATCCGGACCTCGAACCCTTCGCGGGTCAGCATGTAAGCGAGCGTTTCGGAGAACGACTCCTCGTCCTCGATGACGAGCAGGTGCGTCACGGCTCCAGGCCTTTCTCGAACTCGCGTGGCTGAGGATCGTCGGTCGGGGTCACCGGGGGAACGGGCAGATGCAGGGTGAAGGTCGATCCCACGCCGGGGTAGCTCCAGAGGCCGACACGGCCGCCGTGGTTGTTCGCGACGTGTTTGACGATGGCCAACCCGAGACCGGTGCCCCCAGTCGCGCGTGATCGGGCGGTGTCGATCCGGTAGAAGCGCTCGAAAACCCTTTCCTGGTCGGCCTTTTCGATACCGACACCCTCGTCGCTCACGGCAATCGCGACACCCTTGACGCCGTCCTCGATCTCGGTTCGCGCGCCCACTCCGACCCGAGACCCTCTCGCCGAATACGCGATCGCGTTTTCGATGAGGTTCGTGAGTGCGGTGGCGAGCTGGCGCCGGTCGCCCCAAACGGTCAGACCCGCGGTCGGGCCGATGTCCAACGACATGCCGGCTGCGTCGGCACGAACCTGCAGGGGATCGGCCGCGTCGGCCACAACGTCGCTGACCCGAACGGTCTCCATCGCCGGCAACGGCTCGCCGCCCTGCAGCCGCGAGAGCTCGAGGAGTTCTTGCACTAGCCGCGACATCCGCCCGGCTTCGCGGGTGATTCGGTCGGTGAACTGCTTGATGGCAACCGGATCGTCGGTCGCGTCGCGCAACGCCTCGGCCAACAGGAGCATGGCGCCTACTGGCGTCTTCAACTCGTGAGACACGTTCGCGATGAAATCCCGTCGGACGGCTTCGAGCCGGCGGGCTTCCTCGAGGTCGCTTAGGAGGAGGACGACTTGTGCGGTGCCCGGCACCGGCGCGGCAACGACGTGCACAGCGCGCGATGACGCCCCCCACGGCAGATCCACATCCTGGGTGACCCTCTTGCCGGTGCGGCGCGCATCGCGGGCGATCCTCGACAGCATCCGTGACGTCAGTTCGCGACCGAAGACCACCCTGAGTGCGAGCGCGGCCTCGTTCGCGAGCAGCACCTCATCGTCGTCGAGGAGCACGGCGCCGGTCTCGAGTGCGGCGGCAACGGTCGCAAGGACCGCCGCCGTCTGCGACGGCGGTTCGGGCTCCGCAGGAGTCGACCGCACATGCCGCATCGTAAGGAGCGGGGAGCGTGCGGCCAAACGGCGAACGTCCCGTGTCGACAGCGTGGGCGCCCCGTTGGCCCATTGTTTACCTCTCGTTGGCACGCCGGACTCCTAGGCGCCGGTCGCCGTCCACTCGGGTGAGTGAGTCTGCCGGTGGGTCTGCAACCATGCCTCCGTTGTTCGATGACGGGGGTTGTTCGATGACGGGGTTGTCCGATGACGGTCTGCCAATCGAGGGGAGTGCCGGGTGCGCGACGTCTACCACGACGAACTTGATGCGATCACCGATCAGCTCGTCGAAATGACCAGGTTGGTCGGCGAGGCAGTCAGTCTCGCCACGCAGGCCCTTCTCACCTCCGACCTGGCGATTGCCGAAAGCGTCATCGAAGGTGACGAGGCGGTCAACTTGCTGCACGAGAACGTCGAGTTCCGCACTGTCGACCTGATCGCGCGTCAGCAGCCGGTCGCGGGTGATCTTCGCGCACTGACCACCGGCCTTCGCATCACCTCTGACCTCGAACGTTCCGGTGATCTGGCAGTCCACGTGGCGAAGCTCGCTCGACGGAAGTACCCCGCCTGCGCGGTGCCCGGTGAGCTGCAGGGCACGGTGCGCGAGATGGGCGCGGTAGCCGCTGAGATCGTCAACAAGGCAGGGGACGTCGTCAAGAGCCGCGACGCCGACCGGGCCGCCGAACTAGAGCGTGACGACGACGTCATGGACGAGCTGCACCGCACACTGCTCCGGACGATGCTCGCACCGGAATGGCCGTACGGAGTCGACACTGCGATCGACCTTGCACTTGCCGGCCGCTACTACGAGCGGTTCGCCGACCACGCGGTAGCGGTCGCTCGTCAGGTGCTTTACCTCGTCACCGGCGAGAGCGCGGTGCGAGGTTGAGAGCGCCCGCTCAGTCGATGTTCATCGCTCGTTCATGCGGGCGAACGGTTTCGTCCACCTAACGCACCTAGCTTCGAGCCGGACCGGCCTGCTAGGGCCGGTCGACCGACACAGGAGGAGTTACCCCGTGAGGACTTCACGCATCGCCGCAACACTGCTCACCGTTGGTGGGCTCTTGGCGGCCGCCGCGTGTGGCACCAACAACAACAAGGCGGCTACATCGACAAGCAGCACGCCTGCGCCCTCATCGAGCGCGTCGGCCGGCGCGGGGTCGTCAAGCGCCGCGTCTGCTTCGGCGCCCGCTGCGCCGGCCTGCGTCGCCGGCCAGTTGAACGGACAGGGCTCCACGTTCCAGGCCAACATGGAAACGCAGTGGACGAAGGATTTCGGCGCTCAGTGCGCGGGCGCCCAAGTGAGCTACCAAGGCACCGGCTCGGGTGCCGGTATCACGTCGTTGGGCAACGGCACCGCCGACTTCGCCGGCTCCGACGTCACGATGAAGGACACAGAGCAGACCGCTGCGAACGCGGGTTGTGGGAGCACGGCGATCACGATTCCCATCACCGCTGGTGGGGTCGGCATTACCTACAACCTCAAGGGCGTTACGAGCCTGAAGCTGTCAACCAAGACGGTAGCCGGGATCTTTGATGGCAAGATCACCAAGTGGAACGACCCGGTGATCGCGGCCGACAACGGCGGAGCGACGCTTCCCTCGACGCCGATCAGCGTCTTCTACCGCAACGACAGCTCAGGAACCACAGGCGTGTTCACCGCCTATCTCGTCGCGGACGCCGCCAGTGACTGGACATTGGGTACGAGCAAGACGATCACCTTCTTCGGTGGCGCTCAGGGCGCAAAGGGTTCGTCGGGCGTGTCTGCCGGTGTGAAGCAGACCGACGGCGGCATCACGTATATCGAAACCTCGTATGCCAAGGGGCAAAGTCTCCCGGTCGCCTCGATCAAGGGGGTCGGTACTGACTTCGTCGATCCGACGACGGACACCGTGTCGAAGGGCATCGCTGAGGGGTTCTCCATCACCGGCAGCGGGAGCGACCTCGCCGGCAAGATGGACTACACGAAGATGATGACCGGCTACCCGATCTCGACCGTGTCTTACGCGCTTGCTTGCACGAAGTACAAGGACGCCACCAAGGGCTCTCTGGTGAAGTCCTACCTCTATTACGCGATCAGCAAGGGTCAAGCCGCCGCTGATGGCCTCGGGTACGCGCCCCTGCCGGCCGACTTGGTGGCCAAGGGCGAGACCAGCATCTCGGCGATTTCGTGATCCAAGGCACGGAGACGATCGGTTCTGAACCGGCCGTCACAGGGACGCCCCGGAAGGCTCGACGCATCGAGCCCTTCCGGGGCATCACCCTTGCAGCTGCATTGATCGTGCTCGTGATCCTCGGCGCGATCGCCGTATTCCTTGTCGCAAAGGCAATTCCGTCGCTCAGCAAGGACCAGAAGAACTTCTTCTCGACCAAGGTGTGGAGTCCGGACGCCGACCCGCCGCTGTTCGGCATCGCCGTCCTTGCCTTCGGCACGGTCTTGTCGAGCGTCATCGCGCTCATACTCGCCGTCCCCGTGGCGCTCGGGGTTGCAATCTTCGTCGTCGAGTACGCGCCCCGGCGGCTGGCAACTTGGCTCGGATACCTGATCGACATGCTCGCAACGGTGCCGTCGGTGGTCTACGGGCTGTGGGGCCTGATCTTCCTAGTGCCCCACATCCAACGCTTCCAGCATTTCCTTGCCACCACGTTCGGTTGGATCCCGATCTTCCACGACCCGAACAACCGCACGTCGGTTGCGAGCCGCTCCATCTTCGTTGCTTCGGTCGTGCTGGCGATCATGATTCTTCCGGTCATTGCCGCCATTTCGCGTGAGGTGCTCCGGCAGGTTGACCCGAATCTCAAGGAGGCGGCGCTCGCTCTCGGCGCGACCCGCTGGGAGATGGTGCGCACTGCGTTGCTTCCGCCAAGTCGTCCGGGGATCATCGGCGGCATCATGCTCGGTCTCGGTCGCGCTCTCGGCGAGACCATCGCGATCGCCTTGATCCTCGGCACCAGTTTTGTGGTCAGCATCCACATCCTCCAGCCGGGAGGCAACACGATCGCCGCCAACATCGCGACGTATTTCGGCGAGGCCGGACCCACGGGCCGATCTGCCCTCATCGCGACAGGGCTCGTGCTGTTCATCATGACCTTGGCCGTGAATCTCGTAGCCCGCACTGTCATCTTTCGTGCCGCCGCTCGGCAGGGGGGCGGGCGATGAGCACGGCTGTGACGCACGCCAGGGCGTCAGGTTCCAATGTCTGGAAAGTGCGCGGGCGGCGGGCGGTTGTCGACCGTCTCGCCACGATCGCGATGTACCTGGCCTTCGTCATTGCGGTAATCCCGCTTGCCGCGATCATCTGGTACACAATCGGCAAGGGCCTTGGTCACTTCACGTACGGGTTCATCACGCACTCGATGGCCGGCGTCGGACCCAACGACGTCAACGGCGGCGTCTACCACGCGATTATCGGCACGGTCGAGCAGTTGCTGCTCGCATCGGTGATGTCGATTCCGCTTGGCCTGCTCGTCGCAATCTACCTGAACGAATACGGCAACAAAGGCCTGACGACGGTCATCCGGCTGCTCGTCGACGTGATGACAGGCATCCCGTCGATCGTGGCCGGTCTGTTCATCTTGGCGTTCTGGGTGATCGGCCTGCACAAGGGCTACTCGGGTTTCGCGGGTTCGATGGCACTGGCGATCCTGATGTTGCCCGTCGTGATCAGATCGTCGGAAGAGATGCTCAAGCTGGTTCCGGATTCGCTGCGCGAGGCTGCGTACGCCCTGGGGATTCCGAAGTGGCGGGTCATCCTCTCGATAGTCATGCCGACCGCTCGCACCGGGATCACGACCGGAATCATGCTCGCCGTCGCGCGCGTGACCGGCGAGACTGCGCCGCTCCTCCTGACTGCTTTTGGCACCATCTTCATCAACAACAGCGTGTTCCACGGGCCGCAGGAAGCGCTGCCGCTCTTCGTCTTCAGCTCGGCGGCCTCGGGAACGCCGGCTGACGTCAACCGTGCGTGGGCCGGTGCCCTTACGCTGATCCTGATCGTTGTCCTGCTGTACGTCCTGGCGCGATTGCTGACTCGCCGCGACGCCCTTAACCGGAGGTGACCAGCCCCATGGCCAAGCGCATCGAAGCGCTCGGTCTGTCGTGCTTCTACGGCGCCTATGAGGCCGTCGCGGACGTCACGATGACGATCGAACCAAAGACCGTCACGGCTCTCATCGGCCCGTCCGGCTGCGGCNNGGCTGCGGCAAGTCCACGTTCCTGCGCAGCCTGAACCGCTTGCACGAAGTCATTCCGGGCGCCCGGATTACCGGGAAAGTCCTGCTCGACGATCAGGACATCTACGCGCCCGACGTCGACGCAGTGGCACTGCGGCGCACGGTCGGCATGGTGTTCCAGCGGCCGAACCCCTTTCCCACGATGTCGATCTTCGACAATGTGTCCGCCGGTCTGCGGCTCGGTGTCAGCAAGCGCAGAGATCTCGCGGACGTCGTGGAGCGAGCGCTCACGGGTGCGCACCTTTGGGCAGAGGTCAAGGACCGGCTGAAGAAGCCGGCGCTCGCACTGTCAGGCGGCCAGCAGCAGCGGTTGTGCATCGCGCGGGCGATCGCCGTCGAACCCGAAGTGCTGCTCATGGACGAACCTTGCTCGGCTCTCGACCCGATCTCCACGCTGGCGATCGAAGACCTCATCGCCGAGTTGAAGGATCGCTACACGATCGTCATCGTCACGCACAACATGCAGCAGGCGAGCCGCGTCAGTGAAATGACCGGGTTCTTCACGTTGGCCGGCGCGGGCCAGCCCGGTGTGCTCGTCGAGTTCGACGCGACGAGCCGGATCTTCTCGGTCCCGTCGGACAAGCGTACCGAGGACTACATCACGGGTCGCGTCGGCTGAGCCCTCCTCACGAGTCGCTGAGTCAGGCACCGAACTCGGCGACGACGTGGTCGGAGAACGTCGGCCACGCACGCGCTGCCCATGGCCCGAACGGCACGCCGGTGAGAGCGACGCACGCCAAGCCAGCCTCGGGATCGACCCACAAGAAGCTGCCGGACTGGCCGAAATGGCCGAAGGTCGTCGGCGCATTCGTGTGACCGGTCCAGTGCGGCTCCTTGCTGTCCTTGAGTTCGAACCCGAGCCCCCAGTCGTTCGGGTTGTGCCGACCGAATCCCGGCAGCATCCCCTCGAGGCCTGCGTAGGCGACTGAGGTCGCCTCGGCGAGGGTCTCCGCCGAGATCAGCGTCGGGGCCAGGAGCTCGCGCGCGAACCGAACCAGATCGGAGACCGGCCCGATCGCACCTGAGGACGCGGTTCCCTCGATCGACGTCGCGTTCATTCCGAGTGGCTCGAAGATGCTCTTCGCCACCTGTTCGGCAAACGGCTGCTGGCCGCGGACCGCTGCCAGTTCACCGAGGATGTCGTAGGCCGCGTTCGAATAGATGCGCCGGCGTCCGGGCGGGGCGAGCACGATGGGAGCGGCGTCGGCGTATCCCACGCCCGAAGCGTGCGAGAGCAGGTGCCTGATCGTTGAGCCCGGCGGCCCGGCGGGCTCGTCGAGATCGAGGTCGCCATTCTCTGCGAGTTCGAGAATGCAATAGGCCGTCACGAGTTTCGTGACCGAAGCCCAAGCGTGTCGGTATTCGACTGCGCCGGCCTCGGCGATCGTCGCGCGCGCGTCTGTGACCGCGGCAGCCGGATTCTCGCCCGGCCAGCCGAAGATGTCGTCGAGCGCGGGCACGCGGTGCAGCCTAGGCCACTGCCACCTGGTCACGCCCGCCTTGCTTGGCGCGGTAGAGAGCGGCGTCCGCGGCACCCATGACTTCATCGAAGTTCATTTCTTGCCGTTGCTCGGCGACTCCGACACTGACCCGCGCGTCGAGTCCGGGCGCGATGCGCCACCACGGATGAGTCGCCACCGCGACTCGAATCCGCTCGCCCACCCGGGCCGCCACATCGAGGTCGGTTGCGCTCAAGACGACGACGAATTCGTCGCCGCCGTAGCGGATCAGGACGTCACTGTCGCGGCTCTCGCGTCGCAGCAGATCGGCGACGGTCTTGAGAACCTCGTCGCCGATCGCGTGAGAGAACTGGTCGTTCACGTTCTTGAATCTGTCGAGGTCGATGAAGAGCAGACAGGCCGGCCCGTCCTCGCCCATCGCAGCCAGTGCGACATCGAGCTTGCGTCGGTTTCCGAGCCCGGTCAGGGGGTCCTCCGTGGCCGCTTGCCCGACGCGTTCGTTCTCGTCCGAAAGCTCGAGCATCTGCATCCGGACCATCACGGCTTCGAGCCGTCGCTCGCGTTCCTCCCAGAGCGAGTTGGCCAGCAACACCGCGGCGTGTTCGGCGAGCGCGATGCCGGGGTGGTCGCCATGTTCGACACGTTCGATGTTGGCCGCCTCGAGGACGATGGCCACCTGCCATTGGTGCGAGAACGTCGTGTCATGCACCCCTGAGGTTCGCCGCAGGTGGCCGCGAGCCTCGTCGGCCAGGCCGAGCGCCGCGCAGCCGCGGGCCAGGCCGAGCCGCAGGATCAGCGTGTCTTCGGGAGGCATCGCGGCCTCGTCGGGTCCCAGGGACTCGAGCAATGCGATGCGGCCGAGCACCGGTTCGTCGAGAGCGGTCCAGGCGTATCCCTCGTAAAGGCGGCCGATCCGGCGCCAATGGTCGATAGGTTCGCCGGCCTGGGCTCGGACGGCGGCCCGCAATGCCTCGCGATAGCGCGCCGCCGCATCGTCTCGGCGTCCAAGCATTTCCAACCGCGCGCCGTAGCGGAGCTCGTTGCGCGCGATCGTCCCATCAACCATCCGGGTGAGAAACGGGATGTCGACCTGGCGCGCCATTTGGGTCGCCCGCCGCAAATGACTCGCCGCCACCTCGAACATCTCGGTGGCGCTCGCGGCGTTGCCCACCGTCAGGAACGCGCTCGCCGATGCTCGACTCGAATCGCGCAGATGTGCCAGCCCGACGAGGGCGTCGGTCAGCCCGTCGAGCGCCTGCTCGAAGTCACCGAGACCGAGCCTGGAGGTGATGACCTGACCCAGGATCTGCAAGCGGGACGCCGACTGGCCGGTCTCGCGATAGTGCGCCATGAGCTCGTCGGCGAGCGCCACTGACTGCTCGAGTCGACCGGCAGCCGCAAGCGCGCTGACCATGATGTCGCGGCAACGCCAGGCCGTCTCATGATCGCCGAAGGCGCGCGCGAGGGCAGCGTTGCTGGCGATCCGGGTGAGCATCGCTGACCCGGTGTCGTTCGCATACGCGTTGAAACTGTCGAGGGCGAGCCAGTTGGCCGGCCCAACCTCCCCGACGCGCACAACCTCGGCCCGGCTGCCCCCGAGCGGGTCTTTGCCTGCCGCCATGGCTTGATCGCTCCACTCGGAGCGTCGCTGTTTTGACGGACGTGCGGCGCTCACCCATGTCTATCGGCAGGATCGCCCGCCAACTGGTGG
>PLCK01000191.1 GCA_003134755.1 Actinomycetota bacterium | reverse complement strand
CCGCGTGGCGAATATCAAGTCCCAGATTAAGCGCATCGGTACGAACGAGACGGCGCGGCTGCGCAACAAGGCCGTCAAGTCCTCGCTCAAGACCGCTGTCCGGCGCTTCCGTGAAGCTGCCGACGCCGGCTCCGCCGAGGCGACTGATCTGCTCCGCGTCGCGAACCGCCAGCTCGACAAGGCGGCCAGCAAGGGCGTCATCCACGCCAACCAGGCTGCGAACCGGAAGTCGGCGCTGGCCAAGCGCGCCGCGTCCCTGTAACTCCCCCGCGTTCACGAACGGCGCTGGTCCTGCGGGACCGGCGCCGTTCGTCGTCTGCCCTTCGCCACACCTTGGGCGGTGGCGGTGCCGGATTGGCTAGGCGGCGTCCCGCGCGGCCACGATGGCCAGCACTGCCTTCTCAAGGGCGTAGGCCGCGTCTGTGCCGGCACCCTTGACCTGTTCGTCGGCCTGGGCGATCGCTGTTACAGCGGCGGCGACTCCGGTCGGGGTCCAGCCCCGCAGCTGCCCACGCACTCGGTCGACCTTCCAGGGCGGCATGCCGAGTTCACGGGCGAGGTCAGGCCCGCGCAGACCCCGTGGCGCGCTGGCAACCTTCGCCAACGCGCGCACCCCTTGAGCCAGTGCGCTGGTAATCAACACCGGCGCCGTACCGACAGCCAGCGCCCAGCGCAACTGTTCGAGCGCTTCGCCGAGGCGACCTTCAAGAGCGCGGTCCGAGACGGCGAAGCCGTTGGCTTCAGCCCGCCCGCGGTAGTAGCGACCGACCAGTTCGCCGTCGATCTGGCCATCGGTGTCTGTGCACAGCTGGGCGCACGCACCCGCCAGCTCACGCAGCTCGTTGCCGACCGCCTCGATGAGCGCTCTGGCGCCGCCCTCGGAGACCGCCCGGCCGGCGACCCGAAACTCGGCCCGCACGAAGTCGACCCGTTCACCCGGCCTGGTCAGCTTCGCGCAGTCGACTCGACGGGCACCGCCTGCCATCGCCGCATCGAGCAAGGTCTTGCCGCGCGCGCCGCCTTTGTGGACCAGCACGATGCCGACCTCGTCGGCGACGTCACGCAGCGCGGCGGTGACTTCGTCAAGCACCTCTTTGGGCAACTGCTCGATGTCGCGCAAAACGAGCACCCGCCGCTCGCCAAACAACGACGGGCTGGTGAGCTCGGCCAGCTGGCCCGATTCGAGGGAGGCAGCAACGATCTCGCGGACGTCGGTGTCGGCGTCGGCCGCTCTCGCCATGCCGACGACGACGGCGACCGCACGCTCGACGAGGAGTTCTTCGTCTCCGACGATCGCGGTGATCGGGACGAGCTGTGCGGTGTCGGGGGCCACGAAGTGCAGCATGCCATGCCAGTCGGACGTCGCGATTCGTCCCTCGCTCAGGTGTGATCGCTACCGCTGGGCCCGGCGACCCAGCCTGGCCGTCCGCAGGCGAGCGCCCGCGATCGACAGCGCGGTACTCCCGTCGTTGGTGGCGTCGATCACGACCGCGGGGCGATACCCGCCGGGTGGTTCCACGCCCGCGTGCGCGGCAATCAGCACGTCGGGTCGTAACTGCTCGATAGCCGGCGACGATTGATCCGCGACGATGACCGCCCGGACGCCGAGAAGCGTCAGCGCCACCGCCTGGTTGGTGCCTGTGTCGTCGACGACCTGCCATTGCACCTCGCCCGCCGCGTTCAGCTGAACGCGACCCACGGTCGAGACGGCAAGGTGATCGGCCGTCGCCCAGCCCTGCACCCGCGCGGACGCGTCGACGTCGAGGTCGGCCACGACGTCGATGACGGCAGCGCCTCGGGCATGCAACGCACCCGGGAGCCCACCGACCGACGACGAGCTGCCTCGCGTGAGCACGATCAGTGGCAACGACTGGACGTCGAGTGCTCGCAAGCACGCGTCGATCACCTGCGGCCGCGGCCCGGTGTCGATGAGCATCGCCGCTTGGGGTCCGGTTCGCGCCACCACCGCGGAACCCGCGCCCACATCACAGGTCGCCAACACCCAGTCGGTGGGTGGCCAGTGCGGCGGTGAGCGTTCTGCGACTACCAAGCCCGATGCCGACACAACGCTCGCGACAACAACCACGCGGACGCCGACCGCGCGCCACCGACTTTGGTGCGCACGGCGTACGAGCCGAGAGCGGCGGCGGATCCGGACCCACGCCGCAAGGGCCACCGCAATCACGAACAAACCCAGCAGCTCGAACGCGCCGACTGCACCGCTCGGCCACACCACCGCGGCCGCTGGCGCTTTCGAAAACGTTCGGGCGACGAACGCCAACCAGGCGCATGGCAAGCCGGCGACGTGCGCGAGCACGCGCGCGACCGTCATCGAGAACGGCGCAACGCACGCGGTCGCGACGCCGAGAATCGTGGCCGGTGCAACTGCGGGCTCCGCGAGGAGGTTCGCGGGAATGGAAGACAGGCTGACTCGCCCCGAAATCGACGCGATGAGTGGCGCGCAGACGACGGTCGCTGCGGTCGGGACGGCGAGAGCCTCGGCCAACCACAACGGAAGGCGTCTCGCCATCCGGTCGCGCAGCACAGGTGCCAGCAACAACAGTGCGGCGGTCGCCGACACCGACAACGCGAATCCGACACTGCGCGACAAGGTCGGATCGAGGTAGATCAGGCACAACACGGCTGCGCACAGAGCAGGCAGCGCACGCCGTCGGCGTCCGGTTGCGAGTGCCAGCACGGCGACAAGACCCATGGCCGCGGCTCGCAGCACGCTGGCCTGCGGACGCGCTACGACGACGAACGCGACAACCGTCAGCGCGCCGGTCAGCGCTTGCGCGCGAATTCGCGCACCCGCGCAACGCGCCATCGCAAGCGCCACGCCGAGCATGATCGCCACGTTCGCGCCGGAGACGGCCACGATGTGCGTGAGCCCCGTGGTGCGGAAATCGGCAGCCAGCCCTGGTGGCAGCCCAGACGTATCGCCGTCGACGAGGCCGGGAAGCAGCCCGCGCGGACCGCTCGGCAATGGCGCAGCGGCTACGCGCAGGCCGGCCCGCACACGTCCGGCGAGGCGCTGCACGACGGAAGGGCCGCCAACCAACGTCGGCGATCCACTGACGTCGAAGACCGCGGCGATCAGCTCGCCCTTGTTCGGCAGACTGACCCGGCCGACCGCTCGAACCCGCTGCGTCGGTTGCAACGACAGCCAACCGCCTCCAGTCGCGAGGACGACGACCGGCGACCTGATCGCAGTGGTGTGGCCTGCGGCTGCGACCTCGACCGCCCGTGCCGACATCACGACAAGCGGGCGCGCCGAGCCACCTTGCGCGGACGCCGCCGAGAGGTGCGGATCACTCGTGATGACAAAGACCAACGCGACGTGCGCGTGGGCTTGCGCGAGCAACGGCAACGGGCCGCGATGCACGGCGGCGACTCGCCAGCCAGCAGCGAATGCTCCCGCGGCTGCGCAGAACAACACTGCGGCGACCACCCGACGGCGCAGCCGCCGCCCAGCCCGAGCGGCCAACGCGGCAGTCAACATTCCGCCCACCGCTAGCCCGGTGCCGATCAACAGCCCGCGGGCGGCCGGCATCGACAGCGCTAGACCGGCGGCCAGCCACGCAGCCGCAGCCGGAACGAGCAGTCGCAGCTGTGCTGGTTCGCCCGCAAGCAATGGCGACGCAACGGACGGACGACTCACACCGTCACGCGCCCCGCGAGCGCCGCGTATTTCGAAGGCCCGATCCCTGACACCTGCTGGAGTTGCGTGACAGTCGCGAAACGGCCGTGCTGCGTTCGCCAGGCGATGATCCGGTCGGCCATGACCGCACCGATTCCCGGCAGCGTCTCGAGTTCCGCGGCTGTCGCGGCATTGATGTTGACGACAGTCGGAGCCGCATCGGCGCCCGCAGGTGCGCCCACACCCCCGCCGACGACGCCGCCGAGCTGACCCCTCGGCCCGGCCGGCAAGGTGACGCCGACGAAGATCTCCTCTCCGTCGGACACCTTGCTCGCGAGGTCGAGCGCCGTCAGGTCGGTGCCCAGCGATGTCCCACCGGCCGCCGCGATCGCGTCGTAGACGCGCGCATTCGGCGGCAGCGTGAACACCCCAGGCCTGACGACCTTGCCGACGACATCGACGACGATCGGGACGGCGCCTGCTGGCGTAATTGTCGGCGACGGACTGAGCGTCGGCCAGCCGCCCGAAATACCCGCCGCGGTGGCTGCACTGGCCACCCGAGCCGACGCTGCCACGTCGGCCGGCTGGGTATTCGCGGCGCTGCTGGCCGGTTGACTCGCCGCGTCGGGGGCCGCTTGAAGGAAGTACCAGAGCCCTCCGCAGGCCCCAAGGAGCGCGACCGCGGCCAGCACGGCAACCCCGCGGCGTCCAGGATCGAACGCCCTACCGCGCAGCGCGGTTGGCAACAACTCCGACAGGCGCCCTCGACCCGCAGCTCGCGCCACCTCCGGCCGCGACTCCTGCGGCGGCTCCTGCGGCGGCTCCGGCGCTTGCGGCAGCCAGCCGGCCACCTCGGGCGGCACGGTGATCCGCAGACCCTCGAGACGCCGCAGTACCGCGGCCAGCTCGAGCGGATCGGGCCCGCGACGCAGTATCGGCACGACCCGACGCTAGGCAACGCGCCGGGTGCGCAGGCGCCATGTCGAACGAGTTGTGAACGACCGCGGTGGCGGCTGTGGAAGCCCTCAGCGCTTGCACACCACGACCGCGAGCATTCCGGGGCCGGTATGCGCGCCGACGACCGCGCCCACCTCGCAGATCACGATGTCGTCGACCTTCGGCAACCGGTTGTCGAGCATCTCGGCAACCTGCTGCGCACGCGCCGGCGCGTCGAGGTGATGGACGGCGACGCTCACGGTGTCGTCGTCGGCGATCTCCGCGACGAGTTCCTCGAGCCTGGCGATCGCCCGCGACGCCGTGCGCACCCGTTCGAGCGGTTCAATCCGACCATCGCGAAGGCACAGCAGCGGCTTGACCGACAGCGCGGACCCGAGCATCGCGCGGGCCGGCCCGATCCGGCCGCCGCGACGCAGGAACTCCAACGTGTCGACGTAGAAGATGGCGTGGGTTGCCGCCAGTGTCCGGCTGACCGTCTCGACGACCGCGCCGACATCGGCACCCGCGGCGGCCGCCTCGGCTGCCGCAATCACCGCGAATCCCATGCCCATGCCGACCGAACGCGAGTCGATGACGGTGATGTTGCCGCCGACATCAGCGGCGGCTAGCCGGGCGGCCTCGACCGTGCCCGACATCGAACCCGACAGTTGCACCGACACGATCGACGTCGACCCGGCAGCGAATGCCCGGTGGTAGGCCGCGGCAAACAGGCTCGGCGACGGTCGCGACGTGCTGACCGAGTGCCCGCGGGCCAGAACCGCGGCGACTTCGCCCGGCCCGATCTCCTCGCCCTCGGCCCGAACGATGCCGCCGACGATCACCTGCAAGGGCACCACTTGGACGCCGAGGAGCTCGGCCACCCCAGCAGGCAGGTAGCCGGTGGAGTCAGTGACTACGGCCACCGCCGGCGTTCCTTTACGCGCGCGCGACATGTGCGGACCCTAGCCTGCGTAGCGCGTCGCCCGCACTCTCACCCGACGAGCTCACACGACGAGGTTGACTAGCTTCGGGGCCCGGACGACGACCGTGCGCACCTCGCGCCCGTCGAGCGCCTTCACCACGGCGAGCGTCGACAGCGCCAGCGCACGCAACTGCGCCTCGTCGATATCGGGTGGCACTTCGAGCCGGTCGCGAACCTTGCCATTGATCTGGACGACGCAGGTGACCGACTCCTCGACCAGCAAGGCCGGGTCCGGGGTCGGCCAACCCGCGTGGAACACGGTCGGCTCGTGCCCGAGCCTGGCCCACGAGTCCTCGGCCGTGTACGGCGCGAACAGCGACAACATGATCGCGACTGTCTCGACTGCCTCCCGAACCGCCGGGTCACGACCGCCGGGGCCGACGTCGATCGCCTTCCTGATCGCGTTCACCAGTTCCATGATGCGCGCGACCGCGACGTTGAACCGGAAATGGTCGAGCAAGTGCGTGACTTCGTGCAGCGTGTGATGCGTCGTCCGCCGCAACGCGAGATCGCCGACTGTCACGTCGGCTCCGACGTCGCTCGTGACCTCGCCGGCCAGTCGCCAGGCTCGCGCCAGAAACTTGCCGAGCGCCGGCACGTTCATGTCGGACCAGTCGACGTCTTCTTCCGGCGGGCCGGCAAAGACCATGGTCAGCCGGACGGCATCGACACCGAACTGGGCCAACTGCTCGCCGAGGTCGACACCGTTGCCCAACGACTTGCTCATCGACTTGCCCTTGTTGATGACCTGACCCTGGTTCAGCAACGCCTTGAACGGCTCGCCGAAGTCGACCAACCCCATGTCCTGTAGGACTTTCGTGAAGAATCTGCTGTACAGCAGGTGCAGGATGGCGTGCTCGACGCCACCGACGTACTGGTCGACCGGCATCCATGCCCTGACCTGATCGGCGTCGAACACCACGTCGCCACGGTTCGGCGAGCAGTAGCGCAGGAAGTACCACGATGAATCGACGAACGTGTCCATCGTGTCGGTGTCGCGCGTCGCCGGCCCTCCACATTTCGGGCAGGCGGTGTTCACCCAATCGGTCGCACCGGCAAGCGGCGACACGCCCTTCGGCGCCAGGTCGGCGCCGCGCAGGTCGGGCAGTCGCACCGGCAACTCGGCGTCCGGTACAGGTACTTCACCGTCGACCGGACAGTGCACGATCGGGATCGGCGTCCCCCAGAACCGCTGGCGTGACAGCAGCCAGTCGCGCAGCCGATAGTTGATCGCGCCCTTGCCCGCACCCTTTTCCTCCAGCTCGGCAACGATGCGCGCGATGCTGTCGGCCTTGTCGAGACCATCGAGCGAACCCGAATTCACATGGACGCCGTCACCGGCCGTCGCAACGCCACTGACAGCCGGATCTGGCTCGTCCGACGACACCACGACCCGCACCGTCAGGTCGAACTTGCGGGCGAAATCCAGGTCGCGCTGGTCGTGAGCAGGAACGGCCATGATCGCGCCCGTGCCGTAGTCGGCCAGCACGTAGTCGGCGGCCCACACCTCGATCCGCTCGCCATTGACCGGGTTGATTGCGTACCGGCCCATGAACACGCCGGTCTTCTCGCGCTCGGTCGACATCCGGTCGACGTCGGACAATCGCCCGACATGTTCGCGGTAGGCCTCGAACGCAGTGCGATGCTCGGGACCGCACAATTCGGCAGCCAGCGCCGAATCAGCCGCGACGACGAAGAAAGTCGCGCCGTACAGGGTGTCGGGCCGGGTGGTGAATACGGTGACCGGCTCGGCGCGGCCCTCGATGACGAAGTCGACATGCGCACCATGGGAACGGCCGATCCAGTTGCGCTGCATGGTCAAGACGCGCTCGGGCCATAGGCCCTCGAGTTCCCTCATGTCGTCGAGCAACCGGTCGGCGTAATCAGTGATCTTGAAATACCACTGGGTCAGCGTCTTCTTGACCACCGGCGCCCCGCAACGCTCACATGCGCCGGCGACGACCTGCTCGTTGGCCAGCACGGTCTGATCCTTCGGGCACCAGTTGACGGCCGACGCCCTGCGATACGCCAGGCCCCGCTCGAAGAAGCGCAAGAACAGCCACTGCGTCCAGCGGTAGTACTCGGCGTCGCTGGTGTGCAACCGACGCGACCAGTCGAACGACACCGCATAACGCCGAAACGATGCAGCCTGCGTCTCGATGTTCGCGTAGGTGTAGTCAGCCGGATGCTGGTTGCGCTTGATCGCCGCGTTCTCGGCGGGCAGGCCGAACGAGTCCCAACCGATCGGATGCAAGACGTCGTAGCCGCGCTGCCACCAGTAGCGCGCAATGGCGTCGCCGAACGCGTAGGCCTCGGCGTGGCCCATGTGCAGGTCGCCCGACGGGTAG
>PLCK01000279.1 GCA_003134755.1 Actinomycetota bacterium | reverse complement strand
GACGGCGCGATCCTGGTGGTCTCAGCGGCTGACGGTCCGATGCCGCAGACGAAGGAGCACGTGCTCCTCGCCCGGCAGGTCGGCGTCCCTTACATCGTCGTGGCGCTCAACAAGGCCGACGTCGTCGACGACGAGGAGATCCTCGAGCTCGTCGAACTCGAAGTCCGTGAACTCCTGAGCTACTACGAGTTCCCTGGTGACGACCTGCCCGTGGTTCGGGTGTCGGCACTCAAGGCGCTCGAGGGCGACGCGAAGTGGGGCGAGTCGATCCTCGAGCTGCTCGCGGCGTGCGACAGCAACATCCCCGAGCCGCTGCGCGAGACCGAGAAGCCGTTCCTGATGCCGATCGAGGACGTGTTCACGATCACCGGTCGCGGCACTGTCGTCACGGGTCGTATCGAGCGCGGCATCGTGAAGGTCGGCGAGACCATCGAGATCGTCGGCATCGCCGAGAAGACCTCGAGCACCACGGTCACCGGCGTCGAGATGTTCCGCAAGCTGCTCGACGAAGGCCGCGCGGGCGACAACGTCGGCGTTCTGCTTCGTGGCACGAAGCGCGAAGACGTGCAGCGCGGTCAGGTCGTGTGCAAGCCCGGCTCGATCACGCCGCACACCCATTTCGAGGCCAACGTCTACGTCCTGTCGAAGGATGAAGGCGGCCGGCACACCCCGTTCTTCAACAACTACCGCCCGCAGTTCTACTTCCGCACCACGGACGTCACCGGCGTCGTCGACCTGCCTGAGGGCACCGAGATGGTCATGCCGGGCGACAACACCGAGATGACGGTTTCGCTGATCCAGCCGATCGCCATGGAAGAAGGCCTGCGTTTCGCCATCCGCGAGGGTGGCCGCACGGTCGGCGCAGGTCGCGTCACCAAGATCCTCAAGTAGCAACGGCCGGCGGCCGGGGTGAAAGCCCCGGCCGCTGTTCCACGCAGACACCACCGTTCGACAGTTTTCTCCGGTAGCAGCGACACGCAGAGACAGGAACACCATGGCGGGACAGAAGATCCGCATCAGGCTCAAGGCCTATGACCACGAGGTCATCGACAGCTCGGCGCGCAAGATCGTCGAAACGGTGACGCGTACTGGTGCTCAGGTCGCCGGCCCGGTGCCGCTGCCGACGGAGAAGAACATCTACTGCGTCATCCGTTCGCCCCACAAGTACAAGGACAGCCGCGAGCACTTCGAGATGCGCACACACAAGCGGCTCATCGACATCCTCGATCCGACGCCGAAGACGGTCGACTCGCTCATGCGACTCGACCTGCCTGCCGGCGTCGACATCGAGATCAAGCTGTAAGAGGACGCATTCGATGGCTAAGCAGATCAAGGGCGTGCTGGGCGAGAAGCTCGGCATGACGCAGGTCTTCGACGACGCAGGGCGGATCGTCCCTGTCACCGTCGTCCAGGCCGGTCCTTGCGTTGTCACGCAGGTCCGGACTCCGGACGTCGATGGCTATTCGGCCATCCAGCTTGCGTACGGCGCTATCGACCCGCGCAAGGTGAACAAGCCCGAGACGGGCCACTTCCGCAAGGCTGGCGTCCCGCCGCGCCGCTACCTGATCGAGGTGCGCACGAAGGACGCGTCGGAGTACACGCTCGGCCAGGAGATCACGGTCGATGTGTTCGCCGCCGGTCAGAAGGTCGACGTCGTCGGCACCAGCAAGGGCAAGGGCTTCGCGGGCGTCATGAAGAAGCACAACTTCAAGGGCCTGTCGAGTTCGCACGGCACCCAGCGCAAGCACCGCTCGCCGGGTTCGATCGGCGCGTGTGCGACGCCGAGCCGGGTGTTCAAGGGCATGAAGATGGCCGGCCGGATGGGCGGCCTCCGCACCACGATCCAAAACCTCACGGTGCACGCCGTCGACACCGAGGCGAACCTGATCCTCGTCAAGGGCGCAGTGCCAGGGGCCGCCGGTCGCATGGTGTTCGTGCACACCGCAGCCAAGGGCGTTGCCGGTACGACAGCCGCTGGAGGTGCCGCATGACCACGGTCACGATCGCCGGCACCAAGCGCTCGGTCGAACTGCCCGCCGAAGTGTTCGACGTCCAGGTCAACGTGCCGCTGATCCACCAGGTCGTCGTCGCGCAGCTCGCCGCCGCGCGGCAGGGCACCCACGACGCCAAGACCCGCGGCGAGGTCTCCGGTGGCGGCCGCAAGCCGTACCGGCAGAAGGGCACCGGTCGGGCCCGCCAGGGCTCGACGCGTGCACCGCAGTTCGCCGGCGGTGGCGTCGCGCACGGCCCGAACCCGCGCAACTACGAGCAGCGGACGCCGAAGAAGATGAAGGCAGCTGCGCTGCGTGGGGCGTTGTCCGATCGCGCCCGCGGCGGCCGCCTGCACGTGCTGCCCGCGTTCGGGGAGGGCGAGGCGCCGTCCACGAAGTCGGCGCTTGCAACGCTCGCCGAGGCGGTCGGAGCCGAGCGTCGCAAGGTGCTGATCGTGCTCGAGCGCAACGACGAGTTGACCTGGAAGAGCCTGCGCAACGTCGGCGGCGTCCACTTGCTCGTCGAGGACCAGCTCAACACCTACGACGTGCTCTGCGCCGACGACATCGTGTTCACCGAGGGTGCCCTGCAGACCTACGTGAACCGGGCGCAGGCGTCGCAGGCCGCGGAGTCGGCCACGTCGGCCGCCTCGGAGTCAGAGGAGGACGCCAAGTGATCCCCGACCCGCGTGACGTGCTGCTCGCTCCGGTCATCTCGGAGAAGAGCTACGGGTTGCTCGACGAGAACAAGTACACGTTCGTCGTGCACCCCGAGTCGAACAAGACGCAGATCAAGATTGCCGTGGAGCAGGTCTTCGGCGTGAAGGTCACCGACGTCAACACACTCAACCGTCAGGGTAAGCGCAAGCGCACCCGTGGCGGGTTCGGCAAGCGCAAGGACACCAAGCGGGCAATCGTGACGCTCGTGTCCGGCGACCGCATCGACATCTTCGGAGGGCCGGTCTCCTGACCGGCCCACTGTCGAGCTGAAGGAATAGAAGCGATGGGTATCCGCAAGTTCAAGCCGACGACCTCTGGTCGCCGTGGCTCCAGCGTCGCCGACTTCGTCGAGATCACTCGCACGGAGCCGGAGAAGTCGCTGGTGCGGCCGCTGCATTCCAAGGGCGGCCGCAACGTCCACGGCCGGGTCACGGTCCGCCACCAGGGTGGCGGTCACAAGCGGGCGTACCGGCTCATCGACTTCCGGCGTGACGACAAGGACGGCGTGCCCGCGAAGGTCGCGCACATCGAGTACGACCCGAACCGCACGGCCCGCATCGCGCTGCTGCACTACGCCGACGGCGAGAAGCGGTACATCATCGCGCCGGCCAAGCTGTCGCAAGGCGACCGGGTCGAAGCTGGGCCGAGCAGCGACATCAAGCCGGGCAACAACCTGCCGTTGCGCAATATCCCGGTCGGTACGGTCGTGCACGCGATCGAGATGCGGCCGGGCGGCGGGGCGAAGATTGCCCGTTCCGCCGGCACCAGCGTCCAGCTCGTCGCCAAGGAAGGCGCGCTCGCTCAGCTGCGGATGCCGTCCGGTGAGATCCGCAATGTCGACGTTCGCTGCCGCGCCACGGTCGGCGAAGTCGGCAACGCCGAGCAGTCGAACATCAACTGGGGCAAGGCAGGCCGCATGCGCTGGAAGGGCAAGCGCCCGACCGTCCGTGGTGTCGCCATGAACCCGGTCGACCACCCGCTCGGTGGTGGCGAGGGCAAGTCCTCCGGTGGCCGGCACCCGGTCAGCCCGTGGGGTCAGCCCGAGGGCCGCACCCGTCGCCCCAACAAGGCGAGCGACAAACTCATCGTCCGCCGTCGCAAGTCCAACAAGAAGCGCTAGGAGTTCTCCGCGATGCCGCGCAGCCTGAAGAAGGGGCCCTTCGTTGACGACCACCTCCAGAAGAAGGTGGAAGGTCAGAACTCCAAGGGCACCAAGAACGTCATCAAGACGTGGTCCCGGCGCTCGATGATCGTGCCCGACATGCTCGGACACACCATCGCTGTGCACGACGGGCGCAAGCATGTCCCTGTGTTCGTGACGGAGTCGATGGTCGGCCACAAGCTCGGCGAGTTCGCACCGACCCGCACGTTTCGCGGGCACGTGAAGGACGATCGGAGGGCGCGCCGTGGCTAGTCCACTCCGGGCGGGCTCCTCGACGCAGAACACGACGGGCCCGGTCGTCCGCGCGAAGGCGTTGCTGCGCTATTCGACAGTCACGCCGATGAAGGCGCGCCGCATCGTCGACCTGGTTCGCGGTCTGCCTGCCGAAGAGGCGTTGTCGGTGCTGCGCTTCGCTCCGCAGTCCGCGAGCGAGCCCGTCTACAAGGTGCTCGAGAGCGCGATCGCGAACGCCCGCTACGCCGCTGGGATCCGACAGGAGCGGCTCGAGGTCGAGGACCTCGTCGTGTCGGCGGCCTACGTCGACGAAGGCCCGACGATGAAACGGTTCCGGCCCCGCGCACAGGGTCGGGCCTACCGCATTCGCAAGCGGACCAGCCACATCACGATCGAGGTCGAGTCGTGGTCGGCTGAGCTCGAGACGCAGGCCAACAAGCGGTCGGTTCCCAAGCGCGTCAAGGCATTCACCGTCGTCGCGCCGCAGGTGGCCAAGCCCGCGAAGGCTGCCGCGCCGACCACCACTACCAAGCCCGCGAAGAAGGCCGCTGCAGCGAGCGCGGAGGTCGCCGAAAAGCCGGCGAAGAAGGCCGCGAACAAGGCAGTCGACCTCGAGAAGACCGAGGTCGCTGACAAGCCCGCCAAGAAGGCCGCCGCCAAGAAGGCCGCGCCCGCAAAGGCAACCGAGGCCAAGGCGACCAAGGCAACTGAAGCCAAGGCGAGCAAGGCAACCGAGTCGGACACCGACACGTCGGCGTCCGACGAGACTGAAGGAGGGACCCGCTAGTGGGGCAGAAGGTAAACCCGCACGGGTTCCGACTCGGCATCACCACCGAGTTCAAGAGCCGGTGGTACGCCGACAAGCTGTACCGGGACTACGTGAAGGAAGACGTCGCCATTCGTCGCATGATGACGAAGGGCATGGAGCGGGCCGGCATCTCGCGGGTCGAGATCGAGCGCACCCGCGACCGGGTTCGCGTCGACATTCACACCGCACGTCCGGGCATTGTCATCGGACGCCGCGGTGCTGAGGCCGACCGGATCCGTGGCGATCTCGAGAAGCTGACAAGCAAGCAGGTCCAGCTGAACATCCTCGAGGTGAAGAACCCCGAGATCGACGCCCAGCTCGTCGCGCAGGGTGTCGCCGAGCAGCTCACCCAGCGGGTGTCGTTCCGCCGGGCGATGCGCAAGGCCATGCAGAGCGCGATGAAGTCGGGCGCTAAGGGCATCCGGGTTCAGGTCTCGGGCCGCCTCGGTGGCGCGGAGATGAGCCGCACCGAGTTCTACCGCGAGGGCCGGGTTCCGCTGCACACGCTGCGGGCCGACATCGACTACGGCTTCTACGAGGCCCGCACCACGTTCGGCCGCATCGGCGTGAAGGTCTGGATCTACAAGGGCGACGTCGTGGTCGGCCGGCCCGAGCACGAAGCGGGCGCGATTCCCGGCCGAATCCCGCCGCGAGCTCCTGCCGGTCGTCCGGTGCGTGCACCGCGTGCTGCCCGGCCGGTCCGTGAGGCTATCCCGGCCGCCGTCGAAACTGTCGAAGTGACGGACGTCGTCGAGACGCCGGCTCCCGTTGTTGAGACGCCGGCTCCCGTTGTTGAGACGGTGGACGAGACCCCGGCTCCTGTGGTCGAGGCCTCGGCTGCCGTCGTCGAAACCCCCGAAACCCCGACTACTGCAGAGGAGAGCTGACCGATGCTCGTCCCCCGCAGGGTCAAGCACCGCAAGCAGCACCACCCGGGACGCTCGGGCGCTGCGACCGGTGGCACCCGGATCGCCTTCGGCGAGTTCGGCATCCAAGCGCTCGAGCCGGCCTACGTCACGAACCGCCAGATCGAGTCGGCGCGTATCGCGATGACCCGGCACATCAAGCGTGGCGGCAAGGTCTGGATCAATATCTACCCCGACCGTCCGCTGACGAAGAAGCCGGCCGAGACCCGCATGGGTTCCGGGAAGGGCTCGCCCGAATGGTGGATCTCCAACGTCAAGCCCGGCCGGGTCATGTTCGAACTGGCCGGCGTTCCGGAGCCCATCGCGCGTGAGGCAATGCGGCGCGCGATGCACAAGCTGCCGATGAAGTGCCGCTTCGTGCGGCGCGAGATCGGGGAGGCGACATGACCGACGCAAACGACCTGCGCACTCTCGAACCAGACGAGCTGGTCACGAAGCTGCGCGAGGCGAAGGATGAGCTATTCAAGCTGCGCTTCCAGTACGCCTCGGGCCAGCTCGAGAGTCACGGCAGGTTGAACTCGGTACGCAAGGAAATCGCTCGTATCTACACGGTGATGCGTGAGATCGAGCTCGGTATCACGATCAGGCAAGACGAGGGTGCGGCATGAGCGAGCAGACCGTAAGCGGCGTCGACGAGAAGCGTGGGTTCCGCAAGACCCGCGAAGGGCTCGTCGTCAGCGACAAGATGGAGAAGACCGTCGTGGTCGCCGTCGAGGACCGCGTCAAGCACCCCCTTTACGGCAAGGTGCTTCGTCGCACGAGCAAGCTCAAGGCGCACGACGAGGACAACACCGCAGGCATTGGCGACCGCGTCCTCCTGATGGAGACCCGGCCGCTGTCGGCCACCAAGCGCTGGCGCGTCGTCCAGATTCTCGAGAAGGCGAAGTAGCCGGTCCTGCCGGCCGGCACGAACAGTTCGCACGCAGACCTAACGATCAGGAGTCACAGTGATTCAGCAGGAGTCGCGACTACGCGTCGCCGACAACACGGGTGCCAAGGAGATCTTGTGCATTCGCGTTCTCGGGGGCTCGGGCCGGCGCTACGCGCGAATCGGCGATGTCATCGTGGCCACCGTCAAGGATGCGTTGCCTGGCGCGGGCGTGAAGAAGGGTGACGTCGTCAAGGCGGTCGTCGTGCGTACTGTGAAAGAGCGTCGGCGTCCCGACGGCTCGTACATCAAGTTTGACGAGAACGCTGCTGTCCTGATCAAGGACGGCGGCGATCCGCGCGGAACCCGCATCTTCGGCCCGGTCGGCCGCGAGCTGCGCGAGAAGAAGTTCATGCGGATCATCTCGCTCGCTCCGGAGGTGCTGTAAGTCATGGCAGGTCTGAAGGTTCGCAAGGGTGACACCGTGCAGGTGATCTCCGGCAAGGACCGCGGGTTCAAGGGCAAGGTCATCGAGACCGACCCCGGGCGCGCTCGGGTGCTTGTCGAGGGAGTCAACCGCATTCGCAAGCACACGAAAGTCACCTCGACCACCCGTGGCGCGAAGACCGGCGGCATCGTTACGCAAGAGGCGCCGGTGCACATCAGCAACGTCATGGTCGTGTGTCCCGACTGCGACAAGGCGACCCGGATCGGACGCCGCCAGGTACTCAACGAGGAAACCGGCAAGACCATCCCGGTTCGCGTCTGCAAAAAATGCGGCAAGGAAATCTGAGGAACACGATGACCACCACGAC
Organism: Actinomycetota bacterium; assembly: GCA_003134755.1. Lineage (GTDB taxonomy): Bacteria > Actinomycetota > Actinomycetes > Acidothermales > Acidothermaceae > PALSA-607. The sequence goes on along the minus strand of PLCK01000279.1, from coordinate 10,969 downwards.
CACCGAGGCTCCCGCGAAGGGCACGCCCGCAACGCCCTCCGTGCCCCGTCTCAAGCAGCGCTACCGCGACGAGATCGCCGGTCAGCTGCGCGAGCAGTTCTCCTACGACAACGTCATGCAGATTCCCGGCCTCACCAAGGTCGTCGTCAACATGGGTGTTGGCGAGGCCGCGCGTGACTCGAAGCTGATCGACGGCGCGGTGCGCGACCTGACGACGATCACGGGCCAGAAGCCGCAGGTCACCAAGTCCAAGAAGTCAATCGCCCAGTTCAAGCTGCGCGAAAACATGGCGATCGGCTGCCACGTCACGTTGCGCAACGACCGGATGTGGGAGTTCCTCGACCGGCTGCTTGCGCTGGCGCTGCCGCGCATCCGTGACTTCCGTGGGTTGTCGCCCAAGCAGTTCGACGGCCACGGCAACTTCACGTTCGGCCTCACCGAGCAGGTGATGTTCCACGAGATCGACCAGGATCGGATCGACCGCTTCCGCGGGATGGACATCACGGTCGTCACGACCGCGCGCACCGACGACGAGGGGCGTGCGCTTCTTCGCCTGCTCGGCTTCCCCTTCAAGGAGAACTAGTGAGCGAGCATCGAAGGCGCGAAGCGCCGAGGAGCGGAACGAACACTGTGATGAGCGCTTGCGCGAAGAGCAAGGGATAGAAATGGCCAAGAACGCACTGAAGATCAAGGCGGCCGCGAAGCCGAAGTTCGCGGTGCGGGGTTACACCCGCTGTACCCGCTGCGGACGTTCGCACTCGGTGTACCGCAAGTTCGGAATCTGCCGCATTTGCCTTCGCGAGATGGCGCACCGCGGTGAACTGCCCGGCATCACCAAGAGCAGCTGGTAAACCCCACTACGCCGAAGGTCCAGGCGGAAACCACGGCGAGAAAGGCCATGTGGCCACATCATGATGACCGACCCGATTGCGGACATGCTCACGCGCGTCCGTAACGCCAATCACGCTTACCACGACAACGTGCCGATCCCGCACTCGAAGATCAAGACGCATGTCGCCCAGATCCTCAAGGAGCAGGGCTACATCGCCGGCTGGCACGTCGAGGACGTCGAAGGTCACGCCTCGGCGAAGAACCTCGTCGTCGAACTCAAGTACGGCCCGAACCGCGAGCGCTCCATCGCGGGCGTTCGCCGCGTGAGCAAGCCAGGCCTTCGGGTCTACGCCAAGGGCACCAACCTGCCGCGGGTCCTTGGTGGCCTCGGCATCGCGATCATTTCGACATCGGGCGGACTGCTGACAGACAAGCAGTGCGCAAAGCGTGGGGTAGGCGGGGAAGTCCTCGCCTACGTCTGGTAACAGGAAGAGACGAACTCATGTCCCGCATCGGAAGACTTCCGATCCCTGTTCCCAGTGGGGTCGACGTCGACATCAGCGACCGATTGGTCACGGTCAAGGGCCCGAAAGGCACCTTGACGCACATGCTCGCGGAGCCGATCGCCATCCAGAAGGGCGACGATGGTTCGCTGCTCGTCACCCGTCCGGACGACGAGAAGCGGAGCAAGGAGCGGCACGGCCTCAGCCGCACGCTCGTCGCCAACATGGTGATCGGCGTGACCGACGGGTTCACCAAGACCCTCGAGATCGTCGGCACCGGGTACCGCGTGCAGGCGAGGGGCTCCGACCTGGAGTTCGCGCTCGGCTTCTCGCACCCCGTCAACATCCCGGCGCCCGCCGGCATCACGTTTGAGGTCCAGGCCCCGACCCGGTTCGTCGTCCGTGGGATCGACAAGCAGCAGGTAGGGGAAGTCGCCGCCAACATCCGCAAGCTGCGCAAGCCCGAGCCTTACAAGGGCAAAGGCGTGCGCTACCAGGGTGAAGTCGTGCGTCGCAAGGTCGGAAAGGCTGGTAAGTAGTCATGCCTGTTGGATTGATCAGTCGCCGCAAGGCGCGAGGATCCACCAAGTCGGCCCTGCGTTCGCGCCGGCACTTTCGGGTGCGCAAGAAGGTCACCGGTACCCAGGAGCGGCCGCGGCTCGTCGTGAACCGTTCGACCCGCCACGTTTTCGCCCAGGTCGTCGACGACGTCTCGGGCCGCACGCTCGTCTCGGCGTCCACGATGGAAGCCGACGTCCGTGCGCTCACGGGCGACAAGACCGCCAAGGCCCGCAAAGTCGGCGAGCTCGTCGCCGAGCGGGCGAAGGCCGCCGGCATCGGTCCGGTCGTCTTTGACCGCGGCGGATTCCAATACCACGGCCGGGTCGCGGCGATCGCCGACGGCGCGCGCGAAGGCGGCCTGACGCTGTGACGAGCGCTGTGACGATGACCGTTACGTATCGCACGAACTGCACGAACACCGAGATGGGGAACGTCTGATGCCAGGACCACAGCGCCGCGGACCCGGGAGTGGCACGGGTACCGGTCCCGCCGGATCAACCGGTGGCACGGGTGCCGGCGGCGGTGACGGCCGCCGCGACAATCGCCGCGACAACCGTCGTCCCGATGGTGCGGCCGAGAAGACGCAGTACATCGAGCGGGTCGTGGCGATCAACCGCGTCGCGAAGGTCGTCAAGGGCGGCCGGCGCTTCAGCTTCACCGCGCTCGTCGTTGTCGGTGACGGCGACGGCAGCGTCGGGATCGGCTACGGCAAGGCCAAGGAAGTCCCCGCCGCGATCGCGAAGGGCGTCGAAGAGGCCAAGAAGAGCTTCTTCAAGGTGCCGCGCATCCAGCACACGATCCCGCACCCCATCACGGGTGAGGCCGCAGCGGGCGTCGTCCTGCTCCGTCCGGCCAGTCCTGGTACCGGCGTCATCGCCGGCGGCCCGGTGCGCGCGGTCCTCGAATGCGCCGGCATCCACGACGTCCTGTCGAAGTCACTCGGTTCTGACAATGCCATCAACGTCGTGCACGCGACAGTTGCGGCTCTCAAAGGTCTCATGCGTCCCGAGGAGGTGGCCGCTCGTCGCGGGTTGCCTCTCGAGGACGTCGCGCCGGCCGCGCTCCTGCGTGCGCGCGCCGCGGGCATGGGAGCCTGACATGGGCCGGCTGAAGGTAACCCAGACCCGGTCCGAGATCGGCGGCACAAGTACCCAGCGCAACACCCTGCGCACACTCGGTCTGAAGCGGCTGCGGGACACCGTCGTCAAGGAAGACCGACCCGAGATCCGCGGCATGATCAGGACCGTTGCGCACCTGGTAGCCGTCGAGGAGGTCGACTGACATGGCTGACACCGCAAGCACCACCACAAGCAAGAAGAAGACAGCGGACGCCGCTGCCGAGGCCGCGACCACGCCGCGTGCCGCGAACGTGCTGAAGGTTCACCACCTCCGGCCTGCTCCGGGCTCGCACAAGCCCAAGATGCGGGTCGGTCGTGGCGAGGCATCGAAGGGCAAGACGGCCGGCCGCGGCACGAAGGGCACCAAGGCGCGCTATCAGGTGCCGGAGCGCTTCGAGGGCGGCCAGATGCCGTTGCACATGCGACTGCCGAAGCTGAAGGGCTTCACCAACCGCTTCAGGGTCGAGTACCAGGTCGTCAACCTCGAGTGGCTCGCCGCGCACTACCCGGCCGGCGGGGCCGTCACGGTCGACGATCTCGCCGCGAAGGGCGCGGTCCGCAAGGGCGAGCTCGTCAAGGTGCTCGGCGACGGTGACATCGCGGTTGCGCTGCAGATCAGCGCTCACGGGTTCTCGTCGTCCGCCAAAACGAAGATCGAGGCTGCCGGCGGTACCGCCACCAAGCTGTAGCAGCACGCTCCGGCTCGCCTCGGGCGTGCGTTACAGTCACGAGGCGGGCTCTCGCTCGACGGACACCCACTGATCGACGCAGTGGGTCGCGCAGGAGGAATCGTGAACTCTGCCCTTCTCAGGGCCTTCGGACAGGCGTTCCGGACTCCTGACCTGCGCAAGAAGATGCTGTTCGTGCTCTTCATCGTGCTGCTGTTCCGGTTGGGCAGCGCGATCCCGGCGCCTGGCGTCTCGGTCACGAACATCAACTCTTGCCTGAAGCAGGTGACTCAGGGCAACAACCACAACGTCTACACCCTGATCAACCTGTTCAGCGGTGGCGCACTTCTGAAGCTGTCGATTCTGGCGCTCGGCATCATGCCGTACATCACCTCGAGCATCATCATCCAGTTGCTCGTCGTGGTCATTCCGCGGCTCGAGCGGCTGAAGGAAGAGGGCCAGTCCGGGCAGGCCAAGCTCACCCAGTACACCCGCTACCTGACGATCGGGCTCGCGATCCTGCAGTCGTCGGCGTTCGTCGCGCTGGCCCGCACGCCCGGCCAGATCTTCAGTGGCTGCTCACTGGGGATCATTCCCAACGCCGGCTGGCCGGTGATCCTCACGATCGTGCTGACGATGACCGCAGGTACCGCGATCATCATGTGGCTGGGCGAACTCATCACCGACCGTGGCATCGGCAACGGCATGTCGATCCTGATCTTCACGCAGATCGCCGCCCGCTTCCCGGCCGAGCTGAACAGCATCCGCCAGACCAAGGGCCTGTTCACGTTCCTGATGGTCATCCTGGTCGGCGCTGTGATCATCGCGGGCATCGTGTTCGTCGAGCAGGCCCAGCGACGAATCCCGGTGCAATACGCCAAGCGCATGATCGGCCGCCGCATGTACGGCGGCACCTCGACCTACCTGCCGTTGAAGGTGAACCAGGCCGGCGTGATCCCGGTCATCTTCGCGTCGTCCCTGCTGTATATCCCTTCGCTTCTCACGAGGGTGTGGTCGGGCAATCTCGGCTTCACCCAGTTCGTGACGAACTACCTGTCGCCCAACGGCCATCTCACGTATCTGATCCTCTACGCGACCCTGATCGTGTTCTTCACGTTCTTCTACGTGGCGATCACGTTCAACCCGGACGAAGTCGCCGAGAACATGAAGAAGTACGGCGGATTCATTCCCGGCATCCGCCCAGGGCGCCCGACCGCCGAGTACCTGACCTACATCCTGTCGCGCATCACCGTGCCAGGTGCGACGTACCTGGCCCTGATCGCGGTGATCCCCGAGATCGCGCTTTCGCTCATCGGCAGCTCTCAGCAGTTCCCGTTCGGTGGCACGTCGGTGCTGATCATCGTCGGCGTCGGCCTCGACACCGTGAAGCAGATCGAGAGCCAGCTCATGTTGCGAAACTACGAGGGCTTTCTCCGGTAGTGCGACTGGTCCTGATGGGTCCGCCCGGCGCTGGCAAGGGCACCCAGGCTCAGTTCCTCGCTTCCTACCTGTCGGTGCCCAAGATCTCGACCGGGGACATCTTCCGCATGCACGTGACCCGCGGCACCGAGCTGGGCCACGAGGCCAGGCGGTACATGGACGCCGGCGACCTGGTGCCCGACGAAGTGACGATCGCGATGGTCAAAGAGCGACTCGACGAGGACGACACCCGCGACGGTTTCCTCTTCGACGGGTTCCCGCGCAACGTCGCACAGGCGGAGATCTTCGGCGACATGCTCGCCGCGATGCACACGCCGCTTTCGGTGGTGCTCGAACTCGTTGTCGACGACGACGAAGTCGTTCGCCGACTGTCGGGCCGGCGCACCTGCTCGGAGTGTGCCCACGTCTGGCACATGCTGTTCGACCCGCCGTCGGTCGAGGGAATCTGCGACCACTGCAGCGGCAAGCTGTTCCAGCGCGACGACGACCGCGAGGAGACGATCCGGCACCGGCTCGAGGTCTACGCCGACCAGACCGCGCCGCTCGTCGGCTACTACGCGACGTCCGGCCTGCTCGAAGGCATCGACGCTACCGGCCCGGTCGAAGACGTAACAGCAAGAGCCGTCGCTTCGCTGCGACATTGGGGACAATGAGACTGTGACCGACGACGACATCCACATCAAGACCGAGGCCGAGGTCGTGAAGATGCGGGCGGCGGGCCTGGTCGTGAGTGCCGCGCTCGACGCGGTGCGGGCTGCGATCGTGCCCGGGGTCAGCACCGCCGAACTCAACGCGATAGCCGAGCGGGTTATTACCGACGCGGGCGCGACCTCGAACTTCAAGGGCTACCGCGGCGGCGGCTCGACACCGTTCCCAGCTGTCATCTGCGCTTCGGTCAACGACGAGGTCGTGCACGGCATCCCCGATGCCGGCCACCGGCTGCGCGAAGGCGACATCATCTCGATCGACTGCGGCGCCGTGCTCGACGGTTGGCACGGGGACGCCGCCTTCACCGCGGGCGTCGGGGCGATCGATCCCGCCGTCCAGAAGATGCTCGACGTCTGCGAGGAGTCGATGTGGCGCGGCATCGCGGCGGGCGTGGCGGGCGGCCGACTGGGTGACATCGGCTTCGCTGTCGAGTCCTACGTCCGGTCGCAAGGCCCGTACGGGATCGTCGAGGAGTACGGCGGCCACGGCATCGGCACCCAGATGCACCAGAAGCCGCACGTCGCCAACCACGGGCGTCGCGGGCGCGGCCTCGTGCTGCGACCGGGCCTGACGCTCGCCGTCGAGCCCATGATCATGATGGGTCGGCGCCACGTCGCCACGCTCGAGGACGACTGGACTGTCGTGACCGCAGACGGGAGCTGGGCGGCCCACTTCGAACACACGTTCGCCGTCACGCCCGGTGGCCCGCAGGTGCTGACCGCCCCTGACCTCGGAGTGCAACGGCTGGCGGCGGTCAACCGCGGCGCAGTGGTCGGGTCGCAGCCGATTTATAGCGAACGCTCTATACATAGCTAACGAGGCTATGCATCGCGGTTCGCGCGGCTTAGAGAAGTCGACTGAGGTCAGGGATCCAACGCTTCATGAAGTCGCCGAAGAGTGGAACCGTGAAGTCGATCTCGCCCCAGCGCGGCGAGTAGCAGAGCGCCTTCCTGATCAGGCCGTCCCTGGTGGGGCCGAGCGCTGTCGTCCTTCTGTTGAGCATTGCCGCGACCTCTCCTGATCGCACCGGACCCGGGCCGAGTTCGGCCATCGCCCGTAGGTATGCGCGTTCGGGGTCGCTGGTTCGGCCGGTTCGCACCCGGAAGAACCCATCGTCCAACTCGGCCGTGGCAACCGGAATGGAGCGCTCCACATCTCCCGCTGTGATCACAACCGGATCTTCGGCGGCATCCCATGCCTGCTTGCCGAACTCCTGGAGGAAGTAGGGGTACCCCTGCGTCTCTCGGAGCACTGCGTCGAGGGCGTCGTCCTGCCATCGCACCTTCTCGTCTGCGGCGGGTACGACAAGCGCCTCGCGGGCCTCCGAGTCGGGCAGCGACCCGATGACTGGGAAGACGAACATTCGCTCCGCATAGGACTTCGCTTCCCCCGTCAGGGCGGCCAATGTTGGGAGCCCGGCGCCGGCCACGGTGATCGGCAGCCGGAGTTGACTTGCACGGTGCAGCCCCATGACCAACGCCTCGAGCGTCTGCACGTTCACGTAGTGCAGTTCGTCGATCGTGATCAGGACGCCAGTGTCGTGGTCGCGAGCGACCTCGCCAATCTCGACGAACAGGCCAGCCAGATCGGTCGCGAGATCACCTGAGTCCGCCGGGCCGAATACTGTTGCGACGTCGATACTCAACTCGGGGCCGTCGGGCAGGCTGATGCTAAAGGCCTTGAGCACTCCCAGTGCCCGGCGAATTCGCTCGCCGATCCGCCGTCTGGCTTCCATCGACAGGAGTACGCGCCGAAACGCGGCGGCGAGTCTAGGCGCCAGGTCGCCCTCCTCGGTGACCTCGATGTGCTCGTGAAAGTAGCCGCGGCCGTCGGCCAACTGCTCGAACTCGTTGAGCATGACGGTCTTGCCGACGCCCCGTAGCCCGGTGAGGAGTTGGCTGCGACCATCGCGGCCTAGCCGGAGTCGCTGTAATACGACGTCCATGCTGTCGATCTCGCGATCACGTCCGACCAGGGCCGGCGGGCGGGTGCCGGCGCCAGGGCTGTAGGGGTTACGAACGGGATCCACGGGCGAGAGTGTGCGGAGTTTAGCGTTGTCTACACTATCGGCTATATATTCCTGGTGAACGGTGCGCGCGCTCGGCGTCGGTTTCACAATCGCGGGGGTGGTCGCGTAGACTTCGCAGTCGGTCCGTCGCCCGTTTCAGCTCTTCACCCGAAGAGCCGTGTAGGCGCGTGCCAACACGCATGTGATCAAGTCGACGGAACGCGGAGGATATGGCGAAGAAAGACGGAGCCATCGAGATCGAGGGCCAGGTCGTCGAGCCGCTCCCGAACGCCATGTTCAGGGTAGAGCTCGCGAACGGGCACAAGGTGCTCGCTCACATCAGCGGCAAGATGCGCATGCACTACATCCGCATCCTGCCTGGTGACCGGGTCGTCGTCGAACTCAGCCCGTACGACCTCACTCGCGGCCGGATCGTCTACCGCTACAAGTAACCGCACAAGAAGGGCGCCTCAGGAACTCCTGACGCTCGCACGTCCAGGAGTCTCTTTCCAGGAGCACCGCATGAAGGTCAAGCCGAGCGTCAAGAAGATCTGCGACAAGTGCAAGGTGATCCGGCGTCACGGCCGGGTCATGGTGATCTGCGAGAACCTGCGCCACAAGCAGCGTCAGGGCTAGTCAGCTAGGTACGGCAGATAGGCACGGCAGCTAGTTGGGCACAGACCTGCACGCCGGTCCGAAGGACCGGCACCACCCCCGGCACGGAGGCCGGGGCCTGTCCGCGGGCGGACGGGGGTGGGCCGCGCACGACCTCCGCGACACGAAGGGCACGCCCGTATGGCACGTCTTGTCGGCGTCGACCTCCCCCGCGAGAAGCGGCTCGAGGTGGCGCTCACCTACATCTACGGCATCGGCAGGACCCGCGCGCAGGAGACTCTCGCCCACACCGGCGTAAGCCCCGACCTGCGGGTCCGCGACCTCGGTGACGACGACCTGGTCAGGCTCCGCGACTGGATCGAGAGCACCTACAAGATCGAGGGCGACCTGCGCCGTGAGGTCGCCGCAGACATCCGCCGGAAGGTGGAGATCGGCTGCTACCAGGGGGTGCGGCACCGCCGCGGCCTTCCGGTTCGCGGCCAGCGCACTCACACCAACGCACGAACCCGCAAGGGTCCGCGGCGCGCCATCGCCGGCAAGAAGAAGGTCGGCAAGAAGTAGTAGTCCGCTCCCGAGTCAGCAGGTCCCGACGACCGGACGGACCGACCACCTCCCCCAGGAGTCCTCCCGCTCATGCCTCCCAAGAGTCGCACCGCGACGGCCGCCAAGAAGGTGCGCCGCAAGGAACGCAAGAACGTGGCTCACGGCCACGCCCACATCAAGAGCACGTTCAACAACACGATCGTGTCGATCACCGACCCCGCTGGGGCCGTGATCGCGTGGGCCTCGGCCGGACAGGTCGGGTTCAAGGGCTCACGCAAGTCCACCCCGTTCGCCGCGCAGATGGCCGCCGAGGCCGCCGCTCGCCGGGCGATGGAGCACGGCATGCGCAAGGTCGACGTGTTCGTNNGTGACGCCGGTGCCGCACAACGGATGCCGGCCGCCCAAGCGTCGGCGCGTCTGAGGCCCAGGACAGCGACGAGCGGAAGAGGAGACAGGAACCCAGATGGCCCGATACACAGGCCCGGACTGCAAGCGATGCCGGCGAGAGAAGATGAAGCTCTTCCTCAAGGGCTCCAAGTGCGAGTCGCCCAAGTGCCCGATCGAGATCCGTCCTTACCCCCCCGGCGAGCACGGTCGCGGCCGCACGAAGGACAGCGAGTACCTGCTGCAGATGCGCGAGAAGCAGAAGTGCGCACGCATCTACGGCGTGCTGGAGAAGCAGTTCCGCGGGTACTACGAGGAGGCCGTGCGCAAGCCCGGTAAGACCGGTGAGAACCTGCTGGTCATCCTCGAGAGCCGGCTGGACAACGTTGTCTACCGCGCCGGCCTCGGCAAGTCCCGGGACATGGCCCGCCAGCTCGTCAAGCACGGCCACATCACCGTCAACGGCGCCAAGGTCGACATCCCCTCGTACCGGGTGTCCGGCAGCGACATCGTCGAGGTGCGCAAGTCCTCGCACGAGCTGACCCCGTTCGTGATCGCCCGCGCCGAGGCCGGGGAGCGCATCGTCCCGGCCTGGCTCGAGGTCATCCCGAACCGGATGCGCGTCCTGGTCCACAACCTCCCGGCCCGGCAGATCATCGACACGCCGGTCCAGGAGCAGCTCATCGTTGAGCTGTACTCCAAGTAAGACCCGGGCGGCGACGGCGCTCGCGCCAGCGCTCCCGGTCCGTGTTCCGTCGGCGTCATATTGCGGGCGCCCGACCCAGGAGGTAAGACCGTGCTCATCGCACAGCGGCCCACGCTGGCCGAGGAAGTCGCCGACGAGTTCCGTTCGCGGTTCGTCGTCGAGCCCCTCGAGCCCGGCTTCGGATATACCCTCGGAAACTCCCTTCGGCGCACCCTGCTGTCGTCGATCCCCGGCGCTGCGGTCACGTCGATCCGGGTGGACGGCGTCCTGCACGAGTTCACCACCGTGCCGGGCGTCAAGGAGGACGTCACCGACCTCATCCTGAACATCAAGCAGCTCGTGGTGAGCTCCGAGCAGGACGAGCCGGTCGTGATGTACCTGCGCAAGCAGGGCCCCGGGGTGGTCACCGCGGCCGACATCGCACCCCCGGCTGGAGTCGAGGTGCACAACCCCGAGCTGCACCTGGCAACCCTGAACGGCAAGGGCAAGCTGGAGATCGAGCTCACGGTCGAGCGCGGCCGCGGCTATGTCTCTGCGGCCCAGAACAAGCAGGTCGGCCAGGAGATCGGCCGGATACCGGTCGACTCGATCTACTCCCCGGTGCTGCGGGTGACCTACAAGGTCGAGGCGACTCGCGTCGAGCAGCGCACCGACTTCGACCGGCTCATCGTGGACGTGCAGACCAAGCCGTCGATGCGCCCGCGGGACGCGGTCGCCAGCGCCGGCAAGACGCTCGTCGAGCTGTTCGGCCTGTTCCGCGAGCTCAACGTCGACGCCGAGGGCATCGACATGGGGCCCTCCCCGACCGACGCCGCGCTGGCTGCCGATCTGGCGCTGCCCATCGAGGACCTCGAGCTCACTGTCCGGTCGTACAACTGCCTCAA
>PLCK01000098.1:8094-11092 GCA_003134755.1 Actinomycetota bacterium | reverse complement strand
CGGACGCCGACCAGGATCTCGTCAAGCACGCTCACGTAGCGATCCCCTCAGTGCGCCTCACTGGCTAGCCCGTCGAGCTCTCGATACCCGCTTGTCGACCTGCCTCAGGGTAGCGGCCGGGAACATCCGGGCCGCCGACCCCCCATGCGCACCACCCGAACGGCCCTCGCCCTGCACGACTCAACCGGGTATCGCCCGCGGCAACGAAATCGTGAATGCGGCGCCACCTTCAGGCGATCTGCCCGCCGCCGCGCGTCCACCCAACCGGCCGGCCAGGCCGGCAACGAGGGCCAGCCCGACACCAGTGCCGACCCGGCGAACACCGCGGTACCTGTCGTACAGGGCCGACCTGTCGAACGCCACCCGGCAGTCGTCGGGTGTGAGTCCAGGCCCGCCGTCACGAACTTGCAGCACCGCCTCGTACGGTGAAGCGCTGACCGCGAACACGATCGGACGACCGGCCGGGGTGACGCGCAACGCGTTCTCTGCCAGCCCGTCGACGATCTGGCGGAGCCTGGTGGGATCGGACTGCACAATGACCGGGGTCGACGGCACTTCGAGCCCGAACAGCACGCCCTCGCGCGCACACCTATCGGACCACACCAAGGCCGCCTGGTTCACCAACGTCACCAAGTCGACCGATGCGACGTCGATCCTGAAGTCCTGCGCGCCGAGCCTGGCCAGGTCGAGCAGGTCGGACACCAGTCGCTCGAGCCGGCTCGATTCCGCGAGCAGGATCTGGCCGGTCGCCTCGACCGCAGCCGGCGGCACCACGCCGTCCGACAATGCTTCGGCGTAGCCCTTGACCGCGGTCAGCGGGGTGCGGAGCTCGTGCGAGATCGACAGCAAGAACTCGCGCTGCCGACCCTCGCTGGTGGCAAGGGCCGAACTCAGGGCGTTCAGCGCATCGGCGACCGCCGCAACCTCGGCAGGGCCTTCCGGTACGAGGCGGACGTCGCGAGCGCCGGTCGACAACCGCCGCGCGGCTCCGGCAGCGTGCTGCAACGGCCGGGCCAGCCGGCGCGCGAGGAGGAGCCCGGTCAGCGCCGCGACGACGAGGCCGGCGGCCAGCGCCACGAGCAGCCGCAGTCCGATCGATCGCTCTGCGGCTCGGGCGACGGTCACCTTCTGCAGCAAGACGATGCCGCCGCCCGCGCCTGGCCCCGACGTGATGGGCCGCCCCTCGACGTAGTAGTTGCCACCACCGATCTTGCTGGTGTCGGAAACGTTTCGACCGGCGGCCAATGCGGCGATCTCGCCCGACTTCACGGTGCCTGTCGCGGCCACGGCACCTGCCGGCCCCGTCACCCGGCCATCTGGCTGGACGACAAGCACGCGGATGTTCAGCGGTCGCAACAGCGTCGAGATCCTGGCCGGCACTTCGGTGCGGCCAGTCTTCGCCGATTCGGCGGCCGCAACCGCGAGGTTCGCATACTGCTTGAGCGTGTTCCGCCCCGTCGACTGGGTGGCCGCCCGAACCAACAACCCGGACAGCAGACCCGCGATCAGGACGGCGACCGCCGCCGCCAACGTTGTGACCAGCGCGACCCGGGTGGCAAGGCCGGTTCGCCGCTCATGCATCGGCGCTATACCCGACTCCGCGGACCGTGCGGATCGGACTCGCCTCGCCGAGCTTGGCCCGCAGTTGCGCCACGTGCACGTCGACCGTCCGGGTGCCCGCCGCGGCGGCGTAGCCCCAAACCTCCGACAGCAGGTGCTCGCGAGGGAAGACCCGGCCTGGGCGGCGGCACAAGAACTCGAGCAACTCGAACTCGGTCGCCGTGAGTTCGACCGGTTGGCCGGCTGCCAGCACCCGCCGTCGCGCCGGGTCGACCGTCACCGCACCGACGATGTAGACGCGATCGTCGCTCCCCGCCGCGCTGCCGCTGCGTCGGAGGACCGCTTTCACCCGGGCCACCAATTCGCGCGGGCTGAACGGCTTGGTCAGGTAGTCGTNNGTCCAAGACGATGGCGACCGGGTGCAGGTTGCGGGCGGCGGCCAGCCCGGCCCGGCCGTCGGACTCGACGTGGACGCCGAAGCCTTCGCGGCTGAGGTACATCCGCTCGAGATCGGCGATCGCGCGCTCGTCTTCGATGACGAGCACCAGCCCCTTCGCGGGCTCGCCCCCGCCGCTGCCCAGCTCCGTCATTCATGGCCTCCCGGTACGGACGGTAGAGCAGCGCCGCCGCCCATATGGTCGGCTTGCTCGCGCAACGCCGTGTCAGGGCAATGTTCGAGGAATGTTCGGGCCGCAGCGAACCACTCAGACCGTTGGGTCGTCGCCGACGTCGAGGCGGTCCCACATCGAAGCCTCGCTCGAATCGCGGGACGGCGAACCGCCCTGCTCGTACCGTCGCCCCATCGCGGGCCAGTCCCGGCTCGCAACCGCAGTGAGCAGACCGGCCGCTATGGCGACCAGGGCCGCCGCCGCGGCGATCCAGGGCCAAACGGTCACGCGGCCGTCGAGGTAGTCGCTCGTGTCAGGGCCGGGCAGTGCAGCTTTCGTGAGGACGATCGTCAACACGGCGACATACCCGATGCCAAGACCGGCCAGTGCGATGACCACGCCCGCCAGGCGGCGCAGGAGCCCGCGCGTTGCTGGCAGCACGAGAATCCCGGCGAGGACGACGAGGGCGAAGGTCGAGGCCGGGTCTGCGACGACGTGCCCGGTGGCCGACGCGGCGCGGACGGCGAGTCCTGGCTCAGGCACGTCATAGCGAAGCCACATCCGGCCGACCGCGAGCAGCACGAGTCCGCCGCTGACCGCGCAGCCGGCCGCGGCGACGGTCAGGCCACGGCGTCCGCGCACAACGCCGTCCGGCCCCTTGGTCACGGCGTCCGTAACGCCTCAGCGATGGCGACAGCCGACAGCACCGTGTTGGCCTTGTGCTGGCATTCGGCGTCCTCGGTGGCTGGATCGGAATCGGCTACCAGCCCGGCACCTGCCTGCACGTAGACCGTGCCGTCGCGCACGACAGCCGTGCGGATCGCGATCGC
>PLCK01000098.1:0-8043 GCA_003134755.1 Actinomycetota bacterium | reverse complement strand
ATCACGTGCTCGGCGCGCTCCTTGGGGTCGGCCAACAGCTCCGACGCGAGTGCGTTGTCCTGCTCGGGCGTCGCGCCGCGCGGCCGACTGCCGGCGATCGGATGCATCATCGCCCGGCCCTCCTTCACCGTGACGTGCGCCTCGGGACTCGAGCCGACGATGTCGAAGCCCTCGAACCGGAGCAAGTAGAGGTACGGGCTCGGGTTGCGCGCCCGCAGCACCCGGTAGATGTCGAGCGCACTGACGGTAGTCGTCGTCTCGAATCGCTGGCTCGGCACGACCTGGAAGATGTCGCCGGCCCTGATGTACTCCCGGGCCCGGTCGACCCATGCCATGTACTCCGCGCTGCTCGTGCGCCGAACCGGCGCCGGCGTGACGGCGTCAGCCATGATCGCAACCGTCGATGGCGCGGGACTCTGGAGCGCGACGGTCATGTCGTCGAGTCGCCGCTCGGCTTCAGCGTCGGAATCGCCGGGCAGCACGTTCGCGATCAGCAGGACCGTGCCGTCGTGATGGTCGAGCACGGCCAGGTCAGTGACGAGGAACATCACGAGCTCGGGCAGGTGCAGATCGTCGACCGTGTCGTCGGGCAGCCGTTCGAGCCGGCGCACGGCGTCGTACGCCACGAAACCGACCATCCCCCCGACGAGCGGCGGTAGTGATGCGTCGCGCGGACCGCGCAATGCCGAGACGGTGCCCGCAAGGACCTCAAGAGGCAGACCTTCGGTCGGGACGCCGGGGGGCGGGGTTCCGACCCAGCGCGCGCGCCCCTCGTGCTCGGTCAGGGTTGCCGCCGCACGGACGCCGATGAACGAGTACCGCGACCACGAGCGGCCGTTCTCGGCGGACTCGAGCAGGAACGTCCCGGGGCGATCCTGCGCGAGCTTGCGGTAGAGCCCGACCGCGGTCTCCCCGTCGGCGAGCAGCCTGCGGGTGACCCGCCGTACGGGACCGGCGACGGCAGCCGCAGCCACGGCAGTCACGAAGCCCCTGCGCCAACGACGGCGTCGAGCACGTCGGCGTCGAAACAGGTGCGGTCGCCGGTGTGGCAGGCCGCGCCGATCTGATCGACTTTCACGAGCACCGTGTCGCCGTCGCAGTCGAGCGCAACCGACTTCACCCACTGCTGATGACCCGATGTCTCGCCCTTGACCCAATACTCCTTGCGGCTGCGGCTCCAGTACGTGCAACGCCCGGTGGTCAACGTGCGCCGCAACGCCTCGTCGTCCATCCAGCCGAGCATCANNCGTATTGCTGGGCCACGGCCGGGAAGAGCCCGTACTCGTTGCGCTTGAGGCGGGTGGCGAGGGCCGGATCGAGGCCGGAGGAGGTGTTTGCAGGGTCCGAGGCAGCGGGCATGTAGCCATTGTGCCGGGCAGCCACAGTCGTCGTCGCGCGAGATACGAGCCGACGGGCGAGGGCACGATCCGGCGGCGGCCGGTTCCGGACTAGAGCGCGGGCCGGTCGTACAACAGCTCATCGGCGATGACCGCGAGGTCGAGGGCAACGTCGGGATCGTCGAGCAATCCGCGATCGTCGAGCAGCTCGACGTCCGGCTCTGCGCGTTCCCACAGGCAGATGCACGGCTCGCCCGTCTGCCATCCCTCATAGCGAAGACCGTCTGCGTCGGTGCTCTCGTACAGATCACGCGCGACACGTTGTGTCAGGGCGCGGTCGCGGGTTCGCAACGCGCCGGCCGGAACGCCGAGCGGCACCGCCGACAGACCGCAGGTGTCGACGAGCCGCACCGGACGCCTTACTTCGAGCACCGCAAGTCGCTGCGAAGGCGACGGAGAAACTCGGCGGTCGTCGCCGAACACCTCGGCGACCGCGCACTGCAGCGACAGCGTCGCGTACAACACGCCGCGGTCGCCGTTGGGCACCGGNNGTGGTGATCCCACCGCCCGCGAAGGTGCGGGCCGATGAACCGGAAACTCGTACCCTCACGGTAGAAGTGCGCGTCGTAGATCCGGACCAGCGGCGTGGAAGCGGGCAAGGTGACGATGACGGGCCGCCCAGGAAAGGGCCCGACGGCCCTGCGCCGTGCTGTCAACGGCTGCCGACGTNNGACGTAGGTTGCGGCATCGATCACGGAATCGACGTCGCCGTCGGTAAGGGCCTGCATCGGCGTGCGATCGCCCAGCTGGCGCGACGGCAGGGTGAACCAGCGGACCAGGCCGAGGACGTCGTGGCGGTCGGGCAACATCTGCCACACGGCAATGGCTGGAGCCAGCAGCTGTGAGCCCTGGAACTGCCAGTGCGGGTAGCGCCAGTCGCCCTTGTGCAGGAACGCGATAAGGCCGCCCTTGGCGCGCCGCTTCGTGACGGCCGCCGAGCTGACCCCGAGCAGCCGGGCCACCTCGGGCGTCGACCACGAAGACTCGACCAGCGCGGCCCGGGTGGNNTGCGGCCGCCGCGACCGCCGGCCGATGGCTACGCACCACCGGATGCAGGCTGCGCGGGCGCTTCCGGTGGGCTGTGGTAAGGACCCGCAGGTAGGCCTCCTCGATCTCGCGCCGGTCGGCAGGCCGCAGGGACTCGAGCAGACCGGTCAGCTCCGGCATTCGTTCGGCTAGCGCACTCATGAAGACCATCATAGTTGCGTTGGTGACACTTTGACCACCGCAACCTAGGAACCGGTGGCACCCCTCCACGACGCATGCAGCCTCGCGTACGTGCCACCGAGTTCGATGAGCTCGAAATGCCGGCCGCGCTCGACCAGCCGGCCGGCANNGGTGGCTTCGTCGAGCACCAGGAGGTCAGGCTCGGCCACGAAGGCCCGCGCGAGCGCGACAAGTTGCCGCTCCCCCGCCGACAACGATTCACCGCGCTCGCCGACGGGTGTCTGAAGCCCGGCAGGCAGCGTGTCCAGCCAGTCCCCGAGTCCGAGTTCGGAGAGGACTGCCTCGACCTCGCCATCGGTCATCTCGCCCGAGAACCCATACCGGATGTTGTCGGCGAGAGAGGCGTCGAAAAGGAACCCGTCTTGCGGAACCATCACGATGCGCTTGCGCAGCACCTCGAACGACACCGCACGCAGGTCGACCCCGTTCACCGACACCACGCCGCTGACAGGATCCATCAGACGGGTCACGAGCTTCGCGAAGGTCGTCTTGCCCGACCCGGTCTCACCCACCACCGCGATCCTGGTGCGCGGAGCGATCTCGATGTCGAGGTCGTGCAGCACAGTTGGTCCGCCCGGGTACGCGAACCCCACGCCGTCGAACCGCACGGCGATCGGCCCGCCCGGCAAGGTCTCGCCGGAGGCACCCGGATCGGCCACGTCTGCAGGCATGTCGAGGACACCGAGCACGCGCCGCCAGCCGGCCACTGCGTTCTGAGCCTCCCCCAGCATCTCGGCCGCCGTCTGGACGGGCTGGACGAAAAGCGTGACGACGAAGAGAAAGCCGACCACCTTGCCAGCTGTCAGATGGCCCTGGACGCCGAGCAGGACGCCGAGTGCGACACACCCCGCGGTCGCAAGGCCGGCGGCGATCTCTCCGGTGCTGAAAGTGAGCGCGACGATCCGTTGCGCGCGCACCGACGAGTCGCGATGCGCGGCAACCGCTGCATCGATGCGGGTCGCGGTGCGCTCCTCCACGCCGTACGCACGAATCACCTCAGCGCCGACGACGGTCTCGGCGACCACGCCGAGCATGTCGCCGACCCGCGCACGCACGGCGTCGTAAGCATGTGAGATCCAGCGTTGAAAGACCCGCATCGCAAGCAGCAGCGGCACGAAACAAGCGAAGACCACCAGGCTCAACTGCCACGACCAGACGAGCATCAGCACGGTCGCGACCAGCATCTGTCCGACGCTGACGATGACGATGATGCCGCCCCACTGCATGAAGGTGCTGATCTGGTCGACGTCGCTCGTGACGCGCGACACGAGAGATCCGCGCGACTGCGTCTGCTGATGCAGCATCGAGAGATCGTGCACGTGGCGGAATGCCTTGATCCGCAAGGTGGCCAAGCCGGCCTCCGTCGTGCGGTACAGGCGCAGGTTCATCCGGTAGGCGCAGAAGGCGGTGACGGCCACCGCGACCGCCGTAACCGCTACGACGCGCTCGACGTAGCCGACGTCCGGGCCGCTGGTTCGGAGCACGCCGTGATCGATCGTCTGTTGCACGGCGACCGGGATGACCACGCGTCCCGCCGTCGCCACCACGGCGAGGGCAAGCGTCGTCCAGATGCCGCTGACGAACTCGGGAGACGTGCGCACGCCCCGCACAAAGGTCTGCCACGCACCCTGGGGTTCGACCGCCGCGGTCAACCCGTCGTCTTCGACTCCGAGTTCGTCGGTCATCGTCATCGGCTGGCCTCGTCGAGATCGTCATCGAGATCGTCCGCTTCGACGATGTCCCGCACTTCGTACGCCGTGACGAGCGAGCGGTAGCCGTCGCAACGGTCGAGCAACTGCGAGTGGGTTCCGCGGTCGATCACCGTGCCCTGTTCGACGTAGACGACCTCGTCGGCCAGCCTGATAGTCGCCGTCCGGTAGGCGACGACGACCACGGTCGACGGCAACGCCGCGTCGCGCAGGCCGGACAGGATGCGCGCCTCGATGCGCGGATCGACGCTGCTCGTCGCGTCGTCGAGAATCAGCAATCGCGGACGCCGAACGAGCGCGCGTGCGAGCGCGACCCGCTGTCGCTGACCTCCGGACAACGTGACTCCGCGTTCGCCGACCAGGCTGTCGAGACCGCCCGGCAACGCCCGTACGAAGCGGTCGGCTTGTGCGACCCTCAATGCGGCCCAGACCTCGTCGTCGGGGATCGCCGCCCCGAGAGTCACGTTGCCGCGCAGGGTGTCCTCGAAGAGGAACGTCTGCTGCGGCACGATCGCGACGGACGCCGCGACGTGACCTCGGGCCACCTCGCGCATGTCGACGCCGTCGAGGAAGACAGTGCCCGCGGCAGGATCGACAAGCCGCACGAGCAGCATCGTCAACGTCGACTTGCCCGAACCCGTTGGGCCGACAACCGCGATAGTTCGCCCTGCGCCTACGGGAAACGTGACGTCGCTCAGAACCTGCGCGTCGCCGTAGGCGAAATCGACCGACCGCAGCTCGATCTGGGCCGGCCCGTCGTCGTCCACGTGTTGTCCGCCGTACGTCAGTTCTCCCGTGGCTCCGAGAACGCGACTGACACGGTCGCCGCCCACCACGCTTCGGGCCATGTCGCCGAGTACCCAGCCGATCGCCCTGATGGGAAAGGCGAGCAGCGTGAAGAGATAGGCGATCTGGATCAGCTGGCCGGTGCTGATCGCGCCGTGCGCGACACGCTGCGTACCGACGAGAAGGACGACGAGGACGCCGAGGTTCGGCACCGCCTCGACAGCCGGGTCGAACAACGAGCGACGCCGGCCGACTTCAACGTTCGCCTGCTGGAGCTGGCGCGAGACGGTGGCGAACCTGGCCGTCTCCTGGTCTTCGCGACCGAGGGTCTTCACGACGAGCGCGCCGTCGAAACTCTCGTGCGCGACCCTGCTCACCTCGGCCCGAAGCTCCTGCGCGCGGGTCGCGGCCGGGGTCATCGACCGCTGGTATACGTAGTTGAAGAAGGCGACCGCGGGAAACACGAGCAGGCCCACGACCGCGATAACCGGGTCGATGAGCGTCATGGCCACGCCCGACACGACGACCATGACGACGACGCCGACCGAGAAAGGCACTGGCGAGATGAACAACCACATCGACTCGACGTCGGAGTTGGCGTTGGAAAGCAATTCGCCGGTCGGGTGCCGCTGGTGCCACGACATGGGCAGCCGCAGGTAGCTGCGGGTGACCCTGCGGCGGTAGGCCGCCTGCAGGTTGGACTGCATCACACTCGCGCCCACTCGCCGGCCGACGATGCCGGCCGCCTTCACGATCGCAACGGCCACGATCGCGCTGCTCGCCGCAACCAGCGACCCGGTGGCGACGTGGCCGTCGCGAATTGAAGGCAAGATCACCGAACTGGTGATCTTGCCGAGCACCCAGGCGCTCGTGACGGTCATCAGACCGTAGGTCCCACTGGCCAACGCGGCCAGCGCGAAAACCCGATGTTCCTCGCGGATACCGCGGCCCAGAAGCCGGAAACCGTTGCGAAGAGGTTGTGCGGCCGGTGCCGCCACATCGACGTCCGGAACCGACATCAGTGAAGCGGGTCCTTCCCTCGGCTCACGCGCAGATTGCCGCGCCTTGCCCAGTGTGCCCGATTCGAGTAAGCGCAACCAATCCGATTTTGCTCACCTCCTCAGCGGACCGGGTGACCAGCTTCTCGTAGCGCCAGCTTCACGTCGCCGATGCGCAGCTGCCCGAAATGGAACACGCTCGCGGCGAGTACGGCATCGGCTCCCGCCTCCACGGCAGGCGCGAAAANNAGGCGATCACCGGCACGCCGACCGCGGCCCGAACCTGCTCGATCATGGGCAGGTCGTAGCCCTGGCGGGTCCCGTCGGCGTCCATCGAGTTGAGCAGGATCTCGCCGGCGCCGAGATCGGCCGCCTGCGCCGCCCACTCGACCGCGTCGATGCCGGTGCCCTGCCGGCCGCCGTGGGTCGTGACTTCAAAACCGGACGGGGTGGCCGCCCGCCGCGCGTCGACCGACAACACCACGCACTGGGCTCCGAAGCGGTCAGCCGCCTCTGCAAGCAGCTCCGGCCGCGCGATGGCCGCGGTGTTCAGCCCGACCTTGTCGGCGCCGGCCCGCAGGAGCCGGTTGAAGTCGGCGACGCTGCGGACTCCCCCGCCAACGGTGAGCGGAATGAACACTTGCTCGGCGGTCCGCCGCACCACGTCATAGGTCGTCTCGCGATCGCCGCTGCTCGCGGTGATGTCGAGGAAGACCAACTCGTCGGCGCCTTCGGCGTCATAGACGCGCGCCATCTCGACCGGGTCGCCCGCATCGCGGAGATCGACGAAGTTGACCCCCTTCACCACGCGGCCGGCATCGACGTCCAGACAAGGGATGACCCGGACCGCGAGCAGTGCGTCGGTGGTCGTCACGAGCCCGGCCCACGGTAGGCAGTCGCTTCGATCTCGACCAGCATCGAAGGATCGATAAGCGCGGACACCTCGACCATCGTGCTGGCCGGCCTGATGTCGCGGAAGACTTCGCCGTGCGCCCTTCCGCATTCCTCCCTCTGCGAGATGTCCGTGACATAGATGCGGGTGCGAACGACATCGGCGAAGCCGACCCCGGCCTCGGCGAGCGCAGCGCCGATGATCTCGAGTGCTCCTTTGGTCTGCGCGTACACGGTGTCGCCGGCCGCCGGCGCGGTGGTTCCGGCAACCTCGACGTAGGGGCCCGCGACGACCGCACGGCAATAGCCGACGATCGGTTCGAATCTCGATCCGGACGAGATGCGCCTGATGTCTGAGCCTCCCGACGGGGTGTTCATGCGTTACTCCTCACCGACCGCGTTGAGCGCGTCCTGAAGCGTGAATTCGCCCGCGTAGAGGGCTTTCCCGACGATCGCGCCCTCGACGCCGAGCGGAACAAGTTCGCCGATCGCCCGCAGATCGGCGAGCGACGAGACGCCGCCGCTCGCCACCACCGGCTTGTCGGTCGCGGCGCACACGCTGCGCAGCAGGTCGAGGTTCGGCCCGGTCAAGGTGCCGTCGCGACGCACGTCGGTGACGACGTAACGCGCACAACCATCGGCGTCCAACCTGGCCAGGACGTCGAACAGTTCGCCGCCGTCCTGGGTCCAGCCACGCGCCGACAACGTCGTACCGCGGACGTCGAGCCCGACCGCGATCCGGTCGCCGTAACGCGCAATCGCCGCGCGCACCCAGGCGGGATCCTCGAGCGCGGCAGTTCCTACGTTGACGCGCTTGCAGCCGGTGGCGAGTGCGGCGGCCAGCGATTCGTCGTCCCTGATGCCGCCCGACATCTCGACGTCGACGTCGAGCTTGCCGACGACCTCGGCCAGCAACTCGCGATTGGAGCCGCGGCCGAACGCGGCATCGAGGTCGACGAGGTGGATCCATCGCGCTCCGGACTCCTGCCAGGCGAGTGCGGCTGCGAGTGGATCGCCGTACTGCGTCTCCGATCC
>PLCK01000300.1 GCA_003134755.1 Actinomycetota bacterium | reverse complement strand
ACCGGCGCGGGCAGCGGGATCGGTCTGGCCACCGCCCGTCGCTTCGCCAGAGAGGGCGCGAAGGTCGTTTGTGTGGACGTCGACGAGAGCGCGGGCAAGGCGGCCGCCGACGAGGTCGACGGGTTGTTCGTCCGTGCTGATGTGACCGTCGAGGACGATGTAGTGGCCATGTACGAGGCCGCCGTCGTGGCATACGGCGGCCTCGACATCGCATTCAACAACGCCGGCATCTCGCCNNCCGCCCGACGACGACTCGATCCTTACCACGGGGATCGACGCCTGGCGTCGGGTGCAGGATGTGAACCTGACGAGTGTGTACTTGTGCTGCAAGCATGCGATTCCGCATATGCAGGCGCGCGGCGGCGGCTCCATCATCNNTCGGCGACGTCGCAGATCAGCTACACGGCGTCCAAGGGTGGCGTACTTGCCATGAGTCGTGAGCTGGGTGTGCAGTTCGCGCGAGAGAAGATCCGGGTCAATGCCCTGTGCCCTGGTCCGGTGAACACGCCGCTGCTACAGGAACTTTTTGCGAAGGATCCGGAGCGGGCGGCGCGGCGGCTCGTGCACATTCCGG
Source organism: Actinomycetota bacterium (assembly GCA_003134755.1). Taxonomy (GTDB): domain Bacteria; phylum Actinomycetota; class Actinomycetes; order Acidothermales; family Acidothermaceae; genus PALSA-607. Next base: position 2,504 of record PLCK01000300.1, on the reverse strand, counting down.
TCGGCCGGTTCGCAGAGCCCGAGGAGATNNCGCGGCCGCGGCGATGACACCGGCGAAAGCTGCCACCACGTCGGCGGCAACCGGCGCGCTGTCGGGCGCGGCGGGTGACGGCAAATCGGCGGAGCCGTCGTTGTTCGCCCCTGTGCTGCGGCCGATCCGCAGCGGCAACGCGTTCGAAGAAACAGTCGAGCGGTTGGTGCACGCGATAAAGCTCGGTGTGGTTGGGCCCGGTGACCGGCTGCCGGCGGAGCGCGATCTCGCGACCCGCTTGCGGGTGAGTCGCGAGACGTTGCGCGAGGCGATCGGCTCGCTGCGCGAGGCCGGCTACCTGGAGTCGAGGCGTGGTCGCAACGGCGGCACATTCGTGGTGACGGCGTCGGTGCCGGTCGCCCGCAGCAAGCGGCTGCGGCCGTCGGCGCATGCGCGCTCCGACCTCGAAGATGCGCTCGCGTTCCGGCTGGCGGTCGAGACCGGGGCCGCTCAGAGCGCCGCCCGGCGCAGCCTTCGGGCTGGCGAGCGGGCCAGGTTGCTGCGCCTGCAGGCGGCCTGCCGCGACGCGCCGCTCGCTGCCTACCGGCCGGCCGACTCGCGATTCCATCTGGCCATCGCCGAGTTGTCAGGGTCGCCATCCCTGGCGTCAGCGGTCGCCGACGCGCGCGTCCGGGTCAACGATCTTCTCGACGCAATTCCCTTGCTGCCACGCAATATCGTGCACTCGAACCAGCAGCACGGCGAGATCGTGCAGGCCGTGCTCGCCGGAGATGCACCCGCCGCGCGTGACGCGATGGCCGAGCATCTCGACGGCACAGCCGCCCTGCTTCGTGCATTCCTGGCATAGCTTGGCAAACTCCATCGCGCTCCTGGGCGCCGCGGGCGCGCGTTGACCCTTCTCACTAGCTGAGATAGGCGTCTCGGATTACGAGACGATGAGCTAACGTCGGTCGCTGTTGGCCCGATCCTGCTCAAGTTCGCGAGGAATGATGACAGCGACGAAGGCGGTCTACACGCACGGACATCACGAATCGGTGCTGCGGTCGCACCGCTGGCGGACCGCGGAGAACTCCGCGGCCTACCTACTCCCTCACTTGCAACGAGGCATGACGGTTCTCGACGTTGGCTGCGGGCCCGGCACGATCACCAGCGATCTCGCGGCGATCGTTGCGCCCGGCCGCCTGGTGGCAGTCGAGATCAGCGCCGAGGCGCTCGAGCTCGCGAGGTCGGAGGCTGCCGGTCGCGGCCAGGCAACCATCGACTTCGCGCTTGGTGACGTCACCGATCTCGAATTTCCCGATGCGTCGTTCGATGTCGTGCACGCGCACCAGGTGCTGCAGCACGTTGCCGACCCGGTGGCGGCACTTCGAGAGATGCGGCGAGTGTGCAAGCCGGGAGGCATCGTCGCGGTCCGTGACAGCGACTACGGCGGATTCTGCTGGTTCCCCGCCGTGCCCGCCCTCGACGATTGGCGTGCGCTGTACTACGCGGTCGCGAAGGCCAACGGCGGCGACCCGGACGCCGGGCGGAAGCTGCTGTCATGGGCTCAGGCGGCCGGTTTCAGCGAAGTGGAAGTCAGTTCGGCGACCTGGTGTTTCGCGACACCGGCCGACCGGGCCTGGTGGGGCGGCCTATGGGCTGACCGAATCGTGAGTTCGGCGATGGCCGGCCAGGCCGTGGCCTCGGGCGCGGCTACGCCAGGCGAGCTGGCGGCCATCGCGGCGGGGTGGTCGGCGTGGGCGGCCGCCGACGACGGGTGGCTGTCGGTACTGCACGGCCAAGTCGTGTGCAGGCGCTGACCAAGATTTCTTCGCTGGCTTTCATGTTGACCACAGAAAACTCCCAGACTCGGGGGGCAAGTTGTTCGTAACGGTCGCCGGAACTGGCGGCGACATCGCGACAGCAGATCGCGACGGCAACGAGTTCGAGGAGACACCGTGGACCACAACGACGAAATCGACGATGCGCGAGGCGCTGGCCCCGAGCAGCCAGGGGCTGGTGAACCTGCCGCCCCCACGCCGTGGTGGTCGCGCAAGGACAGCAGCGTCACGCCGACCGGCGACTCTGCCGTCGACGCCAGGGCGTCGGAAGCCGCGCCGCCCGACGTCCCGCCAGTCGCGGGCGCGCCGGTCGAGCCGACGCCGGCCGACAGGCACGGCGCGGCCGCCGCCGAATGGCCCTCCACATCGCAGCCCGCCTCGCAGCCCACCTGGACGGCGCCGCTGAGCGATGTGGCGGCGGCGGACGTGATCGAAACGCAGGACGGTGCGCCCCGGCGGCGTGGCATCCGGCAGGGTGTCGCGTTGACCGCCGCGGCCGTGGTGCTGTCGGCGGCCGCAGCCGGCACCGTCGTCCATGTCGTCGACGACCACAGCGGGACCAAGGTGGCGGCGGCTGCCGCGACGTCCGCGACGTCCTCAACGTCGTCGACTCCGGCCAGTACGTTGCCGCAGGCCGCAAGCTCGACGTCCGATGTGAAGACCGCGCTTGCCAAGATCGAGCCTTCGGTCGTG
>PLCK01000195.1 GCA_003134755.1 Actinomycetota bacterium | reverse complement strand
TCATCGATCATGCGCCGACCCTAAGTGACGCGCGCACGTCGACGAGGTCGGCCCGCGCCCGGGGTGGACAACCGTTCAAGTGACACCCGAGCTGTGGACGACTTAGCTGTCGGCGGCCGACTTCGAGCCGCCGGACTTCGACCCTCTGGACGCGGACGAGCCGCCAGCCGGCTTCGGCGAGGCGGCGGCTGCCGTCGACGTCCCCTTGGAGTCTCCGCTCGAGCCGGAGCCCGACGAGCCGTTGGAGCCGGACGCGTCCTTCGAGGTACCCGAGCCCGATGGTTCGGACGACCCAGAACTCGACGTGGCCTCGCCGGACGACCCGGACGAGCCGCCTTCGGACGATGCCTTTGCGCCTACCGCGGCCGCGGTGCGGCTGTCGGTGCGGTAGAAACCGGACCCTTTGAACACGATCCCGACGGACGAGAAGAGCTTGCGCAGCTTGCCGCCGCACGCCGGGCAAACCGTGAGCGGGTCGTCGGTGAACTTCTGTACCTGCTCGAGCGGGTCGCCGCACTCAGTGCACGCGTATTGATACGTGGGCACGGTTCACTCGCCTCCAAGCTGGCACTCTCGTCCTTTGATTGCTAATCATGAGGCATCGAACCGTCGCCGTCCACCCAGCGGGGGCTGCAACCGGGCGAAGTCGCGGGGGCCGGAGCAAGCAGTGGTAACCAGGTCGCGGTTTACCGCGACGTGGTTACCACAACCTCAACCAGCCAGGCCTGACGCTCCTGACGGTCACGATCGGTCACGACCGGTCGCCCGTCTCGCCGTACCAGCCAGCGAGTTTGCCGCGGCGGCTCACCGCGCGTAGCCGTCGTTCGGCAACGAGTCGGACAGCCGTCGTCGCGACGATAAGCAGTGCGTCGCCCTGCCGCAGTCCGGTCTCGCTCGTCGGCACGAAACTGACTCCGTCACGCACAATGAGAGTGACCGCCGAGCCTCGCGGCAGCCGTAGCTCGAAGATCTCGACTCCGTGCAACTGCGAACCGGGCGGAATCGTGAGCTGCAGCAGGTCGGCGCCGAGGTCTTCGAGTGGCGCGGTCTCGACGCCGATGTCGTCGGGCTCACCCGATGCGGCCAATCGCAGGATCCGCGCCGCTACCGGCAGAGTCGGCCCCTGCAGCACGGTGAAGGCAACGACGAGAACGAACACCAGGCTGAAGAGTTCGTTGCTTCGAGCCACGCCCGCAGTGACTGGCACAGTGGCCAGCACGATCGGCACCGCACCGCGAAGGCCGGCCCACGACAGGAACACTTGCTCAGACCAGCGATACGACAAAGCGCGCAGGGCCGGAATCTTCAGGGGGAGCAGCGAGAGCGCGACCGATGCGGGGCGCGCGACAAGCAGCAGCGCGCCGCCGACCGCCAGCGCCGGCAGGATCTCGCGCGGTAGCGCTGACGGGATCACCAGGACGCCGAGCATGATGAACAGACCGATCTGCGCCAACCAAGCAATGCCCTCGGCGAAGCCGCGCGTTGCTGGTCGATGGGGCAGTCGAGAGTTGCCGAGAACGAGCCCGGCAACGTAGACGGCGAGAAAGCCGCTCGCGTGTGACAGCGATGCCGCGCCAAACCCGGCGACCGCGAGTGCAAGCACGGCCAGCGGATACAGACCCGACGCGGGCAGCGCCAATTGACGCAGTGCGCGCGCGCCGAGCCACGCGACGCCAAACCCGATCGCCGCTCCGGCCACCAGTTCGTAGCCGATGAGTGCTGCGATGATGCCGGCGTTTCGTTGTGGGTGATGCGCACTGAGCAACACCACGGCGATGACCGCGGGCGCGTCGTTGAGTCCGGATTCGACCTCGAGCACGCCCGCCACTCGGGCCGGCAACTTGAGCCTGCGCAGCATGGAAAAGACTGCCGCCGCGTCGGTTGATGACACGACCGCGCCGAGCAGGAACGCGATGCGCCAACTTCCACCGAGCACCAGATGCGCGACGACAGCCGTCACACTCATGCTCACCGCGACGCCGATGATGGACAACAGCACGGCAGGGACGACGGCCGACCGCACGTCGTCCCAGCGGGTGGTGAGTCCGCCCTCGGCGAGGATCAGCATGAGCGCCGCGAGGCCGAGCGATTGCGCGCGCTTCGCGTCGTCGAAATGAATGACGGATTGCAGCACGAGACCGATCGCGAGGTAGACCAGCAGACCCGGCAGTCCGATCCGGGTCGCGTATCGGACGGCGACGATCGCGGCGAGCAGCACGACGGCACCGAGGAGCAACACGACGTCGAGCCGGGTGCCGACCATCGACGGTCAGTCGCCGTCGGCAGTCGGGGAGGCCAGTTGGAAGTCCAGCACGCCGCCCGGGGTCAGCGCGCCATGAACCGGCCGGTCGTGCGCCTCGACGGGCACCGCGTCGACGACCTCATCGTCGTGGACGACGGCCAGCACGAGTGCACCGGACCCAACGAGCGCGAGCGCCCGGTCGTAAGAGCCGCCACCCCTGCCGAGGCGATGGCCCTGCAAATCGACGGCAACCGCGGGAACGAGCACGATCGACGCGGCGGCGATCGCGTTACCCCCGAGGCGCGGACCGTCCGGTTCTACTGTGCCCCGCAGGCCGGCGAGGATGGCCGCATCCGGTGCGAGCGCCGTCCAGTCGAGTTCTGCCGTTTCCGTGAGGACCGGGACGATCGTCCGGACGCCTCGTTCGGCCAGGGCGCCGATGAGCGGACCGGTGCCGGGTTCGGCACCCACCGACAGGTAGGCCGCGACGCTGGGCAGGTCACCGCGAAGGCGGGCCGCGAGCGTGCCCTCGAGGGAGCGCGCCAGCGCCACGGCTACCGCGGCACGATCTTCCGCGGAGCGGCGAAGGCGGGACGCCAGGAGGTCGGCACGCAATAGCGCCTTCGCCCGGCGGACATCATCGGCGTCGGCGAATGTCACGGCGGGCTTCGATGTTCGCTGCGGGACGGGTACGGTCGGGTCGGCGGGAAATGATCTCCGCCGGCGCGCGAGCGATTTCTGTGGTGCAAAGTCGGCATATTCAACCCATTGTGGTCGATAGGGAGTATTCAGATATCGCCCGGCCAGCGTCTTCGCAGATGTGCAGAGGTCGTGCAAGCATCGCAGGGGTAGTTGCGCCCGTTCACGCACGATTCTGACCGACTTGGTGCCAGCAACACCCGGTGCGGATGACACGGGAGGTCCTGGTGGCACTTCGCACCCGGCTCTCGCTTGCCTTCGTCTTCGTCGTCCTCGTGCCGGTGCTCGTCGGCTCGTTGATTGTGCTGATCGCGGTCCCACGGATCTTGCACACCCAGATCGGTAGCCGGCTGCGCACGTCGAGCATCAGCGTCGCCGACGTGCTCACCGCACGATGCACCCAAGCCGCCCAGGCTGCGCAACTGCTCGGTCTCAAGGCAGCGGCTTTCGGGCCGGCTTCGGCGGTCAAGCAGATGGTCGACTCACACGCGGTCGACTACGCCGTCGTCGAAGGCGCCAACCAGTCCGTCGTCGCGTCGGCCGGAAAAGTGCCGGCCGCGAAGACTCCGACGCCGTTGCCCGAGGTTCTGAACAGCTGCACCGACGCGAAGAACGCCGACATCGCGATCTCGAGCCGCGCGGGCCTGGCGATCGCCGCCAGCCCGTCGTTGACCGCGGTCGCCGTTGCATGGTCGGTCGCACCGACGACGGCGGCGAGTATCAGTGCCGGACTGGTCGGCCAGCAAGCCGTCACGCTGGTCGCGAACGGCGCTGTCGTGTCGAGCACGCTGTCGCCCGCAGCGGCCGCCAAGCAGGCGGCCGCGATTCGAGGCTCGACGGCATCGCGCGTATTCGATTCGGGCTCGCGCATCGTTTCGTTCGTACCGCCTTCTGTCAGCCAGCCCTACGCGGTCGTCGTGAGCGAGCCGATTCCGAGCTCCACGAAGCTCAGGTTGCTGCTGATCGGCATCGTCGCGATCACGGTTCTCGGTGGGCTCGCCATGGGCCGGGTGCTGGCCCGACTGATCAGCCGACCGGTCGCAGAGTTGTCAGAGGCCGCGGCTCGTGCGGCGAGCGGCGACCTCGACATCGCTATCCCGGTGCGTTCGAAGGATGAAGTCGGAAAACTGGCGACCGCCTTCAACCACATGACGTCGGAATTGCAGACCTATATTCGCCAGCTCGAGCGCAGTCGCGACGAGCTCCGGCAGAACCTCGATCGGCTCGGCGCCACGCTGACTCACACGCATGACCTCAACGGCATTCTCGAGGTCGTTCTCGACACCGCCATCGGCAGCGTGCAGGCGACCGGTGGCGCCATCATGTTCCTCGACGCCGACGGCAGTCTGACCGTCAAGGTCCGCAGCGGGCCGGCCGCCGACACACTCGACGTCGGTGCCGTCGTCCCTCTCGGCAAGGGCATCACCGGTCGGGTCGCCAGTACCGGCGAGCCGGTGCGCGGCGTCGTCGGTGAAGGCCCGGGATTGCGGCCGGCTCCGGGCGAGCCCGCGGCGACAACGGTGATCGCAGTGCCGTTGCGGCAGTCAGGACGCATCGTCGGCGTGCTGAATCTCTACGACAAGGAAGGCGAGCGGCCGTTCAGCGCGCACGACCTCGAGACGATTCTCGCGTTCGCGACCCAGGCGAGCGTCGCGATCGACAACGTGCTGCTGCACCAGGAAGCGCAGCGACTCTCGCTCACCGACCCGCTGACGGGATTGTGGAACTACCGCTACCTCACGCTCGGACTCGGTCACGAGATCGAGCGCGCTACCCGGTTCGGCCGGCCACTCGCCGTCCTGATGCTCGATCTCGACAGGTTCAAGTCGATCAACGACCAGCACGGCCACCAGGTCGGCGACGCGGTGCTCATCGAACTCGCGGGGCGGATGCGCGCCGAGGTTCGTGAGGTCGACACCGTCGCGCGGTACGGCGGTGAGGAATTCGTCATCGTCCTGCCCGAGACAGATGCCGCCGGCGCCGCCCGGCTCGCCGACCGGCTCGGCACCGTCATCAGGGCGTCGCCGTTCTGTGCCGACGCGGGTCGCGGGCTTGCAGTCACGGCGTCGATCGGCGCAGCCGTTTTCCCTGAGCACGGCGCGACTCCGAGTCGGCTGCTGCGCAGTGCGGACGACGCCCTCTACGTGGCCAAGAACAGCGGACGCGATGCATGGCGGTTCGCCGACACGATCGTCGCGGGGGGCGACGACGACACCGCCGGTGACCTCGCCGGCGGCGACCGTGGCGACGGCGACCGTGGCGTCGGCGACAGCCCGACCAGCAGCGAAGCTAAGCCGGCGACCGGCAAGACCGATTCTCGGGCGACGTCGACGAACGGCCATACCGAGTCGAGGGCGTCGGTCGCCCAGCCGGTCTCGGCGACCACGATCCTGCCCGGTGTGACGCCGCAGATCGTCGTCATGCCCGACGCCGAACCGGTGCGACCGTGGGACCTCGGTCGCCCCCACAACCCCGATTCCTGAGTCAACGGTTAGGGTTCCGGTCATGGCGGATCAGAAGGTCACGAAGGCCGTCATCCCGGCCGCAGGTCTTGGCACCCGGTTCCTGCCGGTGACCAAAGCGACTCCGAAAGAGATGCTTCCCGTCGTCGACACTCCGGCGATCCAGTACGTCGTCGAAGAGGCTGTCGCCGCCGGGCTTGGCGACATCTTGATGATCACGGGCCGCGGGAAGCGCGCGCTCGAGGACCATTTCGACCGCAACTACGAGCTCGAAGACACCCTGCATTCCAAAGGGGACGACGACAAGCTGGCGCTCGTACGCAGGGCCACCGAGCTGGCGACCGTGCACTACGTGCGCCAGGGCGAGCCCAGAGGGCTAGGCCACGCCGTCCTGTGCGCGGCCCAGCACGTCGGTCACCAGCCGTTCGCCGTGATGCTCGGCGACGACCTGATCGATCCGCGCGACCCGCTGCTGTCTNNGCAGCGTCATCGCGCTCATCGAGGTCGAGCCTTCGCAGATCCATCTCTACGGCTGCGCCGCCGTCGAGGTCACCTCCGAGGACGACGTCGTCCGCGTCACCGATCTGGTCGAGAAGCCCAAGACCGACGCGCCGAGCAACCTCGCAGTGATCGGCCGCTACGTGATCGCACCCGAGGTGTTCGATGTGCTGCGCCGGACCCGGCCGGGCGCGGGTGACGAGATCCAGCTCACCGATGCGT
>PLCK01000043.1 GCA_003134755.1 Actinomycetota bacterium | reverse complement strand
GTGGGCAGGAGCGCCGCGGCGCTCTCGCGCGGCCGCGTCTCGATCGCGAAATGGGGCCCGGGCACGCGCACGATCCCGGGATCGCGGCAGGCCGACTCGAGCTGGCCGCGGGCCGTGGCGCCGATCACGAGGTCGTCGTCGAAGTGGGCGATCGCGATGGGAATGCGAAGCCCCGCCAGGTCGCGGCTCACGTCCTCGGTGGCGATGATGCGCAGGCGCTCGGCGATCACGTCCTCGCGCATCGCGCGCAGCGCCGCGGCGAGCGCGCCGGTCCAGCGCCTGCGCGCCGCATCGCGCGAGCCGAAGGACATCGGGCTCAGGGAATTCGCGCCCAGGAACTGCGCCATGCGCGGCATCGATGCGCCGATCGCCGCCCAGGGAACGGGGCTTCGCGCGAACGCCCCGCAGAGCACCAATGCCGCGACGTGCGGGTCCTGCGCGGCCCAGCGCGCGGCGACCAGTCCCGAGAAGGATTCGGCGACCAGCACCGGGCGCGCGTCGGGCGCGAGCCGCGCGGCGGCGAAACGCACGTAGCCGGTCAGCGTTTCGAGCGCGTGGTTCGGATAGCCGAGCGCCCGCGCGGGATGCTGCGCGCCGAGCGCGCTTACAAACGGCTCGCGCAGCTCCGCCGCGCCGTCGAATCCCGGCAGGAAGACGATCTCGGTCGGGGTGGGCAGGGCGCTCATTCGCGATGATAGGGATGGCGCGCGAGGATGGTCCAGGCGCGATAGATCTGCTCGGCGAGGACCACGCGCACCAGGCCATGGGGAAGCGTGAGCGCCGACAGCGACACGAGCTTTTGCGCGCGCTCCTTCACCTGCGGCGAGAGCCCGTCGGCGCCGCCGATCGCGAACACCGGATGGCTGCCGTCGCGCATCCACTCGGCGAGCATCACCGAAAGCCCCTGGGTCGATATCGCCTTGCCGCGCTCGTCGAGGGCGAGGAGCGACGCGCCGTCGGGCACTGCGGCGAGGATGCGCACCCCTTCGTCGTCCATCGCTTTCGCGGCCGCGCGACCCGGCCCGCGTTCCTCGGGCTTCAGCTCGACGAGCTCCAGGCGGATCTTCGGCGGCATGCGCCGCGCGTACTCCTGGAATCCATCCTGGATCCATGCCGGCATCTTGTGGCCCACCGACAGGATCGAGATGCGCATCGCGGCTCAAGCCCCGCGCCGCGGGCTCGACGCCTTTCGCGTCTTGCGTGCCTCGCGCGGGGCCGCGGCCTTCTTGCGGCGCACCGTCTTCACGGGCTTCGTGGAATTCACCACCTTGTCGAACTTGCCCTCGCCCCACAGCTCCTCGAGGTTGTAGTACTCGCGCACCGCCGGCTGCATCACGTGCACGACGATGTCGCCGGCGTCGACGAGCACCCATTCCGCAGCTTGCTCGCCTTCGACGCCGAGGATCGTCGCGCCCGCGTATGTGCCGATGCCCTTGAGCTGCCGCGACAGCGGCTTCACGACGATCTCCTCGGTGTTGAGCACGCGATCGACGACCAGGCCAAACCTGCGTCCCTCCGCTTGGAGCACGAGGATGTACACCGACTCGTCGACGTGCGGCGCCTCGCAAAGCTCGAGGACGTGGTCGAGCCAGACCAGCGGCAAGAGGTTGCCACGCAGGCGGAAGACCGGTGCTCCGGACAGGTACTCGACGCCGGCCCGGGCCTGGTCCCCTTCGAGGCAGACCAGCTCTTCGAGACTCACCTGCGGAACGGCGTAGCGCTCACCGCCGCACTCGATCGTGAGCGCCGGGATGATGGCCAACGTCAGCGGGATCTTGATCTTCAGCGTCGTCCCGGTGCCGGGCTCGCTGACGATGTCAACCGTGCCGCCGATCTTCTCGATGTTCGTCCGGACGATGTCCATGCCGACGCCGCGGCCGGACACGTTNNCCTTGGCGACATCGATCCCCGCGCCGTCGTCGCTGACCTCGATGTTGACCTGACCACCCTCATGGAACGCGCGGAGGACCAGCACGCCTTCGGCCGGCTTGCCAGCGGCAACTCGCGCCTTCGGGCTCTCGATGCCGTGGTCGATCGCATTGCGGACGACGTGAGTCAGCGGGTCTTTGATCGCCTCGAGGATCGTCTTATCGAGTTCGGTCTCGCGACCCTCGAGTTCGAGTCTGACTTCTCGGCCGCACGCGAGGCCAAGGTCACGGACCAGGCGTGGGAGCTTGTTCCACACCGTGTCGATCGGTTGCATGCGGGTCTTCATCACGCCNNTGGTTGCGGGTCAGCACCAGCTCACCGACCAGGCGCATCAGGGTGTCCAGCAGGTTCACGTCGACGCGCAACGAGGTATCGGTCACCGATCCGCCGCCGCGGGCTTCCGCCTGCGCCGCCGCCTGGATAGCCAGTGCGTCGCGGACCTGCTCGGGCGTGGCCTGCCCATGGTCGACCAGGATCTCGCCCAGTGGGCGCTGGTCGCCGAGCTGCTGCTCGAGCATCGCCACCGCGACGTCCTCGGCATCGATGTNNATGTCGGCCTGCTCGCGGAGGAGCTCACCCAACAGCGGGACGTCAGAGCCGGGGATGGACGCCGGCGAGCTGGCGGCCTTGCGAGCGGCGCGAGCGGCCTTTACGTCGTGCTTGGCGGGTGCGGGCGTCGCCGACGCCGAACTGGTTGCTGATGCCCTGGCCGCCGGCCTCGCGCCGCCGGTCTTGGCGGCGGTCGTCTTGGTCGCGGCGGTCTTGGCGGCGGCGGTCTTGGCGGCGGTGCGTTTCACAGGCTTGCGGACGGTCGCGGAAGGCTCGGCGGTTTCGACTGGCTCGGCGGTCTGCGCGGCGTGGTTGGTGCCGACGATCTCCGCAGTCGGTGAGACGTGCGCCTCGGCCGGCTTGGTGCGGGGTCGCCTCATGGCTTCGACCGCGGCCACTTCGGCCTCCGCGACCGGTGTCTGGAGCGTCGTCAGCAGCGCGATCAGATCGGCATAGTCGGCAGCGTCCTCGACGCCGGTGGCCTCGATCGCGCCGAGAATGCCGCGGACCGCGTCGACGAGCTGCAGCAGGCCGGTGGCGCGCTCTTGGGTCAAGCGCAGGCCGCCGTCGCGGAGGCGGGACAGCAGTCCCTCGCCGGCGTGCGTCAGCGCTTCGAGTTTCCCGAACGCGAGGAAGCCACTGGTGCCCTTGATGGTGTGGATCGTGCGAAAGATGCTCTGGAGCAGCGGATGCGCGTCAGGCTCCTGCTCGAGCGCGACCAGGTCACGATCGAGCTGGTCGAGGTTCTCGTAACTCTCTACGAGGAACTCGCGCACGATCTCGTCGAACTCGTCCATCACGCCTCCTCCGCGCCAGCAGAACGCGCCACTGGCCGACGGCGTGGGTGCACCCGTCGGTGGCGACCTGTTCTCCATCGGCGGTTCCGGCGAACAACTGAGCCACAGATTGGACCAAGCTGCGTTTCAGGCCGAAGCGGCGGTGGCGGGCCCGACCTCGAATTCGCCGAGCGCGGCCCACGGTAGGCGCGCAGGCCCGGTCGCCATTCCTTCGGGACAGTGCGCGCGCAGGTCGCACCATCCGCACTGGGCTCCTGGGCGCGGCGGGAACGGGTCGGCCGTGGCGCCGACGGCCGCCGCCGCGTCGGAGGCTGTCGCATGAATGGCTGCCCCCGCGGCGGTCGCGTCGTCGGCGATCTGCTCGGCGCGCCTCAGATGTCGGCGTAGCGACTCGTCGGTGTGGTCGAAGGCCTGTACGACGCCTGTCGGGAGATGATGCAGCTCGACCCGCCGGCACGGCCGCCGCAAGGTCGCAGCGGCCGCGATCGCGTAGAGCGCGAGCGCCAACGAGCCACGGGCGTCATCGGCGGTCGGAGGCCGCCGGCCCGCCTTGTAATCGACGACGACCAACTCGGAGCTAGCAGAGCTAGGACCGCCGCCACCATCGGTGGCGTCACGGCTGCCCTGAACAGCGCGGTCATCGAGGCGGTCGATCCGGCCCGACAACGCCAGGCGGCCCGTCCTGGCGCCCACCGTGCGTTCGACGCCGACCGGCTCACGATCAGGATCGAGCGTGCGGACATAGTTCGCGACCATCACCGCGGCTCTGGACCGCCACCGATCGGATTGAGCAGCATCCTGAAAGCCGTCAGCCGACCAAGATCCGTCGAGGAGCCCGCCGACCACGCCAACCGTGCGGCGTTCGCGCGGCAGCCGCCACCACCCGGCAAGCGCAGAGTGCACGCTAGCGCCAAGGCTGTTGTGCGCCCAGGGCGGCCCGCCCTTGGGCCTCGGCCTGTCGACATAGGTCATCCGGTAGCGCCGGGGGCAGTCGACCCAGGTGGTCAGCCTCGAGGGCGTGCAGGAGAACAGGCGCACCAACTTCTCCATCGCCACCTCATCCCTTTGCGCCTTTCAGGCACTGCCCATGTTCGACGGTAGGCCCACAATCTCCTCGACGGCTCGCGGCGGCGGCGTCTGTGGATCGGTGATTTCACGACGCTCCGCACGACTCAGCTTCGGGCCCAGTCCTGCCGAAGAGGTGTCATGTGCGCCCGAACAGTGCGGGTGCGCGCCGACTGGAGGCACGCGTGAAGCTCGTCCACAAGGCGGCCCTGACCGCAGCAACCGGCTTCGTCGCGGTCGGTGCGGTCAGCCTCTACGTCCTGCAGAAGGCCGACAACGCCGTTAACCACGTCGGCAATATGACCAGCCTCTCAGGGGTCGCCGACGCCGTGCGGGTCGGCCGTCACGACGTCGTCGTCGCCATGGTGTGTTCCCTCGCCGGCCTCGCGCTCATCCTCACCGTCCTCGGCTTCTGGCTCGTACGCAACGTCATCAGGCCCCTCGAGATCCTCCGCAAGCGGATGACCGAGATCGCCGACGGCGACGGCGACCTGACCAGCCGCCTCGGCCTTCATCAGGACGACGAGATCGGGAACCTGGCAAGCGAGTTCGACCGCTTCGTCAGCGGCGTGCAGACTCTGGTCGGCGAGGTGGCCAAGACCGCAGCCGGCCTGGCCGCGTCGGCTGGCGCCCTCTCCACGACGTCGGAGCAGATCGCATCGTCCGCACACGACGCAACCCGACGCGCAGAAAGCGCCGCAAGTGCGGCCGAGCAGGTGAGCAGCAACGTGGCGAGCGTCGCGGGGGCTGCCGAAGAGATGGGTTCGTCCATTCGCGAGATCGCTCACAACGCCCACCGGGCAGCTGGTGTCGCAGTCGACGCCGTCAGCATGGCGGACACGACTAACGCGGCGATCGCCCGACTCGGCGAATCGTCGCTCGACATCGGAAGTGTGGTCAAACTCATCACCGAGATCGCCCAGCAGACCAACCTGCTCGCGCTGAACGCGACGATCGAGGCCGCCCGCGCAGGAGAGGCCGGCAAGGGATTCGCGGTTGTCGCCGACGAGGTCAAGGACCTCGCCCAGGAGACGGCCCGCGCCACCGACGACATCTCGCGGCGCATCGAGTCGGTACGCAACGATTCGCGCGACGCGATAACCGCCATCGAAGCGATCCGGGTAGTCATCAGCCAGATCAGCGACTACCAGGTGACCATCGCGTCGGCGGTCGAGGAGCAGTCTGCGACCACCAGCGAGATGGGTCGCGGCTTCACCGAGGTCGCCGCAGGTAGTGCGCAGATCGCGGAGTCGATCGCGGGAGTCGCCGACGCCTCTTCGAACACGCTCACGAGCGTCGCGGCGGCCCGGAACACCACGAACGACCTCCGCAAGGTCGCCGACGACCTGAATGCGCTCGTGTCACGCTTCACCTACTAACGTCGGGCTTCATCTTCTAACGGCGTCGGCGTCGCGCAACGGCCGATGCCCGCGCGCCATCGCCTTGACCTCTGCGAGATCACGCACCCTTCCCTGCACGCCGCCGTCGGCAACGCGCCGAGCGACGGCATCGAGGGGCAGCGGTGAATTCGAGGCCAGGAGTACGAGATTGCCGTGGCGCCGCCCCCTCAGCACAGCCGGCTCTGAGATCACCGCGACGTCTCCGAACACCTCGAGCACCGTGGCGAGCTCGACGCCGGTAGCGACAAACGGCGATCGGTCAGCGACATTCATGAGATAGACGCCGGCAGGCCGCAACGCGCGCTTCGCCGCGGCGGCGCACTCGACCGTCCGCAGGTGGTCGGGCACGATCGCGTCCCGAAACGCGTCGCGGACGACGACGTCCCAGGCGTGTTCCCGGACGCCGGCGAGCCCGGTTCCCGCATCGCCGATCCTGATCCGCAACCGCCGGCCTTTGGGCAGCGGCATCGTGCGCCGCACGAGATCGATCAGTGCCGCGTCGACCTCGAAGACCAGCTGGGACGACGAGGGCCTGGTCGCCATCACGTAGCGCGCCAGCGTCAGCCCTCCACCACCGAGATGCACGGTGTCGAGCGGCGCGGCGGCGGGGGCAAGACAGTCGATGACGTCGCCGAACCATCGGACGTACTCGAACGCCAGGAACCTCGGATCCTCGAGGTCGACGTGAGAAGTCTCCACGCCGTCCAGGAGCAACGTCCATGCCTCGCGTCGCGAGTTGTCGCGGACGAGCGTCGCCGTTGCGGTATCGACGGCGAAGGTGTCGCCGACGGCTCGGCGGGCGCGCGCGGGGACACGGCCCCTATCCCGCGGCAACGAACTTCGTGATTCCGTCAGCAGCGAGCTGAACCGCGATTGCGGACAGCAGCAGACCGGCGATGCGGGTCGCGAGCGTCACGCCGCTGCGTCCGAGCACACGCAGGATGATTGTCGAGAATCGAAGTGTCAGCCACACGACCACGTGAACGGCGACTATCGCCGCCCCGAGGGCAAGCGCCTCCCGGCCATGATGCACAGCCTTCGCGAACACGATGGTGGCCGCGATGGCGCCAGGCCCGGCGAGCAGCGGCGTTCCGAGCGGAACCATCGACACGTTCACGTCCTCGTTCAGCCCCGGCTCGTTTCCCCAACCCATCAAGAGCTCGAGGGCGACCAGCAGGAGCAGCAATCCACCGGCAACCTGCAACGCGGGCAACGTGACGTGGAGGTATTGCAGAACCTGCTGACCGAAGAGCGCGAAGACGACGATGACGGTCAGCGCGGTCACGACCGCGAGGTCGGCACTGCGGTTTCGTGCCTTGCGGGTGTGTGACTTGGTCAGCGAGAGAAAGATAGGTACCGAACCCGGCGGATCCATGATGACGAGCAGTGTCACGAAGACCTCGCCGAAGAGCCTCCCGTCGAACCACGCATTCACCTCGAGACCACCTGACTGCCCGTCGCGCGTTCGGCGAGTGCGTCGAACACATCGGACGCCGTCGTGTTCGCTCCGAGTGCGACTTCCTTCACGGATCCGTGGTAATCGCTCGAACCCGTGACGAGCAATCCGTAGTCAGCCGCCACCTGTCTAAGTGCGGCGCGGGTCTCGTCGTCGTGATCGGGATGATCGACCTCGAGACCGTCAAGGCCCGCGGTCGCGAAGGCCGCAACCGCCGCCTCGTCGACGACCGCACCGCGTGACGAGGCCGCAGGGTGCGCGAACACCGTGACGCCACCGGCGGCCTTCACCAACGCAATCGCCCGCGCAGGGGCCAGTGAATACTTCTCGACATACGCACGCCCGTCGTTCCCGATCCAATCGGAACCGAACGCAGCGGGGACGTCGACAACTGCGCCGACTGCGACCATGGCACGCGCGATGTGCGGTCGACCTACCGCGCCCTCACCAGCGATCGCGGAAACCTGCTCCCACGTAATCGGGACGCCGAGCCCGTTGAGCTTGTCGACCATCGCGCGCGCGCGGCGCACGCGGTCGGTGCGCAGTAGCACGAGCTCGCTCGCGAGTTCAGGTTCGGTGGGGTCGAAGAGGTACCCGAGCAGATGCAGGCTGACATCGCCGAGGATGCAGGACAGTTCGGCTCCAGGGACCACGACGAATCGGCGTCCAGGCGCCGGAAGTCCGCGCACGGCCTCGAAGGCGGCGGGATGCCCCGCGACGGTGTCGTGGTCGGTCAACGCCACGCCGTCGAGACCGAGGTCATAGGCCTTGCGCACGAGCTCGGCCGGCGCATCGGTGCCGTCGGATGCGTTGCTGTGCACGTGGAGGTCGATCCGCATGCAGTCTCGCGCCGTCCTCGTCGTCGATGTCGGCTCAGCCGGCGCGGTGGGCGACCGACTCTCGGAAGGCTACCGGCGCTCCGGCGAGGTGAGCTCGCCAAGCCGCGGCATCAACGCGCCGTAGGGCATTTCAATGCCCTCGATCCGGTCGACCAGATCATCGAGCCCGAGGTTCTCGAGCAGCAGGACGCCGGCCGCGGAAGGCCAGAGGATGGCCCAGATCCAGGCCGCCTTCGCCTCTCCTACGTACACCGCCTTGCCTGGACCGGCGTCGACGTTCCACATCGGGGCCGGGTGTCCGGCCGCGTCGAGCTTCGCGTGCGGAGGCCCGTCGTCGAACCCGTCGCCCGGGTCGGGCCCGGGTAGTCCGGCGAGCCGTGCGCCGAGGCCTACGCCCGGGGACTCGGCAACAAGGACGAGATCGGCGGCGCCACCGAGGGGAGCCGGGCCGGAGCAGCCGACGACGGTTGCCACTGCGCCAGTACGGTCGTCGCCCGCGTGGGCATAACCGGTGATCACCCACGCGGTCGGGAGAGGCCACGGCACCCACATCGGAACCGTCGCCTTGGCGCGAATGTGTTCGAGGCAGTCAGGTCCCGGGCGCCCCACCGGTTGTAACGGAGATACCGGGCCGTGCTCGTCGCACTGCCACGCGCTGTTCCAGAGCCCGGGAGGGCGAACCGGACCACCGCATCGCGGACAACTCGGCTCGCTCTTCATGGCCTTGACGGTGTCGCGTATGACGCTTCCGCGTCAAGGGACCCGAGATCTGGGCCGCCCGGCCCGACCTGCTCCTAGGCTTCGGCCATGCCCGAAATCGCAGCCGTCGGAGGCATCGCCCTTCGCGACGGCCGGCTGCTGTTGATCAAGCGCGGTCATGCCCCGTCGGCCGGCCGCTGGTCGCTGCCCGGCGGCCGCATCGAGCCGGGCGAATCGGAACGCGACGCTCTGGCCCGCGAATTCCTCGAGGAGACCGGACTAGTCGTCGAGGTCGGAGCACTGGCCGGCGAGGTCGTTCGCGACGGTCCGGGCGTCACTTACCGCATCAGGGACTTCCTTGTGACGCCACAGTCGGGCACCGAGGCTTTCGGCGACGACGCCGTCGACATCGCGTGGGTGCCGATCGGCGTCCTGGGGGGCTATCGGCTGGCCAAGGGGCTTCTGAGCGCGCTTCGATCATGGGGGATCGTCCCGCCGTTCTAGTGCACACTCAAGGCCGCGATCAGTCGTCAGGAGGCAGCTCGCGTTGGCGGACCGAGACGCCCACCCGGCATCGTCGCCGACACTCGAAGAAGTGGCAGCGCACGCGGGTGTCTCGCGGGCAACCGTGTCGCGGGTCGTCAACGATTCGCCCAAAGTGAGCCCGGCAGCGAAACTCGCGGTCGATCGATCGATCGACATGCTCGGCTACGTACCGAACCGGGCCGCCCGCAGTCTGGTGACCAAGCGCACCGATTCGATAGCGCTCGTTATCTCCGAACCTGAGGCGAGACTGTTCGCCGACCCTGCCCTCGCCGGTTTCGTGCGAGGCATCGCCGAGGTGCTGGCAAACACCGATTACATGTTCTTGCTGCTGACAGCTCAACCGGACAGCGCGCGCATCGCTCGTTACATGCGCAATGGCCACGTCGACGGCGTGATCTTGATGTCGTTGCACGGCGACGACCCACTCGTCACGATGCTCGAGCGACAACAAATGCCAGCTGTCCTTGGCGGCCGCCCGATGGGTCGCAAACACACGATTCCTTACGTCGACGCCGACAACGTGGGCGGTGCGCGAGCGGCAGTCGAATACCTGCGCGCGAAGGGCCGCACAAACATCGTGTCCATCACCGGCCCGCGCGAGATGAGCGCCGGGATGGACAGGCTCACCGGCTTTCGCCGCGGCCTCTCGAAAGACGATGCCAGGGATTGGCGAAACCGGATCGCAGTGGGGGCGTTCACCGAGGAGAGCGGCGAACAGGCCATGGCAGAACTCCTCGAGCGGACCCCTGACCTCGACGCCGTCTTCGCCGCCAACGACCTGATGGCCGCAGGTGCGTTGCGGGTCCTGAAGGCGGCCGGCCGCCGAGTCCCGGACGACGTCGCGGTCGTCGGATTCGACGACTCCGTCACCGCCCGGCACACCGATCCGCAGCTGACGAGCGTGCGGCAGCCGCTCGAAGATCTCGGCCGGCACCTGGCGAAACTGCTGCTGATGCAACTCCAGAGCAGCGACGTCGTCCCCGCGCCAGTCGTGTTGCCCACCGAACTGGTCGTGCGCCAGTCGGCGTAGTCCCCCGCATGGACGTGGCGTGGCTGCGGGAGTTTGATGGAAGCGCGGCCTTCCAGCTGCGGGGACGATTGGCGGCGCCCATGAGCGACACGGAGCACACGGAGCACACGGAGCACACGGAGCAGGCGAACAAGACCGAGGGCCAGATCAAGGTCTTCCTGCTCGATGACCACGAGGTGGTCCGCCGCGGCGTCCGCGACATGCTTGAGACGGCGCCGGACATTCTCGTGGTCGGCGATGCGTCAACGGCAGCAGAAGCGTTGGCCACGGTGCCTGGATTGGCGCCCGATGTGGCCGTGCTCGACGTGCGCCTGCCCGACGGCGACGGCGTGAGCGTGTGCCGCGATCTGCGCTCGCAGTTGCCCAACCTCGCGTGCCTGATGCTCACGTCGTTCGCCGATGACGAAGCTCTGTATGAGGCAATCATGGCCGGTGCATCGGGCTACGTGCTCAAGCAGATCCGCGGAGCCGACCTGGTCAACGCGATCCGAACCGTCGCGGGCGGGCAGTCGATGCTCGACGCCGGCACCACCGCGCAAGTGATGGAACGGCTGCGCACCGGCAGCCGGACCGAGGACCCGCTGTCGTCGTTGACTGAGCAGGAACGCAGAATCCTCGATCTCATCGGCGAAGGGCTCACGAACCGGCAGATCGGCGAGCGATTGTTCCTCGCCGAAAAAACAGTCAAGAACTACGTATCGAACCTACTCGCGAAATTGGGGCTGCAACGACGCACGCAGGCAGCGGTCATGGTGAGCAAAGCACAAGGTCGCCAACACATGCACTGAGTGCTACGACACGCACACCGTGTGTAGAAATGCCTGTCACATAAGGAAGATCTTCGATCCGCCGTGCGTATCGGGACCGGGGCCTCTTGGGTAGCTTGGCAGCGTGACCGACGATGAGGTGCCGACGGAGCCGGTACCGCTGCCGGTGACCACCGGCGATGTACCGCTGCCGGTGACCACCGG
>PLCK01000259.1 GCA_003134755.1 Actinomycetota bacterium | reverse complement strand
CGCCGAGCAGGCCGTCGAGTTCGGCGTCGAGGTGGTGGGTGTCGCCAAAGGCGAGGTGACCGACATCGAGGCGGCCATCGCGGCGGTTTCCGACCGGGGTCGCCGGGCGCGGGCAACGCCCAAGATCGTCGTCGGCCCAGATGCTGCCTCGGACGTCGCGGGGTGGCCGCTCGAGGGCAGCGCGGGCGTCGTCCTCAACGGCATGACGGGCTCGATCGGTCTTGCGCCCACACTGGCCGCCCTGCGGGCCGGGCACACGCTCGCGCTGGCGAACAAGGAGTCGCTGATCGTCGGGGGTCCGCTCGTCAAGAGCGCGGCGGCTCCCGGCCAGATCGTGCCTGTCGACTCGGAGCATTCGGCGCTTGCCCAGTGCCTGCGGGGCGGGCGGGCGAACGAGGTTCGGAAGCTGATCCTGACCGCCAGTGGCGGACCCTTCCGCGGTCGCAGCCGCGACGAGCTTGCGGACGTGACACCAGCGGAGGCGCTGGCGCATCCGACCTGGCGGATGGGCCCGGTGGTCACGATCAACTCGGCGACGCTCGTCAACAAGGGCCTTGAGCTGATCGAAGCCCACCTCCTCTTCGATCTGCCGTTCCCGGCGATCAGCGTCGTCGTCCATCCGCAATCGATAGTCCATTCGATGGTCGAGTTCGTCGACGGGTCGACGCTGGCCCAGTGCTCGCCCCCCGACATGAGGCTGCCGATCGCACTGGCGCTCGCCTGGCCGGACCGGGTGCCGGATGCCGTCCCGGCCTGCGATTGGACGACCGCGCAGAATTGGACCTTCGAGCCTCTCGACGACGAGGCGTTTCCGGCGGTCAGGCTGGCTCGCGTGGTCGGGATCGCTGGCGGTGTGGCGCCGGCGATCTACAACGCGGCGAACGAGGAGGCGGTGGCGGCGTTCTTGGCCGGCGACCTGCCGTTCAACGGGATTGTCGACACGGTGAGCCGGGTGGTCGAGGAATCTGCCGCCGAACCGCTTGGGAACGTTGCGCAACTGTCCGATGTTCTCAACGCGGAGGCCGCTGCACGCGCACGGGCCCGCACGCTGATCTACGGCACTGTCCCAGGCCAGCTGGACAGCCCGACACGCTCAACGGGAGATCTCGCACTGTGATCGCGACAACTGTGATGGCTTCACGATGATGACAATCGGGGTGCTGGCCTTCGTGGTCGCGCTCCTGGTCTCGGTCATGCTGCACGAAGCAGGCCACTTCGTGACGGCGAAGCTGTTCAAGATGAAGGCCACCCAGTTCTTCGTGGGCTTCGGGCCGACGCTGTGGTCGCGCCAGAAGGGCGAGACCGAGTACGGCGTCAAGGCCGTGCCTGCCGGTGGTTTCGTGAAGATCATCGGGATGACGCCGCTCGAGGAGGTGTCGGTCGAGGACCAGCCGCGAGCGTTCATCAACAAGCCGGGCTGGCAACGGTTGATCGTGCTGGTCGCGGGCTCGACGATGCATTTCGTCATCGCTTTGGTACTGCTCTTGATCTTGCTACTCGGCTGGCCGTCGGTGGTTCACGGCGCCGGGCGGGTTGCTTCGGTCGAGAAATGCGTAACAGCGTCGACTTCAGACAGCTGCCCGGCCGGAGCGCCAGCCGCGCCGGCGCAGGGCAAGCTGCAGGCCGACGACGTGATCACCGCCGTCGATGGCTCGCCGGTCACCCATGGCAGCTCGCAGGTCGTGTCACTGACCGCCCACGCGGCGCCGGGGCCAGTGACCTTCACCGTCGTGCGTGCGGGCAAGACGCTGGACGTCGCGATCACCCCCGTCATCGTCGGAGGTCGGGCGCGGGTGGGCATCTCGCTGGAGGATGCGAAGAACGCAAGCTTCGCCCGGACCAGCCTCACCGGCGCGGTCACGGGCTCGTTCAAGACGTTCGGCACGTTGTTCGTGGGCAGCTTCAAGGCCCTCGGCGTGGTGCCGCACGAGATCTCGAGGCTGATCAGCCATCCGAGCGCGAAGCGGGTGGCCGACACCGGCAACGGAGGCGGTGGCCAGGTCACCAGCGTCGTCGGCGTCGCTCAGTTCGCGGGCGAGGCGTTCAAGGCGGCCGGCTTCTCCGGCGGCGTCGCGACGCTGATCGGCATCGTCGCGTCGGTCAACGTTTTCGTCGGGATCTTCAACCTGTTCCCGTTCCTGCCGCTCGACGGCGGGCACGTGGCGATCCTCGGCTACGAGAAAGTCCGCAACGCCTGGCGGCGCCGGCGTCACCTCGTTCCGGCCGGCCCGGTCGACCTCAACAAGCTGATGCCGTTCACGTACGGCGTGCTGGCCATAATTGTGGCTGTCTCAGCGTTGATCCTGTTTGCTGACATCGCGAACCCGGTAGCCAACCCGTTCAACTAGCGACTGACCCGTTTCGACCGAGAGGTTCTGAGGACTCGTGACCACCGTCAACTTGGGTCTTCCCGAGATGCCTGCCGTGAGTCCGCTCGCGCCCCGACGCAAGTCCCGGCAGATCAACGTCGGTGGCGTCCTTGTCGGCGGTGACGCACCTGTGTCGGTGCAGTCGATGTGCATCACACTGACCGCCGACATTAACGCCACGCTTCAGCAGATCGCAGAACTGACGGCGTCCGGGTGTCAGATCGTGCGGGTGGCTGTGCCGAGCCAGGACGACGCCGACGCACTGCCTGTCATCGCGAAGAAGTCGCAGATCCCCGTCATCGCCGACATCCACTTCCAGCCCCGGTACGTCTTCGCTGCCATCGACGCCGGCTGCGCGGGCGTGCGGGTCAACCCGGGAAACATCAGGCAGTTCGACGACAAGGTCGCCGAGATCGCCAAGGCCGCGGCCGACGCCGAGGTGCCGATCCGGATCGGGGTGAACGCCGGTTCGCTGGACCCGCGCCTGCTGGCCAAGTACGGCAAGGCCACCGCGGAGGCTCTTGTCGAGTCCGCGCTGTGGGAGTGCTCGCTGTTCGAGGAGCACGGCTTCCGCGACATCAAGATCTCGGTCAAGCACCATGACCCGGTCGTCATGGTGTCGGCCTACCGGCAGCTGGCGGCGGCGTGCGACTACCCGCTGCACCTGGGCGTCACCGAGGCCGGTCCCGCCTTCCAGGGCACGGTCAAGTCGGCGGTCGCGTTCGGCGCCCTGCTGGCCGAGGGGATCGGGGACACGATCCGGGTGTCGCTGTCCGCGCCGCCGGTCGAGGAGGTCAAGGTCGGCCTGGCCATCCTGGAGTCGCTGAACCTGCGCGAGCGCGGGCTGGAGATCGTGTCCTGCCCGTCCTGCGG
This sequence comes from Actinomycetota bacterium, assembly GCA_003134755.1. Classification (GTDB taxonomy): domain Bacteria; phylum Actinomycetota; class Actinomycetes; order Acidothermales; family Acidothermaceae; genus PALSA-607. Next base: position 1,089 of record PLCK01000259.1, on the reverse strand, counting down.
TCGGGCTCAGGTCGACGTGTACACCCTCGCCGAGGAGGTAACCGCAGGACTGGCCGGGCTAGAAGTCCCGCTGCGGGTGGCGGTGATGGGCTGCGTCGTCAANNCCGGAGTCGCAGATCGTGCAGACCCTGATCGAGGAGGCGTTGCGCCTCGCTGAGCAGATGCAGGCGGAGGGCGGCGGTGCGCCGGTCACCGGGCAGGTCTCGGTCGACGTCCGCTGACCGACACGTCCTCGCGTTGCCTTCCGGACGGCCGACCGGTGAGGCACGATGGGAGCGTGACCCAGACCAGCCCGTCTGTCGGGACGGCGGCGCTGCGCGTCCTGGGCGGCGCCGACCGTCCCGCGATCGACACCGTGCTGGCCCGTGACCCGGTCGCCCACGCGTTCGTGGCGGCCCGTGTGCAGGCCGCGTCCGACCGGGACGGCCGGGGCCTGGACCCGTGGCGGCTGGGCGGGGAGCTGTGGGGGCACGTCGTGGACGGCCAGCTCGAGTCGCTGTGCTACAGCGGCGCCAACCTGGTCCCGGTGGAGGCCTCCAAGGAGGCGGTCCGTGCCTTCGCCGAGCGGGCCCGGCGGCAGGGCCGCCGGTGCTCTTCGCTGGTGGGGCCGGCTGATGAGGTCCTGGGCCTGTGGGACGAGCTCGAGCCGTCGTGGGGTCCGGCTCGCGACGTGCGGTCCGTCCAGCCGCTGCTGGCAACCGGCTGCCAGCCGCTGGTCGAGCCCGACCCGAAGGTCCGGCTGGTGCGTGCCAGCGAGATCGACCTGGTGCTGCCGGCCTGTGTCGCCATGTTCACCGAGGAGGTCGGCGTNNGCCTTCGCCCGGATCGAGGACGGCCAGGTGGTGTTCAAGGCCGAGGTCGGCGTGGTGAGCCGGCACGCCTGCCAGGTCCAGGGTGTCTGGGTGGCGCCCGAGCGCCGCGGCGAGGGTCTGGCAGCCGCCGGCATGGCAGAGGTGGTGCGGGCCTGCCTGCAGCGGGTCGCGCCGGTCGTCTCGCTGTACGTCAACATCTACAACCGGCCGGCCCTGGCGACGTATGACCGGGTCGGCTTCTCGCGGGTCGGGACCTTCGCGACCGTCCTGTTCTGAG
>PLCK01000104.1 GCA_003134755.1 Actinomycetota bacterium | reverse complement strand
ACGCCCGGCAGGATCGCAAGGTCGGCTCGCGCGCGCCGATTTCCGCCAAGCTGGTGGCCAATCTGATCACCCATGCCGGCGTCGACCGCGTCATGACGCTCGACCTGCATGCCGCCCAGATCCAGGGCTTCTTCGACGGACCCGTCGACCATCTGTTCGCATTGCCGATCCTGGCCGAATACGTCGAGAGCAAGCTCGACACCTCGCGCATCACCGTCGTTTCGCCCGACGCGGGCCGGGTGCGGGTGGCCGAGCGGTGGACCGACCGTCTCAACTGCGGTCTGGCCATCATCCACAAGCGCCGCGACCCGGAGGTCGCGAACGACGTCAGGGTGCACGAGGTGGTCGGTGACGTCGCGGGGCGCACCTGCATTCTCGTCGACGACATGATCGACACTGCGGGAACTATCACCAAGGCCGCCGAGGCTCTGTTCGAGAACGGCGCCTCTGAAGTCGTCGTGGCGGCGACACACGCTGTGCTTTCGGGTCCTGCCGTCGATCGGCTGAAGAACTCGCCGATCACGGAGGTCGTTGTCACCGACACGTTGCCGGTGTCCGACGATCGCAGATTCGACAAGCTGACCGTGTTGACCATCGCACCACTGCTTGCGCGCGCTATCAGCGAGGTGTTCGAGGACGGTTCGGTGACCAGCCTGTTCGACGGCGCCAGCTGAGCTGCACGGGGAGCTGCTGGCCAGTTCGCATCCGCCCGCTAGGAGCGGCTAGACTGGACGACCGGTAGCTACCCGCATGCGCATCACGTGATGTGATCGGCGCGCACGAAGGTCACGACCGTTCAAGTCCGCTCTTGTATCGCGAGGAGTCCCACCGTGCCCGAGGTCAGCATCGCCGCCGAGCCGCGCTCAGAGTTCGGCAAGGGTGCCGCCCGCCGCGTCCGCCGGGGCCATAAGGTTCCCGCCGTGCTCTACGGTCACGGTACGCCGCCGCGCCATGTCAGCCTGCCGGGCCACGAGTTGATGCGGGCGCTTAAGAGCGCGAACGTCCTCCTGCGCCTCGAGGGTCTTGAAGGTGGCGCCGCTCTCGCGCTGCCAAAGGCGGTTCAGCGCGATGCGGTAAGCGGTGCACTCGAGCACGTCGACCTGATCTTGGTGCGCAGGGGCGAGCAGGTGATCATCGACGTCCCGATCCACGTCACGGGCGCCTTGATCCCCGATGGTTTTCTCGACCAGCAGCTGGTGTCGCTGTCCATCGCGGCCGAGGCGACGCATATCCCGCAGCAGATCGAGATCTCGATCCAAGACCTGCAAATCGGCCAGTCAATCCACGCGGGGGAGGTCAAACTTCCCGAGGGTACGACCTTGGAGACCGACCCCGACGCGGTCGTCCTGCACATCGCGGGCGCGCAGAGCGCCGCCCAGTTCGAGTCCGAGTTGGCCGAGGCGGAGGCCGAGACCGCCCCTGCGCCTGCACCGGCCGAGGAGCCGGCTGAGGTCGCGCCTGCCGAGGGTGAGACCGCCGGCACCGACGAGTCCTGACCGTCGTCGACCTCGGGTGAGCCCGCCCTGGCTGATTGTCGGCCTGGGGAATCCTGGCGAGAGCTACGCCGGCAACCGGCACAATGCTGGGTTCATGGTGGCCGACCTGCTCGCGGCGCGGGCGGGAGGCCGGTTCAAACTGCATCGGGCGCGCGCTGACATTTTCGAGGGACAGCTGGCAGGGCAACGCGCGGTCGTCGCGAAGCCGCGGACCTATATGAACGAATCCGGCGGGCCGGTGGCCGCGCTCCGCAACTTCTTCGACACGCCACCCGAGCGGCTCGTGGTCGTCCACGACGAGCTCGATCTCGATTTCGGCGTCGTGCGCCTCAAGTTGGGTGGCGGCGACAATGGCCACAATGGGCTGCGCTCGATTACCAAGTCGCTTGGCACCAAGGACTACGTGCGGGTGCGGATCGGTATCGGGCGTCCGCCGGGCCGGATGGATCCAGCGGCCTTCGTGCTCGCAGGCTTCTCGGCGGCCGAGCGCAAGGAACTCGACGTCCATCTTGAGCGTTCCGCTGATGCCGTCGAGCGTCTCGTGGCTGCCGGGTTGGCTGCGACGCAGAACGAGTTTCACGCCGAGAGCCAGTGATAGTGCCCGCCGGCCCGATTTCCGCAAAGTCTGTGCGAGGCCGTCTGGGCTCTGGCAGTCTCGTATGCGGGCTCGTGCCGGCCGCGCAGGTATGGAGGGGGAGCGGATGAGTGACACGACTGCGCGTGCACGTCCCGACCCTCGGTTGGCGCCAGGGGTTGCTGCGCCAAAGGTCGGTGGGCCAAAGGTCGGTGGGCCAGATGTCGGTGGGCCAGATGTTGCCACGCCAGCCGCTGCGGCATCGGCAGTTGTCGCGTACTGGCGGGAGCTGCTGCCGGTTCTGATACGCGAGCTGTCGTTGCCGGTCGACCGCGTTCGTACTCCTGATCTCTCGTTCGAGCGGGGCCACCTCGACATAGCGTTGCCGCCCGTGGTCGGTGCGGACGTCGATCGGCTGGCGGTCGCTCTCGGGGTGGGGTCGGCTGACGTGCTTGTGGCGAGTTGGCTCGCCCTCGTCGTCCGGCTATCAGGTCAGCCCGACTTCACGGCCGGCCTGGTGGTACCGACGCCCGACAACAAGACCGTTGCGCCGGTGCCACTCAGCCTTGATGTCAGCCGGCCGTTCGCGGATCTGATCCGCGTCGTCGTCGATGCGTGCACGACTGTCGCCGCACGTGTCGACCGCGCCTTTCCCGCGTTGCGGGCGGCGAGCGGGGGTGACGATACCGACCCACTCTTCCGTGTCGCGGTTACCTCCGTCGCCGCCGATCAAGAGTGTGATGGCGCCGAGCTCGTGCTCGTCCGCGGCGACGCGCCATCGCTGGAGTATTCCGGCGTCTACGATCGCGCGACCGCCGACGACATCGCGAGCCAATGGGTGCGGCTGCTCGGCGCTCTCGTCGCTGACCCGGATGCACCGTGCGACACGTTCGAGTTGCTCGACGAGGAGACCAGAGCTCGGCTTCGCGGATGGGGGACCGGCTGGTTCGCGCCTGTTCCACCCTGGACCGTCCCGACCCGGTTCGCCGAGCAGGTTGCCGCACATCCGGAGCGAATAGCGGTTCGCTGTGCTGATCATGCTTTGACGTACGCACAGCTAGCCGATCGCGCGTTCCGCTTGGCGCAGGTGCTGAGCGACAAGGGCGCCGCTCCTGGTACTCGAGTCGCCGTCTGCTTGCAGCGCTCCACCGACATGCTCGTGGCGCTGGTCGGCGTGCTTGCCAGCGGAGCCGCGTACGTACCGGTCGATCCGGCTTACCCGGCCGAGCGCGTCGAGTACATGCTGACGGACGCCGACGTGGTGGCCGTTGTGACTTCGTCGGACCTTGTCCCTAGCCTGCCCGCCACGGGTGCGCACGTTGTGGAGCTCGATCTGAGCGCAGGATCGCTTGACGCGGTCGAGCCTGCCGACCCGGCCGTCGGCGGCGCGACCCTTGATGACACCGCCTACGTCATCTACACCTCGGGATCGACCGGCAAGCCGAAGGGCGTGATGGTTCCGCATCGCGGCCTTACCAACTTCCTCGACTCCGTCGCGCTCGAGCCGGGACTTGCCGACGGCGAGACACTGCTTGCTGTCACCACGCTGTCGTTCGATATCGCGGGCCTGGAGTTGTATTTGCCTCTCGTCGCTGGCGGCACCGTGCTCATCGCGACGCACGACGAATGTCGCGATCCGGCCGCCTTGGCCAAGCTACTGGTCGACCATGACGTCACTCAGATGCAGGCGACGCCGGCCACGTGGCGGCTGCTGCTCGACTGGGGCTGGCATGGCAAGGCCAACCTCGTGGTGCTGTGCGGCGGCGAGGCGTTACCGCCGACGCTCGCTGACGCGCTTGTGCCCAAATGTGCGGCGCTGTGGAACATGTACGGCCCGACTGAGACCACGATCTGGTCNNAACACGACCGTTCACGTCGTCGACGCAAGGACGCGCGAAGTAGGGATAGGCGTAGCGGGCGAGATGCTCATCGGTGGCGATGGCTTGGCGCAGGGCTACCTCGGTCGGCCTGACCTCACCGCGGAGAAGTTCATCGCGTCGCCGTTCGTTGATTTCGTCGAAGCGGGCGAGCGGGTCTATCGGACGGGTGACCTGGTGCGCTGGCGCAGTGATGGCCGGTTGGAATTCCTCGGCCGCATTGACAACCAGGTCAAGGTACGGGGATTCCGGATCGAACTCGGCGAGATCGAGACGAGCCTCGGCAACCACGCGGATGTCGCCGAGGCCGTCGTGGTCGTCCGCGAGGACATCCCTGGCGACAAGCAGCTCGTCGGCTATGTCGTGCTGAAGGCGGCCGCAACTGCTACCCCAGCCGATCTGCGGCGGCACGTCGCGGCGTCCCTACCGGGGTACATGGTCCCGGCGGCGATCGTCATTTGCGAGCGATTCCCGCGGACGCCGAACGGCAAGACCGACCGGCGGGCATTGCCGGCGCCAGATTCCTCGGCGTCCGCCCGCGATGACTTGGTGGCGCCGCGTGACGAGCTGGAGCGTCGTCTGGTCGCAACCTGGGAAGACGTCCTCGGTATTCGGCCGATCGGTGTCACCGACAACTTCTTCGACCTTGGGGTTGACTCGCTGACCGCGGCGCGGTTGTTCGCCCGCGTCGAGCGCGACTTCGGCGCGGAATTGCCCCTGGCGCCGGTGTTCAGGGCGCCGACTGTCAGCGCGCTCGCTGAGCTGTTGCGCGGTGAAGATGACCAGACTCGTCGCTGGAGCTCTCTGGTGCCGATGCAGACACAGGGCTCGGCGAGACCTATCTTCGGCGTGCACGGCGGCGCGGGCACGATCTTGCTGTACCAGCAACTCAGCCGCCAGCTTGGCGACGACCAGCCGTTTTACGGCCTCCAGTTTGCGGGCTTGTACGGCGGGGAAGCACCCGATCTCTCGATCGAAGCGATGGCCGACCGCTACATAGCCGAGCTTAGGCAGGTGCAGCCGGGCGGCCCGTACACGTTCCTTGGATATTGCTTCGGTGCGCTCGTGGCGCAGGAGATGGCATTGCGACTCATGGACCAGGGCGAAGAGATCGCGCTGGTCGCAACGCTGAACGGGCCTTCGATGAGCTACATCAACAAGTTCGGCGGCGAGATTCCGCCCGACCGCGAGCTACCTGAGAGCAAGGCCGTCAAGTTGCGCATGGCGGCTTCGCGCGGCCCGATCGCGGTGGGGCTGCTTCTCGCGGGCAGCGCGTTTCGACGGGCTCGTAAGCCTTTGGTGCGGCGTTGGCGGAACTGGAGGTTCGACCGCGCGTACAGAAGTCGCAAGCCGCTGCCCGACTGGCTGCGCGAGGGGCAGCTGATTCAGCGGATCTGCCTCCGAGCGCAGAACCGGTACCGGCCACGTCATGGTTCGTTCCCGGTCGCAGTCTTCCGCGCGCCTGACCTCTACCACTACGACGATCTCGGTTGGTCGGAGCACACCGATGGCCCGGTCTCGGCGTTCGCCGTGCCGGGTGAAGGTCAGGACGTGCCGCGAAGCACTATGCGTGATCCTTATGTGGCGTTCATCGCCGACCGGTTGCGGGAGCTGATCGGCGAGACTGCAGCCGTCACCCGTTCGGGGTAGTCGCTCACCCAACGTGACAGCAAGTGTCGGCTCAAGGTCATCGAAGGCCGCCGTCTTGAGCCACTGATCGGGTGAAACCGTACCGACGAAGGTCACACCTCCGTTACGATCCGTCATGCAAGATCGCAGTCGGGGTGTCAGACCCCGTCGTCAACGTGGGGGCACGTCGTGCGTGGGTCGGGGCAATTCGTGCGGCAGCCGCTTTCTGGGTCGTTGCGACGGTTCGCCGCTATGGGCACTGTCGTTGCGATGGTCTGTGCTGTCTTCGTGCCGATCTCGATGCTCTCGACCGCGAGTGCGAGCGGGTCCGGTGTTTCGTTCGTCGAAGCCGTCACCACGGCGGTGAATGGCGCGCCGTCGGTGAGTGCGACGACGCCCGCGGCGGTTGCCGACTCCAATCTGTTGCTCGGCTTCGTGGCGAGCAACAAAGGATCGGCGGAGACGTGGACCCAGCCCTCGGGTTGGCCGGCTGCTCCCGATCTCGACGTGAGCTCGGGGCCGAACTCCACAAACATGCGGGCGCTCGTCACGCACCGCGTCAGTTCAAGCGACTCGGGCGTCAACTACCGGTGGACAGCTACCCCGTATGCAAACCGTAATCTCGGTATTCTCGAGTACACCGGCGTCGACGTCGTAACTCCGTTCGATGTGGCACCAATTTCGGCAAGAGGCACGGCCACGGCACCTGGCCTTACGACGGTGACCCCCGGCGCCGAGTTGGTCTATACGGTGGTGGTCTCGGGCCCTGGAACGACGGTAACCGCGCCGCCGGGCGGGTTCACTTTGCGAGCCACGATCGCGAGCACTTCGGGGTTGAACGATCCGCGTACATATGTTTTCGATGCGCCACAGCCGGCTGTCGGGCCAACGGGTCCAGTGGCGGCGACAATCACCGGTTCGGCCAGCACGGCGGTAGTCATGCTGGTGGCGTTGCGGCCTTCGGCAGCTGCCGCGACGGTGCCGGGTGCGCCGACGGGTGTGGTGGCGACGGCGGGTGATGGTCAGGCTGGTGTGTCGTGGACTGCGCCGAGTTCCAATGGCGGCAGTGCGATTACTGGTTACACGGTGACTGCTTCACCGGGTGGGGCTACGGCGTCGACGAGCGGTGCCACGAATGTGATCGTGCCTGGTTTGACCAACGGTACGGCGTATACGTTCACGGTGACGGCGACCAATGCGGTGGGTGTCGGTCCTGCGTCGGCGGCGTCGAATGCGGTGACGCCGACATCTTCGGGGTCGTCGAGCATTCAGGTGGTGCCATCGACTGCTGTCGACCCTGGGGCGCTGTTGCCGCAACTGGTTGGCACCGACCCCTACGCGGCGTCGGGTGCGCAACACGCGACCGCACTCGAATCGACCGCGTTCAGCCACGGCAGCACGATTGTTTCGGTCTATCAAATCGGCCGGTTCACCAGCACTAGTGCGCTGAACATGGGCTGGTCGACCTCAAAGGACGGCGGCAGCACTTGGCAGTCGGGCACGTTGTCAGGCATCACAACGGCCGCGGGCGGCCCGTGGCCTCGTACGGTCGACCAGAGTGTCGCGTATGACTCCGTGCACGGGCAGTGGTTGATCGGGACTCTAGGGGTTGGCCCGATAAGCGGGACCGATGTCGAGCAGCAGGTCTACGTCGTTCGGTCGAGTGACGGCTTGAGTTGGGGAGCACCGATCTCAGTGTTTCTCGGTCGTCCCGACAAGGAATGGCTCACGTGCGACAACCAGCCGACCAGCCCCTTCAAAGGTACCTGCTATGCGATGTGGCAACAGTCGACACCCGGGCCGCACGACGCGTTCATGCTGAGCCGGTCGCACGACGGTGGGCTGACTTGGAGTGCACCGATCGGTACTCCTGCCGCTTCGACGGGTTACAACGTGCAACCGTTGGTGACCCCCGACGGCACTCTGGTGGCGTTCGCCACCGACACCGTCGAAGGTGCGATGGTTGTGGTGCGATCACTTGATGGCGGCGCGACGCTGCGGAACTCGGTGGTCGTGTCCACCATTCAGCGGCACTTGCCGCCAGGTCTGCGCTACCACGCGAAGCCGACCTTCGGTATTGCCGGTGACGGCACTTTGTACGCGGTGTGGGCGGATTGCCGCTTCCGGCCCTCGTGCAGCGCCAACGATCTCGTGATGACCACGTCCGCGAACGACGGCGTGACCTGGACGCCGCTCGCGCGTATCAATCTCGATTCGATATCGAGCGGTGTCGATCGCTTCCTCCCGGCGCTCGCCGTTGACACGAGCACGTCCGGTGGCGGCACGCAGCTGGCTCTGATGTACCACTACTACCCCGTCGCCGCTTGCGGTGGCACGTCCCAGCCGGCTTGCGTGGTCGACGTCGCTGTCGTTCGGTCAGCCGATGCGGGGGCGACCTGGACTGCCCCGGTCGTGCTGACAACCACACCCCAGAGCCTGACGTGGTTGCCCATCTCGATCGGGCGAATGCCAGGAGACTACTTCGGTGCGGCATTTAGTGGCGGCAACGCTGTTGTCGTCTTCCCGATCGCCACGGCCCCGATCGGCGCGACCTTCCAACAGTCGATGCACGCCGCCGTCGTCGGCGACGACACGATAGCGGTCGGCGACACCAGTTTCGCCGAACCGGCGAGCGGCAACCGGGGTACGGCGGCGTTCCAGGTGCAGTTGTCGGCACCGCAGCAGGGCGACGTCACCGTGACCTATACGACGATCGACGGTACGGCGACTGCGGCTGCCGGTGACTACGTCGGGGGGTCGGGCACGCTGACGATTCCGGCGGGGAGCCAGGCAGTAAGCGTGCTGGTGCCGGTCCTTGGCGACGGGCTCCCAGCGGGCAAGACCTTCAGTTTGCGCCTCAGCAATGTCAATGGTGCATCGCTGGCCCGCGGCGTCGGCATCGCGACGAGCACTCCAACGGTGGCGACGGTGCCGGGTGCGCCGACCGGCGTGCTGGCGACCCCAGGCGATGGCCAGGTAGCGGTGTCGTGGAATGCGGCACCAGCCAACGGAAGTGCGATCACGGGGTACACGGTGACTGCATCGCCGGGTGGTGCCACGGTCACCACGACCGGGGCTACGAGCGCGCTCGTAAACGGGCTGACGAACGGCACGACTTACACATTCACGGTGAGGGCGACCAACGGCATCGGCACGGGGCCTGCATCCTCTCCGTCTAACGCGGCGACGCCCGCTGCCGGACTGACCTTGGCGCCGATCTCATTCGCGCGACTCGCGGGCTCGGCTTTCCGCAACAACGCCGGGAGCGTCGGCGTGACCCTGAGTTCCTCGGTCAGTAACGGTGATTTCTTGCTCGCAGTGCTTGGCGACGCCAAGGGATCGGCCGTGACGTGGACGCAGCCCAGCGGCTGGCCGAGCAGTCCCGATGTCGACGTCGCATCCGGCAGCAACTCGACCAACATGCGAACTGTCGTCAACCATCGAGTTGCAGCGAACGATGCGGGCGCGACGTTCGTGTGGTCGGCGACCCCGTTCACCAACCTGATCGCGGGCATTCTGGAGTACGCGGGCGTCGATCCGGCAAATCCGTTCAGCGGGGTGGCGACCACGGCGAAGAACACCGTAGTGGCGCCCGGCGTGACCACCAACGTCGCGGGCTGCCAATTGGTCTACGTCCTGGTGCTCTCCGGCTCGGCTACGGTCAGCGCTCCGCCGGCCGGGTTCACGCAGCGAATGAGCGTGCAGACCACCTCCGGGACGAACGACCCGCATGTCTACGTGTTCGATGCCCCGCAAGCCGCAGCCGGAGCCAGCGGCACGGTCGCAGCCACCATCAGCGGCTCCGCTGCCTCCGCGGTTGTCTCGCTGTTTGCGCTTCGACCGGCGGGGTGACTTGCCCGATAGCTCTGCGGTGACGGGCAACGCTCGTTAGCCTGACATACGACCAAATTCGAGGAAGTCCAGCGCCCGGCGTCGATCCGCCGGGCGGTGCCGACCACATTGGGGACATACCAGATGGCAAGCGCCGGTTTCGAACTGTCAGTTCAGCAGCGTGCACTTCTCGGCTCACCGACGTCGGGCGGCCACGCGGCCCGCTGCACGATCGAGATCAGCGGTCCCGTCGCCGCAGAGGATCTACGTGCCGCGCTGGCAGCCGTCGTCCAACGTCACGAGATCTTGCGCACCCACTTCGCGGTGCCCGAGGGCATGAAGCTGCCGGTGCAGATCGTTGTCAAGGACGCCACGTTCGGGTGGGGCGAGTCGCCGGAGTCGTCGGCAGATGTCGCCGCTCGCGGTGTCGATAGTCAGGATGCCGGTCTGCGGGCGGAGCTCTCGACAGCAGGCGAGAAGTCTTACCTCACCTTGATCGCGCCAGCCGCGATCGCCGATGCACAAACCCTGACTGCGGCAGGCCTGGAGGCGATTGCGCTGTGCGCCGGTGGGCCGACCGGGTCCGCCGGTCCCGAGCCGTTGCAGTATGCCGACTTCGCGACATGGCAGCAGGAGATGCTTGCTGCCGCTGACGCGGCGGCTCTCGCTGCCGAATCCCACTGGCGCAACGAAGGTGCCGGGGAGCCGGTCTCCTTTGAACCCGGCGACGTCGCGGCGTCCGAGATATCAGTGGCAGAGGGGGTGCGCGACGCCGTTGAGCGAACTGCCGGCTCCATGGGAGTCGACGCCGCCGATGTCTGGGCTGCTGCTACCGCTGCGCTGCTTTCCCGGCTCACCGGCCGGCCCGACGTGATCCTCGCGACAACCGTCGATGGTCGACAGGACGCCGAACTATCGGGCGCCATGGGGCCTTACGCGATCGGTGTCCCGGTGCGCTTCAGCGACGTGACGTCGTCGCCTGTCGGAGATCTCGCCAGGCGCGCGTCGATCGGCCGTGTCGCCGGTACCGAGCACGCGTTGCGTCCTTCGGCATCAGCGGTCACGGCCGCTGCCGCGTCGTTCTCGTATGACCGGCTACCGAACCGGCAACAACTGGGTGCACTCGACGTCCGGGTCGTTGATCGGATCGACGCGCCTTCGCCGACGATGATGCGCATCAGTGTCATCGACGACGGAACCGCGGCGCGCATTCTCGTGATCGGTAGCGGCTCCGGGGTCGGCGCGATCGGGCGGCACTTGCCGCCACTGTTGGAGGCGCTGGTTGCCGACGACGCCGAGACGACCAACGCTGGTCGCCTGCCACTGTGGTCGGCAGCGGCGAGGGCCGCCGAGCTGGCAACCGGTACGACCGTCCCGGCCGCAGCGGCCCACGTGGCCGTTACCTTCCACGCTCTCGTCGAAGCGGCCGCGCAGCGCGATCCCGGCCACCCTGCCGTGGTCGCTGGTGACGCGACACTCAGCTATGCCGATCTTGAGGCGCGAGCCAATCGGCTGGCTCATGCGCTGCGTGGCATGGGGGCGACGCGCAATCAGCCGGTCGCGATCCTGCTGGATCGTCGGGCCGACCTCGTTGTGGCGCTGCTCGGGGTACTCAAGTCGGGTGCGCCGTACCTGCCGCTGCACGCCGATCACCCCGCCGACCGACTGGCCTTTCAGGTCTCCGACTCCGGCGCCCGCGTCGTTGTCACCGTGTCCTCGCTTGCCCAGCACGTGCCCGCGGGGTGCGAGGTCTTGATACTCGACAGCGCGGTGCTCGACGGCCAACCGGACAGCACGCCTGAGGGCGTCAACGACTCCGGCGACCTGGCCTACGTCATCTATACCTCGGGCTCGACCGGCGAGCCCAAGGGCGTAGGTGTCACGCATGCAAACCTGGTGGCCTACACCGCGGCGGTTCGCGAGCGTCTGCTCGGCGATGACCCGGACGGCCTCGACGCTGCTATCGTCACCTCGATCAGCACAGATCTCGGCAACACCTCGATCGTTCTCGCCCTGGCTGGTGGCGGTGCGCTGCACGTCATTCCGGCCGATGTGGCCGTCGACGCCACCGCCTATGCACAATGGACGGCTGAGCACCCCGTCGACGTCCTCAAGATCACGCCGTCCCACCTCCGCGCGTTGCTCGTCGGTGGCGCTGGCGTTCTCCCCCGCAAGCTGCTGATCGTCGGTGGGGAGGCACTGCCATGGGAGCTGGTACGCGAGGTCGAAACGCTGGGTCAGTGCGCTGTCGCCAATCACTACGGCCCGACCGAGACCACGGTAGGTGCGCTGGCGTATCCGATCGCCAAGGGTGAGCGCCGTGACGACAGTGCGACCGTGCCGATCGGCCAGCCACTGCCCGGTTACCGCTGTTATGTTCTCGACGCCCACGGCGAACCGGTGCCCAGTGGTGTGACCGGAGAACTCTGCATCGGCGGCGTTGGTGTCGCCCGTGGTTACGTCGGCCGCGACGACCTCACCGCCGAGCGTTTCGTTGCCGACCCGCTCGGCGGCCGCATGTACCGTACTGGTGACCTCGTGCGCCGACTTCGTGACGGAGCCGTCGAGTTCCTCGGCCGCGTGGACGGCCAGGTGAAGATTCGCGGATACCGCGTCGAGCCCGGCGAGGTCGAGGCGATACTCGAAGCCCATGCAATGGTTCGCCAGGCGGCTGTGGTGCCGCAGCCGGACCCGAGCGGAGACTTGCGCCTGATCGCGTACGTCGTCGGCGAGGTCTCGGCCGTGGCCGACGTCGATGCTCTGCGGTCGCACGTAAGTGCACGGCTTCCCGCTCACATGGTGCCGTCCGTGATCGTGCCGATACCCTCGATGCCGCTCACCGCAAACGGGAAGCTGGATCGCAAGGCGTTGCCCGACCCGGCCAGTGTGCGGTTGTCGGACGAGTCCTCCTACGTCGCGCCACGCGACGACGTCGAGGCGACGATCGCAGGCGTCTGGGCGGAGCTGCTCGGTGTCCCGCAGGTGGGTGTCGATGATGACTTCTTTGGCCTCGGTGGTCACTCCCTGCTGGCCGCGCAGGTGATTGCCCGGATCCTTCGCGACTTCGGCGTCCAGTTGCCGTTGCACTCGCTGTTCGTCGCGCCGACAGTTGCTGCCCTGGCCGCGATGGTGCGTTCGGAACTGGCAGGTGGCCAGGAGAACCTGGAGTCGTTGCTGGGCGACCTCGAGAACATGACCGATGAGGAGGCCGAGCGGTTGCTCGCCGGCGGTGCCGGGTCGGCCGAAGGGACATGACCGGGGCATCCCCCCCGGGCGACGGCGACGTTGCGAATCGCCTCTCCAGGTTGCCGCCTGAGAAGCGGGCGCTGCTCGAACGCGCTCTGCTCGCGCGCCGTGAGGTCAATCCCGACGACCTTTCGATTCCTCGGCGTCCTCCCGACGAACCGGCGCCGCTGTCGTTTCCTCAGCAGCGGTTGTGGTTCCTCGACAAGATGGCGCCCGGCGATCCGACCTACAACGCGGTCGTCGGAATGCGGTTGCGTGGGCCTGTCGATGTCGACCGGTTGCGCAGTGCGTTTGAGGCAGTCGTGCTCAGGCATGAAGCCATTCGCACGGTGCTCCCGGACGCCGACGGGCGGCCCTACCAGCAGGTGCTCGCCGACTGGCAGNNCAGTTGCCATTGCCGGTTGTTGACCTTCGCGGTATGGCTGCCGACGAGCGTGCAGCTGCACTCATGCGGTTGATGCGCGAAGAACCGCGCAGGTCCTACGACCTGCAGCGAGATTTGATGATGCGATTACTGTTCGTGCAGCTCGCCGATGACGACGCCGTCCTGCTGTTGATGGAACATCACATTGCGTTCGACGGCTGGTCCGACGAGATCTTGTGCGCCGAGGTCTCGGAGGTCTACGCGGCTCTTGGCGCAGGGCGCCCGCCTGCTCTCAAGGAGTTGCCGATCCAGTACGGCGACTTCGCAGCATGGCAGCGCAAGCGTCTCGACGGCGAGAAACTCGAGCAGCATCAGGCGTTTTGGCGCGACTATCTAGCGGGCGCTCCGGCGCTCCTCCCGCTGCCCACTGACCTTCCACGGCCTGCGGTTCTTACCCACGACGGGGCGCGCGTCGGCGTCGCCATCGGTGCCGATGTACTCCAACCGCTCGGTGCGCTGTGCAAGGCCGAGTCGGCGACCCCGTACATGGTTCTGATCTCGATGTTCGGGTTGCTGTTGCACAGATGGGCCGGCGTCAGCGACATCTGTGTCGGCACGCCAATTGCCAATCGCAGTCGGATCGAACTCGAGCGTCTCATCGGTTTCTTCTCGAACACCATTGCGATCCGGATTCGACCGCAGTCGACGATGACGATGCGTGAATTCGTGAGGTCATCGCGCGACTCGGCACTGGCCGCCTATGCGCACCAGGATCTGCCGTTCGATCGTATCGTCGAGGCCGTCGCGCCGCCTCGCGACCTTTCGCACAATCCGTTGTTCTGTGTGAACTTTCGAGTTACCGACGGCGCGCCGGCGCTGCTCGCACTACCGGACGTCGAGTGTTCCCCGGTTGCGCCGGACATCGGCTTCGCCCGCTTCGATCTTGCGCTCGAACTGCAGGTTGGTGCTGACGGCATCGGCGGCTACCTCGAGTACAACCTTGCGCTCTTCAAGGAGCGGACCGCACGGGCTCTTGTCGACGCTCTTGGGTCACTGCTCGAGGACGCGCTACGGCGCCCTGACGTCGCGCTCGCGACGCTGGCGATGAGTAGGCCGAACGAGGGCCCCCGAATCCGGCGCAGAGCATAGACGCGACTATCGCGGCGGCTTTGCCAAGTAGCGACGGTAGTACGTGACGACGTCGAACCCAAGAGATCGCCACAAAGGCAGGCCCATCTGGCTGGCCTGACCCGTCAAGAGCGTCGCACCGAGGGCGACGGCCGCGTCGTTGGTCGCGCGGAAGACCGCCTTGCCAAGACCGTGCCCGCGCGCCGCCGGCAGGGTGGCCGCCCATTGCATCCCCGCAGTGCCGTCCTCGACGAACGCCATGCAGCCCGCGGCCGGGTCGCCGTCGACGTACGCGAGGTATGCGACCACCCGCGGATCGTCGATACTTGCCGTGCTGAAGATCACCCGTTCGGCGAGCTCAGGTGGCAGCCCCTCCACGCCGTAGCCCGTGAGCACCACTCGCAAATACGCTGCCCTGGTCTCCGCGCTGTCGACCGTTCGGATCTCGACGCCGACGAGGTCAGGCACACCAAGGACTCGGCCCGGCGAGGCGATCGCTGGGTTGCCTTCGATGGGCGGCCGCTGGAACATGCCTTCGGCTTGGCAGGCCTTTTCTAGATCGTCGTCGGCGTGTCCGCGTATCCAGACCGCGAAGCCGCGGCGTAAGGGGCGGAAGAACTCAGACGCCGCCGCCAGGACGTCACGAGGGGGCACCTCCGGCTGATCGTCGTTGGACGCACGGATTACGCCGTTCGTGTACGTGCCCGGGTACGGATGTCCACCAGCAAACATCAGCACCCCATCGACGTCCGCGTACGACCCGTCGGGCGCATTGCGCGCCAGGTGTCGCAAGTAGCTGCACAGATTGCGGTCGCCGCGTGCGATCACATCCGCCCGGTCGGCACCGTTCACGTCCATAGGGGCCTTTCTCCTCCGATGCGGTGTGCGTGCCAGCGTAGGGCCAGCGCTCGCACGCTCGGGGGCGTTGCGCCATGGTGCAGCGCGGAGAATCGCGCCCGTTGCCGATCGGAGCCCTCATTTCGAGGATTTCCGTGCACCTTCTGCGGCGGTGAGGGATGATTGAGTCTGGGCACGCTTGTTCGACGGTCGGACGGCGTGGTGCCGGCCGCAACTGCGCCCGGCTGGGGTGGGATCGCCGCGCGTCGGCAGTTGTGGGGAGCGCGTTGGACAGCACGGCGGATCGGCTCGCGGGCCTGTCTGCAGACAAGCGCGCGTTGCTGGATCGCATAACCGCCCGGAAGTCTGGTTCGGGTAGCCGGAGCCCGGCCGACGATGCGCAGGTTCGGCCTCGGGCCGCGGGTGATCCGATCCTCTTGACGGCCGTGCAGCGTCGGCTCTGGTTGCTGAACGAGTTCGACGTCGTGGCTGGCGCGGCGTACAACGTCCCCCGTGTGTTGCGGCTCAAGGGCGACCTCGATACCGCCGCACTCGAGTCGGCGCTCTCCGAGCTGGTCGTGCGACACGAGGCACTGCGCACTCGCATCGTGGTCGTTGACGGCGCTCCCGCGGCGATCATCGACCCGCCTCGACCCGTCGAGTTGCGGCTCGTCGACGTCAAGGCGTCAGCCGATGACAACGTCGAGGTGCTCGCTGCCGAGCTCGCCGCGGCTGAGGCCAAGCGGCCTTTCGACCTGGGTAACGACATCCTGCTTCGCGCCCTGCTGCTGAGGCTGGACGCCGACCCGCGCGATCATGTGCTCGTCATCACCAGCCACCACGTCGCCTCCGACGAAGGCAGCCGCGCGGTCCTGCTCGGTGATCTCGCCACGGCATACGCCGCCGCGATCGATCCCACGGCACCAGGACTCTCGGCGACTTCCCTGCAGTACGCCGACTACGCGAGCTGGCAGTTCGCCCGCGAACACGCCGGCGCGCTCGAGGAGCAGCTGCGCTATTGGTCCGACCAGCTGCAAGGCGCGCCCGATGACGTCGCTCTGCCGACAGGTCGTCCCCGTCCGGCGCTGCGCGACGTCGCCGGCGAGCGCATCGTCGCCGAACTCGATCGTGAGCTCGCCGCGGGCATCACGACGTTGGCGCGCTCGGCGTCGACGACGATTTTCACCGTTGTGTTCGCCGCATTTGCGGCCCTTTTGTACCGCCTGTCCGGGCAAGACGACTTGGTCATCGGCGTCCCGGTCAGCGGGCGGCATCGGCCTGAACTCGCGGGGGTCGTCGGTTGCTTCGCGAACACCTTGGCGCTGCGCGTCGACCTGGCTGGCGATCCGTCGTTCCGTGAGCTGCTCACCAGAGTCCACACCGTCAACGCGGGAGGCCTGGCGCACCAGGAGGCGCCGTTCGATTTGGTCGTCGAACGCCGCGCACCTGCTCGTGAGGCGGGGCGCAACCCCCTCTTTCAGATTTGCTACAACCACGTGAGCGGTTCGACCGAAGTTGGTGGCTTCCCGGGTATCACGGCGAGCGTTCTCGACATCAATCCAGGTGTGGCGAAATTCGACCTGACGCTCGTGACCCGGGAGCATGACGCTGGCTTGAGCGTGCTCTGGGAGTTCCGTTCCGACCTGTTCGATCGCAACACGGTGCAGGAGTGGCACCGCCACTTGGGAGTCCTGCTACGTGCTGTCGTGGCCGACCCTGACCTGGCAGTGGGTGCGCTGCCCCTGCTAGAGGCGGCCGACCTCAACTCGATGCTCGTCGAACTGCGCGCCGCAGATACTCCCATCGAACAACTCTCGCTTCCCGCGCTGGTTCGCCGTCGGGCAGTCACCGCGCCGGATACGACTGCTGTCGTGGATGGCCACATTCGGCTGACGTATGCCGACCTCGAAGCCATGTCCGACGCCGTCGCCGTTCGACTCCGCGAACTCGGCGTGACTCGCGGCGACTTTATCGCGGTGTGCGTCGAGCGATCAGCACGCATGGTTGCGGCGCTACTCGGTGTGGCGAAGGCGGGCGGCGCGTACGTCCCGCTCGACCCGACGTTTCCGCCTGACCGATTGGCGTTCATGCTCGCTGACAGCGGCGCCCGGGTGGCCATTACCGAGGCTGGGTCGCGCGACGTGGTCGAAGGTGGGGGCCGGACGTTGCTGCTCTTGAGCGATGTCGCACTCGACACCTTCGACGTGATGCGTGCCGAATCCGCAGCGGCGCTCAACGATCTGCCTTTCCCGGATCCGGCGTTCCATGATGCGGCGTACGTCATCTACACGTCAGGCTCGACAGGAGTGCCCAAGGGAGTGGTCATCGAGCACCGCGCCTTGAGTAACTTCCTGCAGTCGATGGCTCGGCAGCCGGGTTGCGCCGACGGTGACGTGCTTGTTGCAGTAACCACTCTTTCGTTAGACATCGCGGGTCTCGAACTGTTCCTGCCCTTGATCACGGGCGGCACCGTCGTGGTGGCCAGCCGCGACACGGCAAGCGACCCCCAACTGCTCGCCGAACTGCTCGACCGTTCGAACGCCACGATCTTGCAGGCCACGCCCTCGACCTGGCGGATGCTGGTCGATTCCGGCTGGGCAGGCAGGGCGCGGCTGCGGATGCTGTGTGGTGGCGAAGCTTTGCCGCCGAGCCTGGCTGGCGCGTTGTTGCCGTTGGGCGCGGAGCTATGGAACATGTACGGCCCGACTGAGACCACGATCTGGTCCAGCACCGCGCGCGTGCTGCCCGACGAGCCGATCCGGCTCGGCGTCCCAGTCGCGAACACCGACTTCCTGGTCGTCGACAGCCGGCAGCAGCCGGTACCGGTCGGCGTCGCGGGCGAGCTTCTCATTGGAGGTCTCGGGCTCGCCCAGGGTTATCACGAGCGCCCTGACCTCACGGCCGACCGCTTCATCGCGCATCCGCTGGTCGAGGGCGCGCGGGCGTACCGCACCGGAGACCTCGTGCGTGCGCACCGTGGCGGTGAGCTGGAGTTCCTCGGTCGCCTCGATTACCAAGTCAAGGTGCGCGGGTTTCGCATCGAACTGGGCGAGGTCGAGCGTGCTCTGGCCGCACATCCCGCCGTCCGCGACGTGGTCGCCGTGGTGCGCGAAGACAACCCCGACGATCGCAGGCTGGTCGCCTACGTCGTGCTCGATTGGGCTGGCCCGGACCCGGCGACTGACCAAGACTTGCGAAAGCACGTTGGTGAGCGGCTCCCGGGCTATATGGTGCCGTCGGCGATCGTCGTCCTCGACCAGTTGCCGCGCACCCCCAACGGCAAGACGGACCGCAAGCGTTTGCCTGTTCCGACTGAGGCCGGGGCGGTAGCGGACGACACGTTCGTAGCCCCGCGCACCCCCCTCGAAAAGCGAGTTGCCGAACATTGGGCGGCGGTGCTCGGGGGGGCCCGGGTCGGCCTCAGCGACGACTTCTTCTCGCTGGGCGGCGACTCGTTGCGGGCGGTGCGTCTGGTGAGCCAGTTGCAGGCCGAATATCCCGCCGCCGCGTTGTCGATCCGTTCCTTCGTGGACTCCCCAACCGTTGAGGGCGTGGTGGCGGTGATCATGGACCAGGTCGCTGGAGGCAATCGACGGCCGGGCGGGCCCGTCCGTACGGGCGCATCGGAACATCCGCTGTCCTTCACGCAGCAGCGAATGTGGTTTCTCGACCGGCTCGAGCCGGGTAGCCCGCTCTACACCGTGGCGTCCGGCTATCGGCTCGACGGCCCGATCGACCTCGACACCCTTCAGCGCGCGCTCGATTCCGTCGTCGCGCGGCACGAGGTGTTGCGCACCGTGTTGGTCGAGGTCGACGGTGAGCCCATACAACGTGTGCAATCTGCCACGACGGTGCCGCTCGAGGTCGTCGATCTCCGCGGCGATACAGACAACGAGCAGCTCGCACAGGAGCTCGTGAACGCGGCTGCCGCGGTGCCGTTCGACCTGGCCACCGGCCCGCTGCTGCGCGCCATCGTGGTCCGGACCGCGGATCAGCAGGCCCTACTCGCGCTGCTGATGCATCACGCCGTCATCGACGGCTGGGCGAGCGATGTCCTCATCGACGAACTCGTCACGCACTACGAGGCGGGTGGATGCGCCGAACTAGCCGAGCCCAGTTTTCAGTTCGGCGACTATGCGCGGTGGCAGCGCGAGGTCCTCGATGGCGAGGTTCTGGAACAGCAACTCGAGTACTGGCGTGCCGAACTCGCCGGGGCACCCGACGTCGTGTCGCTGCCGACAGACCGGCAGCGGGCCGCCCAGCAGTCGTACCGCGGCTCGCGGTTGACGGCGCGTCTCGAGCCCAGCCTCGCAGAACGGCTGTCCGAGTTGGCTCGGGCCGAGGGCGCCACCTTGTTCCAGGTACTGCTCGCAGGGTTCTCCGGTCTGCTCGCCCGATACAGCGGCCAGGACGACGTCGTCGTCGGCACCTCGATCTCCGGACGCGACCGCATCGAACTGCAAGACTTGGTCGGCTATCTGGCGAACACGATCGCGTTGCGCGTTGACGTGTCAGATGATCCATCGCTGCGTACGCTGATCCAGCGCGCCCACGCCACGGTCAACGGTGCGACGTCCCACGCCGACCTGCCCTTCGATTNNCGGCTCGTCGACTCCCTCAACCTGCCGCGCGATCTCTCGCGCAATCCACTCTTCCAGGTGATGTTGCTCATGCAACCGCCCAGGCCGGCAGCGCGTGCCGTTGGCGAGGCGACTTTGCAGGCTGTTTCCCTAGATCGGGGCACCGCGCGCTTCGATCTGACGGTCTCTTGCACCGAGTCGGCAGGCGGCGTGCTGCTCGGCACCGAGTACGCCACCGATCTGTTCGATGAAGCCGGCGTCCGCGATCTGCTCACGCGGTTCAGCCGACTGCTCGACGCCGCGGTTATTGACCCCGACGTGCCCCTCTCACGCCTGCCGTTGCTCACCGAGGACGAGGCGGAAGCCGTGTTGGCCGCCAGCGCGGGTCCGACCGTCGCGGTCGACGAAGTGACGTTGCCGCAACTGGTTGCTCGCCGCGCAGCCGAGACGCCGGCGGCGGCCGCGGTCTCCGGCGCGCGCGCGTCCTACAGTTACGCCGAACTCGACGCGAGGGTGAACCAACTGACGCATGCCTTGCTCGAGGCGGGCGTACAGCGCGGCGATCTGGTAGGCGTCGCTATGCCGCGCGACGCCGACCTGCTCGTGGCGATACTCGGCGTGCAGCGCGCAGGCGCCGCCTACCTGCCGCTTGAGCCGACGTATCCGGCCGATCGCCTGGAATTCATGCTTGCGGACGGCGGGGTGCGGGTGCTCATCACGACGTCGGGCGTGGTGATGCCAGAGGCCGCTTTGACCCGGCTCGTCCTCGACGACCCGGCGACCCTTGCCGGCCGACCCACCACCGACCCGGGCGTGGTCGTGAGCCCTGACGATCTTGCCTATGTGATCTACACGTCGGGCTC
>PLCK01000025.1 GCA_003134755.1 Actinomycetota bacterium | reverse complement strand
GGCGCGAAGGTCTCCTACGAGGCCGAGGCCGGGGACAAGGGTCCCAAGGCCGTCAACATCCAGCCGATCTAGTAGTCCGGCGCATCCGCGGTGGTCCCAGCGACGCATGGACATGGGTCGCACGTGAACGCCGTCGGTCGAGCGTCCGTTCGACCAGCGGTGCCTCGCGTTTCCGCAGTCGTTGCCTCGCAGCACCCTCCGCGTCTCGCAGTGAACATACCCGGAGGGAACAGAGATGGCCACAGGGACCGTCAAGTGGTTCAACGACGGCCAGGGCTTCGGATTCATCACACCCGATGACCCCGGCAAGGACGCGCTCGGAACTCCACGACAAGGGACGGACAGACATGGCCTCAAGCGGCAAGAAGAAGACCACGATGGCAAAGCTCACACGTGAAAGCAGGCTTCGCGAGCGTCGGCTGGACAAGAAGGCCAAGAAGGACGCGCGGAAGAACGCGCCGGCATATGACCCAGACCGCCCCGGCGACACGCTGGACGCGGCGACCGGTGAGTCAGCCCAACCAGACGCCGGGCAGCCTGCTCCCGAAGCTGTCGCTCAGGCGCTCGCGGACGCCTGATTCCTCACGGCGAGGCGTTTGCGAGCGCGTATTGTCTGCGCCGTGAGCGAGCGCCTTGTCGCGGTCAACGGAATTGAGCTGAACGTCCTCGACGAGGGCGACGGGCCGCTCGTGGTGCTGTGCCACGGCTTCCCCGAGCTCGCGTTCTCGTGGCGCAGGCAGATCCCGGCGCTGGTCGCGGCCGGCTGTCGCGTGCTCGCACCCGACATGCGCGGGTACGGCCGCAGCTCCGCGCCGGCAGCCGTCGAGGACTACGACATCGTCACCCTGTGCGGGGACATGTGCGGCCTGTTGGACGCAGTCGACGAGCGATCGGCGATCTTCGTCGGCCACGACTGGGGCGCGATCGTGGTGTGGCAGCTCGCGATCCTCCACCCCGAACGGGTCACCGCGGTCGCCGGCCTGAGTGTCCCGTTCGTGCCGAGGGCTCCCGCGCTGCCGATCCCGATCATGCGCAGGCACCAGGGCGAGGACTTCTACATCGTGCGGTTCCAGCAGCCCGGCGTCGCCGACGCGGCGCTGGCCCGCGACGTGCGGCGCACGCTCCTGCGCCTGCTCACCCAATCGACACTACGGACATCCGAAAGGGCCGAGGAGAAGAGCGCGACACCGGGGCTCCCGTCCTGGATGTCCGAGGAGGAGTTCGCGGTGTACGTCGAGGCGTTCGAGCGGACCGGCTTCACAGGGGGTCTCAACTGGTATCGCAACATCGACCGCAACTGGGAACTGACCGAGTCGGTGGGCGAGCGGCGGGTCGAACAGCCGGCGATGTTCCTGACAGGGGAGCTGGACGTGGTGCGCCAGTTCGCCTCGCCGAAGGGCATGACAGGCTGGGTCACCGACCTGCGCTCGAACATCGTCGTGCCGGGCGCCGGCCACTGGGTGCAGCAGCAGGAGCCGGAGACCGTGAACGCGGCGCTGCTCGGATTCCTCGGCAACCTGTGACGCCGACGCGGCCGCTCTGCCAACGCGAGGCTCAAAGACGTACACGGCGGAGTCTTCACCAGTACCTCCACTCACGAGCATCCCTCATCCGGACGCTTGTGAAGTATCGAAAGAATGTGCCGGCCCGCCGGCGACCGGCGGAGCGCATGTGCCTCGGCGCCGCGTGGGCCCAACGGCACGACCCCAACCTGCCCGCTTAGGGCAGGTCGATGTCACCTTGACATACATGTGTGTATGCCATTCGGGGATATGGCTACACCGTTCGTCCAAACCCCCTGGACATTGTCTGGGCACGGTGCATCCTTGCCTTTCTTCGACTGCCGTCGATGGGTGATCTCTTCATAACAGCGCAAGCGCCTCAAAGCCCGCTTGCAAAAGATGAATCGACCACCGCACACTCACCAATGAGAGACGACTGAGTCAGGAGACTGTCACATGCGACTGCTTCGAGCGCCCAGACACTCACTGCGAAACGTTTCATCACCCCACTACATCCCATACTCGCGAAACGTCGAACTATCCGCACAATGCGGACCAAGCCGCCATGATGCGCAGATGCTCACTGCGCGCACCGTACCCGCCGACCCATACACGGCATGGCTCGACCAGCGCGAAGCGGACTGCCGCTCCTCGACCGTGGATGAACCCACGAGGCGACGCCTCACCGCCGCTGAGCACCGACACCCCGTCGCAGCATGAGCGCACCACCGGTGGCGCTGGTCCCGGACTTCGCCGCGGGGAAGATATGGTCGTGAGCGGACGATGACCGAGGAGATGACATGAGGGCAGTGCGATTCGACGAGTACGGCGGGGTCGATGTGCTGGAGGTACGTGAGGTCGAGGATCCCGTCGCTGGTCCGGGACAGGTGCTGGTGGCGGTCAAGGCGGCGGGAATCAACCCCGGTGAGATCGCGATCCGCGAGGGGCGTCTTCATGAGCGCTGGCCGGCGACGTTTCCATCGGGCGAGGGCACCGATCTCGCCGGCGTGGTGCAGGCGGTCGGCGCGGGTGTGAGCGCGTTCGCCACCGGGGACGAGGTGCTTGGCTGGACTGAGCAGCGGGCCAGCCACGCCGAGCTTGTCGTCGTTCCGGCCGATCAGCTGACGGCGAAGCCGGCGTCGGTTCCGTGGGAGGTGGCGGGGTCGTTGTTCGTCGTGGCGCTCGCCGCCTACGCGTCGGTTCAGGCGGTCGCTCCGCAGGCCGGCGAGACGGTCGTGGTCTCGGCCGCGGCGGGCGGGGTAGGCTCGGTCGCCGTCCAGCTCGCGCGCCGCACCGGAGCGACTGTGATCGGGCTGGCCGGCGAGCACAACCACGACTGGCTGCGCCGCCACGACATCGTGCCGGTGACCTACGGCGACGGACAGGCTGACCGGATCCGCGA
>PLCK01000204.1:8969-11646 GCA_003134755.1 Actinomycetota bacterium | reverse complement strand
GATCGCCGATACCGCGGCGGTGACCTCGTCTGACCGGATCGGCCCGCTGACGTCCAGGCCGTCAACTTCGATGGAAGGCGCCTGGGGGTCTGTCCCAGCCGCGATGGCGGGACGCGCTGCCGCCGCGGCCACGGCAGCGGTGTCGTGCACGTCGATGCGCTGCTGTAGTACCCACCAGGTCATGGCCCGGTACATCGAGCCGGTGTCCAGGTAGCGCAGCCCGAGCCGCGCTGCGACCGCCCTGGACACCGACGACTTCCCAGATCCGGACGGGCCGTCCACCGCGACCACAACGGCCCGTGAGCCGCCAGCGCGGTTGGAGGTCACGGGGCAGCCTCCGGTCGGTCGTCGATGGGGTCGCGCCACCAGGCGCTGGAGCGAGAGCTCATGTCGGGTCGATGATGCGGGGACTGCGCCCCAGGGTACCGGCCGCAGCGACGGCTCTCAGGCGTGAACGGACCAGCCGCCGGTCCGCAGGGCCTGCGCGAGGGCGCCGGCCACCTCAGGTCGGACGGACAGCTCGACCAGGCCCACCGCCTGACCCGGCGAGTGCTCGATGGACACATCCTCGACATTCACCCCCGCGTCCCCCGACGCGACGAGCAGCCTGGCCAGTTCGCCAGGGCGGTCCGGAACGACAACGGGAACGACGCTGAACTCCAGCCGAGCGGCTCCGTGCTTACCCGGAAGCCGTCGGTGACCGGCGTTGCCACGCTCGATCAGCGCACGCATGAACGGTAGATCAGTGGATATGTCGACAGGAGATATGTCGACAGGCCGACTCAACGACTGATGGGTATCAATATCCTTCGACATGCCGATCCTCCTGGCCACAGTCACCTCGCGCAGCTCCGCCCGCGCAAGGTCGAGGTCGCCCGCGAACGAGTCCAGGATCGCCAGCACCGGACCGGCGTTGGCACCGATGATGTCCGTCCACAGCCCAGGATCCGAGTCGGCGATCCTGGTCATGTCGCGCAGGCCCTGGCCGGCGAGCTCCAGCAGTTCGGGGTCAGCGTCAGCAAGCCGGGCCGCCGTGAGCGAGGCCAGCACCTGGGGAACGTGCGAAACGAGCGCCACAGCTCGGTCGTGGAGCTCAGCCGACACGAGGAACGGCTGTGCCCCACACACGCGGACGACCTCCCGCATGACCGCGAGGGCGGCGGCCGATGTCTGGGTCTGCTGGGTAAGAACCCAGGGACGACCTTCGAACAGGTCCGCCCTGGCGGCCCCAGGACCCGATCGTTCACGGCCGGCCAACGGATGGCCACCGACAAATCTGGTCATGTCGACCCCAAGACGCTCAACATCTAGCTTAACCTGAGACTTAACTGAGGCCACGTCACTGAATATCGAGGTGAGATATGTACGTTGCAAGTCCAGAGTGACCCGCGCCGTTCCTGCCGGTGGAACAGCCACGAGCACCACCGTCGGATCGCTGGGTGGCAGGCCTGGATGGCCGGCGCCCAGGACACCAGCCAGTCGAAGATTCTCGGTGTCCCGGTCCTGCAGCCAGACGGTCCAGCCGGCGGCTGTCAGTGCCAGTCCCACCGACGTCCCGATGAGACCGGTTCCCACCACCAAGGCCGTCGCAGAGCCGACCGCAGATCGCTCCGGCTGACCGGTCACTGTGCCAGATCCCGCCGCAGCACCTCGGCTCCCTGCAGGTACACATGCACGACGTCGGCCTTGCCCGCGTTCATCTCTGCGTGGGCCATCACTCGAACCACCAGAGGAAGCGACCCTGGGACGTCCATCTCCTGCGCGCACAGCAGTGGCACGTCATCCAGGCCGATCCCGCGCGCGGCCGCCGCGGGGAAGTCGCTGTGGACGTCCGGGGTGGCTGTGAACACGATGCTGATCAGGTCGTCCACACCGATGCCGTTGCGCTCGAGCATGGCTGCGACGAGCTCCGCCACGCGTGATCGCATGTGCTCGGCGTCGTCGATCTCGAGGCAGGTCGCCCCGCGGATCGCCCTCACGGCCATAGGGCAGCCCTCCCTCCCGTCAAGCCCATCACCCTACTGAGCGAGCAGCCGTGGACCTTGATCGCCATGCCGCAGCAGCGTCATGAATATCAGCCGCCATCCAGTCTTGTCGACAAGTTGAGAACCTCGGCACTCGAGTGACCAGCTCGAGGCTACGGCCGGTCCAGGTTGAGAACCGATTGGCTGAGCGCGAAACAACGCGGGCAAGTCGACAAACAGACACGAGATGCGAGCGTGTCGGTCAAGGAGATCGCTTTGTCGACCAGATGGCCAGACCCACAGATATCAATAAGGTAAGAAGTCGACACAACGCTATCTAGTCAGAGGGCTACGGCGCTGTACAGCTCGCCGATCTCCACCCTGGACAGCTGCCGCCAACGGCCCGGTCGCAGGTCACCCAGACTGACCGACCCGACCCGGACGCGCACGAGCCGCTGGACGTCGAAGCCGGCGGCGCCGAGCAGCCGCCTGACGATCCGGTTACGTCCCTCGTGCAGCACGATCTCGACCATGACCCGCGACCCAGCGCTGGACAGAACCCTGAACTCGTCCACCGACGCCGGCCCGTCATCCAGCTCAAGCCCGTCGCGCAACCGGCGGCCCAGGTCCCTGGGGACCGGTCCGATGATCTCCGCCAGGTAGGTCTTGGGGACCTCGTAGGACGGATGCGTGAGCCGGTGGGCGAGCTCGCC
>PLCK01000204.1:0-8957 GCA_003134755.1 Actinomycetota bacterium | reverse complement strand
GACCGGCCGGGCAGCGCGATCCGCATGCCGTCGACGTGGATCACCGCCGTGTCCGGATCAACCCGGACACCCATCTCCCGGATCCGCCGGCCGTCGACCTCCACCCTGCCGGCCGCGATCAGTTCCTCGCACGCTCGCCTGCTCCCGATACCCGCAGCAGCCAGCACTTTCTGCAGGCGAACACCTTCTACAGATTCAGTCATATCTCAACCTGAGGATGAGTCTGAATCGACATCGATAGCCTCGATGTCGGGAAGATAGGGCGCGAGCGGTGGCAGTTCGTCCAGCGAGGTCAACCCGAGCCTCTCCATGAAGTAGCTCGTCGTGCGGTACAGGATCGAACCGCTCTCGGTGTCGGTGCCCGACTCCTCGACAAGCCCCCTGGTCAACAGGGTGCGCATCACGCCGTCGACGTTCACACCACGGACCGCCGAGACCCGTGCCCGGCTGACCAGCTGGCGGTAGGCGACCACGGAGAGCGTCTCCAGCGCTGCCTGCGTCAGCCGTGCCTGCTGCCCGTCCCGGACGAACCGCTCGACCAGGGGCGCGCACTCGGCCCGCGTGTAGAACCGCCATCCCCCGGCCACTTCGCGAAGGTCGAATCCCCGACCGGACGCGGTGTACTCCCCCGACAGCGTCTGCAGAGATGCGTGCACCTGGTCCTGGGGCTGTTCGAGGACCTGCGCCAGCACGATCTCTGACACCGGCTCGTCGACGACGAGTAGGATGGCCTCCAGCGCGGCGCTCAGCGATGGCTCGGCCGGCCCGTCTGTTGCGTCAGGCGGGGCTGGGTGCGCTGCCCCCGTCACCTCGGTCACGTGTCCTCCTCCGTCCCCGCTGCAGCGTCGACCTGGTCGGTCAGGTCGATCGTCCGCGCCGGCTGCTCTGCCTCGCTGGCACGCCTAGCGAGCTCAGCGTCGCCCGTGCCCTCGACCGCGGCCCCGTCCGCGAGCGTGACCGGCTCGTCGAACTCGTCGTCCACGGCCAGGGCGCCCTGGTCCGACCCGGTCCAGCGGACGTGCAGCTCGCCGAGCGGGTCCACCTGTTCGAACGAGAC
This sequence comes from Actinomycetota bacterium, assembly GCA_003134755.1. Lineage (GTDB taxonomy): Bacteria > Actinomycetota > Actinomycetes > Acidothermales > Acidothermaceae > PALSA-607. The sequence continues at coordinate 7,900 of PLCK01000204.1, read as the reverse complement.
AGCGGACTCACGGTAGAGCTCCAAAAGCGCGAGGAACCTGGCCACCACGTGCATGGTGTCCGGGCAGTCGGCAACGAGCGCCCTGAAGGTGCTGGCGCGGATCCGCCGAAGCCGCTCGATCAGGAGATCGGCCTGTTCGACCACGCTCACCCGGGGGGCATGCAGGTGCTCGACGGCCAGGATCGGGGCCGGGCGGGGCGTCAGCGCCCGGGCGGCCAGCACTGCCAGCTCCGCGGGCCCCAGCGTGAACAGCACCTCCGGGAGCAGTCCGGAGTACCGCTCCTCCAGACCGACGGCCCGCGGGAAGCGCCGGGACTCCTGGGCAAGACGCCGGGCGATCCAGCTGGCTGCCTCCTTGTAGGCGCGGTACTGCAGCAGGCGCGCGAACAGCAGGTCCCGCGCCTCCAGAAGCGCCAGGTCCTCTTCGTCCTCGACGTCGGCCGCGGGGAGCAGCCGGGCCGCCTTGAGGTCGACCAGCGTCGCTGCGACCACGAGGAACTCGGTGGCCTGGTCCAGGTCCCACTCGGCCCCCAGGGCACGGATGTAGGAGATGAACTCGTCGGTCACCTGGGACAGGGCCACTTCGGTGACATCGAGCTTGTGCTTGGAGATCAGGCCGAGCAACAGGTCGAACGGACCCTCGAAGTTGACCAGGTGCACCCTGAACCCGGGCGGCGGGACGTCGGGAGCACCGCCGACGGCGTCGATTCCATCGAGGCCATCGGAGGGCACGGCCGGGCTCAGACTCACGCCGGAACGGTAGCCGACCGGCGCCACAGTCAGGGGCAGCCGTTCCGGTGGGGCCGCGGTCAGGCGTCCCGAAGCCGACGCACGATGGTGCTCGCGTCGCCGCGGGCCTCCAGGTCGGCGAGCACCACGGACAGGGCCTCTCGTACGATCCGGCCCCGGTCTACGGCCAGACCGTGCTCGCCCCGCAGGGCCAGCCGAGCGCCCTCAAGCTCGACCAGCTCCTCGGGTGAGAGATAGACGGTGATCTTCTCGTCGTGCCGCTCGCGCCCGGTGGGACGCGCGTCGACGGTGCGCCGGCCGATCCGCACCGGGCGAGCGGCAGCGGGTTCGTCTTCCCACGCCTCGTCGGCGGGCTCGGGGGCCGCGCTAATGGCGCTCGCGGCGAACTCGTTGTCGGTGCGCCGGTTGTCGACGGGACGGCGCGCCCGGCCGATCTCTCGCACCTCAGACGGGTCGACAGCCTCAGCCAGGCCGAGCGGTTGGCCGGCGGCTGGACCGCCGCCGGTAGAGCGGAAGAGCTCGTCGGCACCTGGCAACCGCGGACGGCGATTCATCGAGCGAGCACCTCCTTGGCAAGTTCACGGTAGGCGCGGGCGCCGGCGGAATTTGAGGCATAGGTCGTGATCGGCTCGCCGACCACGGTCGTCTCAGGAAAACGTACCGTGCGGCCGATCACCGTGTGGAAAACCCGGTCAGAGAAGGCTTCGACCACGCGTGCGAGGACCTCGCGGCTGTGCAGCGTACGCGGATCGAACATAGTCGCGAGAATACCCTCAACCTCCAGTGGAGGGTTCAACCGGGTTTTTACTTTCTCTACGGTCTGCATCAAGAGGGCGACGCCACGAAGCGCGAAGTACTCGCACTCCAACGGGATGATGACACCTTGCGCCGCAGTCAGCGCGTTCACGGTCAGCAAACCCAGCGACGGCTGGCAGTCGATGAGGACGATGTCGTAGTCGGCGACGATCGGCGCGAGCGCACGGGTGAGCACATGCTCCCGGGCCACCTCGTTGACGAGCTGCAGCTCCGCGGCGGACAGGTCGATGTTGCTCGGCAGCAGGTCCATGCCCGGTGTGTTGGTCTTGAGCAGGACGTCGTCGGCCGTCACACCATCCTCGATAAGGACGTTGTAGATCGTCCGGTCAAGATCGTGTGGGTTCACGCCCAAGCCGACCGACAAAGCGCCCTGCGGGTCGAAGTCGACGAGCAGCACTCGGCGTCCCCACTCGGCGAGAGCCGCACCCAGATTGATCGTGCTCGTCGTCTTCCCGACGCCGCCCTTCTGGTTGCACATCGCCAGAACCCAGGCCGGCCCGTGCCGCTCGAGCAGCGCCGGGTCGGGGAAGACCGGCATCGGGCGGCCCGCGGCGTCTAGACCGGCTGCCGGATCTGACCCGGAAAGGTCTGCAGGCGGCTCCCCCAGGTGCTCGACAGCGGGCGTGAGAGGCAGGCCGTCTCCCGAAAATATCGACTTAGCCATGTATCGCTGAACCTCTCTGACGATGTGCCGATGCAAAGACACATCGTCCTGCCGACGAATCGAGAACTCTAGGGGCCGGACGACCCCGTCGGCAAGCGCACTCGATCACGCTCTGGCGCGTGGATGGGCCGCGGCGTAGACCTCACGGAGACGCTCGACGGTAACCAATGTGTAGATCTGCGTGGTGGTCACCGATGCGTGCCCGAGCAGCTCCTGGACGACGCGGACGTCCGCGCCACCGTCGAGCAGGTGAGTGGCGAACGAGTGCCGCAGCGTGTGCGGCGAGATCCCAGCCGCGAGCCCTGCCTTGGCACCGGCGGTCTGCAGCACCGTCCACGCGCTCTGCCTCGACAACCGCCCGCCCCGGGCGTTAAGAAACACCGCGGCACGCGACTCCCGACTCGTCCGCGCGGCAGACCCACCTTCGACCAGTACCGGCCGGCCGCCGACGAAGTAACGCTGCAACGCAGCTCTGGCGAAACTCCCGACCGGAACGACGCGCTCCTTCGAGCCTTTGCCGAACAATCGCACGACCCCGCTGTCGAGGTCGACGTCGTCGACATCCAGGCCCACCGCCTCCGAGATGCGGGCACCGGTGCCGTAGAGCACCTCCAGCAGCGCGCGGTCCCGCCACGCGAGCGGGGTCCCTTCCGAGCCCGCCGCCTCGAGCAGGCGTTCGACATCTTCGACCGGAATGGCTTTCGGCAGCCGGCGAGCCGGCGTGGGCGGCCGGATCGCTCCGGCCGCGTCGGCGTCAACGCTGCCCTCGCGGACGGCAAACTTGTGAAATCCACGCACCGCGACAATCGTGCGGGCCGCCGATCCCGCCGCAAGGGGAGGATGGTCTTCGTCACCCTGGCGCAATGCAGCCAGGAATGCGGCGACGTCAGTCTCCGTGATCTCACGGATGTCAGATCTAGCCGCGTAGTCAAGGAATTCCAGGTACCTGCGCAGGTCGCGGCGGTAACTGCTCAGTGTGTTCTTCGACAGGCCACGTTCGACTGTGAGGTGGTCGAGATAGGTGCGCACCAGACGGTCGAGGGCAGGCGGTGCAGCGGCTGCTCTCGCATCGCGTTCCGCTGAGGTGCCTCCTGGACTCACGGCCTCAGGCTAGGACCTCTTCGACCGGAACGTAGCCCAGCCCATGCGCCTCGGCGACCGGCGCGCTCACGACCGAGCCTTCGTGCACATTGAGCCCAAGCGCGAGCGCGTTGTCGAGGCGGCAAGCCTGCCGCCAACCCGCATTCGCGATCGCCATCACGTACGGAAGCGTCACGTTGGTCAGGGCGTACGTCGACGTGTGCGGGACCGCGCCCGGCATGTTGGCCACGCAGTAGAACAACGTTTCGAACACCCGGTAGGTGGGCGCGTCGTGTGTCGTCGGTCGCGACGATTCGAAGCAGCCGCCCTGGTCGATGGCGATGTCGACGAGCGCAGCACCGGGCTTCATCCGGGCGACCAGATCGTCGCTCACCAGCTTCGGAGCCTTGGCGCCCACGACAAGCACCGCACCGATCACGAGGTCCGCGTCGATGCACGCCTTTTCGATCTCATACGAATTCGACGCAATCGTCTGCAGGTGACCCTGATAGATACGGTCAGCCTGCCGCAACTTCTCGATGTTGTTGTCGAGCAGGAGCACCTCAGCCTGCATGCCGAGAGCGATGGCCGCCGCGTTCATGCCGGCCACCCCGGCACCGAGCACGACCACCTTGGCGGCGTAGACACCCGACACGCCGCCCATGAGAATCCCCCGGCCGCCCGCCTCGCGCTCGAGGCAACGCGCACCGACCTGCGGTGCCATCCGGCCGGCCACCTCGGACATCGGCGCCAACAGGGGCAGCGATCGGTCGGACAGCTGGACGGTCTCGTACGCGATGGCCGTGGTGCCCGACTCGATGAGCGCGTCGGTACAGGGCCGGGACGCCGCGAGGTGCAGGTAGGTGAACAGCACCTGGTCCTTGCGCAGTCGGTGGTACTCCTCGGCGATGGGCTCCTTCACCTTCAACACCAGATCGGCAAAGCCCCACACGTCGTCGGCGGCGGCGACGATACCGGCACCGGCGGCCGCGAAATCCTCGTCGGGAATCGACGAGCCAACGCCCGCGGTGCGCTCGATGACAACCTCATGACCCATCCGCACGAGCTCGTGCACGCCCGCAGGCGTGATCGCCACGCGGTATTCGTGGTTCTTGACTTCACGCGGTACGCCGATCTTCACGACGCCGGCCTTCCGTCTCGACCGCGAGCGGGTTCGTTTGACCGCTCGACCGGTGGCGCAGGGATCGCCTGCGGCAGTGCCGAGTCTAAGGCTCGCACTAGCAGCCCCCAAGGTCGCCGGTCCATGAATGCGTCGCGATCATCGTCGCTCACGCCGAAATCCGTCGCCGATCAGCCCGTGATCGACGAGTTTCGCGGAAAGGTCAGTTGGACGGCGTCACAGTACGCATCCACGCCGAGTCCGCACGGCGCGGAGCAGCGACGCCGTCCAGCAGGATGCTCGCTGCCGCGAGGAAACCCATCGCCCCGAGCGGGCTGTGCAAGCGGCCCGACAGCACGGCGACCCTGACATCGGACAGCAACACCCAGCGCGTCGGCATGTCCCGCTCCTCGCCGTCACCCACGTGACGTTCGCCGTCGCCGACAGGTTGCAGATCGCGCGCCAGGTAGAGCCGGACCGACTCGTTCGACCCGCCGGGCGAGGTGAACGCGTCGATGAGCACGGTCCAGTCGCGCGCCCGGTAGCCGGCTTCCTCGAACAGCTCGCGCTTGGCGGCATCGAGCGGAGCCTCGCCGGACACGTCGAGCAGTCCGGCCGGCGGCTCCCACAACATCGCGCCGACCGGATGCCGGTATTGCCTGACCAGCAGCACGCGTCGCTCGTCGTCAACAGCGATGATGCCGACCGCTCCTGGATGCAACACCACGTCGCGTTCGACCTGTTGTCCGTCGCCGAGGTCGACGACATCCGTCCTTACGTCCCACACCCTGCCGTGTAGTCGAAGCGTCGAGCTAACGACCACGCGGTCGACGGCGACGTCAGACAGGTCGTCGTCAGGCTTCGACGTCACGCGGTCGGAACCGGGCGCGGATCGATCGCTTCGACTGGCTCCCCTTGCGCGCGAGCCAGCGCCGCGGCGACCAAGCCGCGGAACAACGGATGCGGCCGGGCCGGCCGTGACCGAAGCTCAGGATGTGCCTGGGTAGCAACGAAATACGGGTGGACGTCGCGCGGCAGCTCGACGAACTCGACCAGCCTGCCGTCGGGCGACGTGCCCGATATGACAAGCCCGGCTGCCTCGAGCTGCGCGCGATAACTGTTGTTGACCTCGTACCGGTGACGATGGCGTTCTTTGACGTAGGCCTCGCCGTAGACCTCGCGAACTATCGATCCTTCGAGCAACTCGGCCGGGTAGAGCCCGAGGCGCATCGTGCCGCCCATGTCGCGCTCGCCGGCGACGACGTCACGCTGATCGGCCATCGTTGCGATGACCGGGTGCGGCGTCGCGACATCGAACTCGGCCGAGTTGGCCCGCTCGAGCCCGGCCAGATTCCGGGCCGCCTCGATCACCAGGCATTGCAACCCAAGGCATAAGCCCAAGGTGGGTAGCAGGTTCTCGCGGGCATGCTGCAATGCGCCGAGCTTGCCTTCGATGCCGCGCACACCGAAGCCGCCAGGGATAACCACGCCGTCGACGCCGATCAACGCCTTGGCCGCGCCCTCGGGCGTCGAGCAGTCATCCGACGTGACCCACCGGATGTTCACCCGAGCGTCGTTGGCGAACCCACCCGCCCGCAACGCTTCGGTCACCGACAAGTAGGCATCGGGGAGGTCGATGTACTTCCCGACGAGCGCGATCGTGACGTCGTGAGCCGGCTTGTGAACCCGACGAAGAAGCTCGTCCCAAGCGGTCCAATCAACGTCGCGGAACGGCAACCCGAGGCGGCGCACGACATAGGCGTCGAGACCCTCGGCGTGCAGCACCTTCGGAATGTCGTAGATGCTCGGCGCATCGACGGCGGCAATCACAGCTTCTTCGTCGACGTCGCACATCAGGCTGATCTTGCGCTTCACGTTCTGCGGGATCGGACGGTCGGCGCGGCACACCACGGCGTCCGGCTGGATACCGACCTGGCGAAGTGCGGCGACCGAGTGCTGCGTCGGTTTCGTCTTCAGCTCACCGCTCGGTCCGATGTAGGGCACGAGCGAGACGTGCAGGAAGAACACGTTGTCCCGCCCGACTTCGTGACGAACCTGGCGGGCCGCTTCGAGGAAGGGCAGCGACTCGATGTCGCCAACCGTCCCGCCGACTTCGGTGATGACGATGTCGACGTCGGGGCCGCTCATCTGCCGGATGCGGGACTTGATCTCGTTGGTGATGTGCGGGATCACCTGCACGGTGTCGCCGAGATACTCGCCACGCCGCTCCTTGGCGATCACCGTCGAGTAGATCTGGCCGGTGGTGACGTTCGCCGAACCGTGCAGATCGGTGTCGAGGAAGCGTTCGTAGTGCCCGATGTCGAGATCTGTCTCGGCCCCGTCGTCGGTGACGAACACCTCGCCGTGCTGGAACGGGTTCATCGTGCCGGGGTCGACATTGAGATAGGGGTCGAGCTTCTGCATGGTCACCCGTAGCCCGCGGGCCTTGAGCAGGTTACCGAGGCTGGACGCCGTCAGGCCCTTGCCGAGTGAGGAGGCGACGCCTCCGGTGACGAAAACGTGCCGGGTCTGCTGCGGCGTTGCCAACTGGTGACTCCCGTGGTCTCGTGTGCACTACCCACGGGCTCTCAGGGTAACAGCTTGTGCGACGGTTCCCCATCGGACGCTCCCGGCGCGGGTCGGTCGAGCGGCCGGACCGAGATCACCACCGACGTCACCGCCGGCAGCGCCACCAGGACGACCAGCGCCGGGATTGCCGCGCCGGAGTCGTTCACGACCGCGGCGACGACCGCCATCGCCATGACTGCGACGAGCGTGGGCCGCAGGACAGAGACCTGCTCGAACGCCAGCCGCAGGATGCCGGGGGGCCGCCGGATCAGCAGAGCGGCCGCGACAACCAGCACAGGAACAAGCAGCGTCAAGAAGCTGTGGGTGAGCAGGTCGAAGTCGGCCAGGGCCTTCCGGCGAACAACGGTCCAGGCGCCACCGTGGAGGACCTCGCCGACGAACCGCCCGAGGTGGGTCCGGTGCCCGGCCGGTCGCGCATAGTCGAGAATGCCCAGGACGCCGACCGCCATCACCGCGACCCCGATGCTCATCGACAGCTTCGCGGCCGACAGCCTCGTGCCGGAAATGGTCCAGGCGAGCAGCGCAAACGCGGGCACCAGTGCGAGCACGCCACCGACGTCGCTTCCCCAGGACGGGCCGCCATCGACGGCGACCGCGAACAGCCCGACCGCGGCGACGGCGATGAGACCGAACCGCTCGTACAGGCCACCCGCTGCAAGCAGCACGGCCGCACCGAACACGCCGAAGGCCACGTTGCCGATACCCGCGAACCGTCCGGCGACGAGTGGCGAGTAGCCGTTCATAGTGAAGATCTGCAGCCGGGCGCCGGTCAGCAGGTCGATCCCGATCGCTGCGGCCGTGATCAAGCCGACAGCAGTGGCGAGGCCGAACGGCCTGCGGCCGAGTGCACGGTCGACCGCCACCGCCACACAGGTGGTGAG
>PLCK01000057.1 GCA_003134755.1 Actinomycetota bacterium | reverse complement strand
AGCGGCTTCCTGCTCAAGGACGTCGCGCCCGAACAACTGCTCGCGGGAATCCGGGTCATCGCTCACGGCGACTCGCTCCTCTCACCATCGGTCACCCGCCGGCTGATCGAATCGTTCGTGCGCGACCACCCCCGAACGCCGCAACCACCGCCGGGCCTCGAGGAACTAACCGCACGCGAGCTCGAGATCTTCGGGCTCATCGCCCGCGGGCTGTCCAACGCCGAGATCGCCGAACAGCTCGTCGGCCGCATGCATCACCGGCTGAGCGAAGCGCCCGCGTTGCAGCCGGGAGTGCTGGAGCTGATCGACGAGCTCGACGCCGCCGGCGTTCCCCGGGCGCTCGTGTCGTCGTCGTCCCGCACGATCATCGACGCCGCGCTCGAGGGCCTCGCACCTTTGATCACCTTCGACACCGTGGTCGCCGGCGACGAAGTCACCAGGAACAAGCCGCACCCCGAGCCGTACCTGCTTGCCGCGCACAAGCTCGGGGTCGATCCCGCCGACTGCGTGGCGCTGGAAGACTCGCCGAGCGGTGCCGCGTCGGCCAGCGCGGCCGGCTGCGTGGTAGTCGCGGTGCCGAGCGTCGTCGCGATCGAGCCGGGCGAGCGACGCGTCGTGCGTTCGTCGGTCGCCGGCGTCGACCTCGCGTTGCTGCGCTCCCTGTTCGCCTGACGCGCCTGCGCTGTTCGTCTGACCCCAGGCGCCTATTCGGTGGCGATCGCTGCCAGCACCGGCCTTCGCGCGGCCCGCCAGGCCGGGAACACCGCCGCGAGGATGCCGATCACCGCCGCGCCGACCACGAACAAGACGAGCAGCGACACCGGGAACACCAGCTTGTTCACCTGGTCACCCGAGGACGACACGATCGCCCAACCGAATACCGAACCGAGGACGACGCCCAGCAGCGCGCCGAACGCGGCGATGATGCCGGACTCGAACCTGATCATGCGACGCACCTGTCGCCGGGCCATTCCGACAGCTCGCAGCAGGCCGATCTCACGAACCCGTTCGTAGACCGACAACGCGAGCGTGTTCGCGATGCCGAGAACCGCTACGAGCAACGACAACGTGAGCAGGCCGTACATCAGGCCGAGAAACGTGTTGATCTGCTTCTGCTCGGCGTCCTTGAACGCAGCCTGGCCCTGGATCTTCACCTGCGGGTAGCCCTGCAGCGCGGTCTTGAGTGAATCGGCGACCGGATCGCGCTGGCCGGCCTTGGCCAGCACGAACACGCTGAGATCGAGCTGCTCGATGGTGTGCGCAGCGTAGGTCGGCAACGCGATCAGGTAGCCGTTCCCGAACTGCAGCAGGTTGCTCGCGCTGTCGCTGTAGATGCCCTGCACCCGCAAGTCTTGCGAGCTGCCGTTCGGGAACTCGACCTTCTGCATGTCGCCGACGTGCAGGCTGCGGCTGGTCGCCGTTGCCTGCGCCACCAGCAGACCGTCGGCGTCGAGCGACGACACGGTCCCAGCTTTCGCGTCGAGCTTCAGCAGCGCGCCGAAGTTGGGCGTCAGCGCGAGCAGTTGAACAGTGTGGCCGCCCACCCGGGCCGGCCCGAATCGCTGCTCGACGACAGTCGATACACCCGGCGCAGCAGCGGCCCGCTTCGCGACGTCGGGGGAGAACCCGGTGAACGACGACGAGGTGAGTACGTAGTCGGCACCGAGGTTGCGATCGACGACCGACGCGATGGAGGCCTTCGTCGACGACGCGAGCACCGAGAGCAGCGACACGATGGCCAGTCCGATCATCAAGGTCGTGGCCGTAACGGCCGTCCGCCGCGGATTGCGCATCGCGTTGGATCGAGCCAGCCGGCCGGAGATCGTGCGCAGTGGCGCGCCAAGCACCCGGACCACCGGCCGCGCCAGGAACGCGCTCGAGATCCAGATGCCGATGATGACGATCAGGATGCCGAAGCCGACGGTTGCCGCGGCCTTCCCGCCGTTGCCGCGGATCGAACTCGCGATCGCAAGCGCGCCGACGACTGTGACCGCCGCCCCGACGATGGCGCGGACCCGCAACGTGCGTTCGGGCAACGCGACGCCGTCGCGCATGGCCGCGACCGGAGGTATCCGAGCGGCCCGATAGGCCGGTACCAGGGCGGCGACGAGGGTTACGACGATGCCAACGACGTAGGACCAGATCACCGTGCTACTGCGGATCACCAACGACCCCGGCGGCATCGAGACACCGATGGCATCGAGCAGGTTGCGCAGCCCGATCGCCACCACCAGACCACCGACGAGACCGAGTGTCGAGGCGATGACGGCAACTATCGACGCCTCGCCCAGCACTGAGTTCATCACCTGACGGCGGCTCGCGCCGATGGCCCGCAACAGCGCGAGCTCGCGGCCGCGCTGGGCGACGATGATCGAGAAGGTGTTGNNGCCCGCAACAGCGCGAGCTCGCGAGTGCGCTGCGCGACCAGCATCGTGAACGTGTTCAGGATGATGAAGAGCCCGACGAACAGCGCGACGCCGGCAAAGATCAGCAGGAAGATGTTGAAGAAGCCGAGTGCCTTGTTGATCGAGTCGGACTGCTCCTTGGCCGACGCCGCACCGGTGATCGCCTCGTAGCCCTTCGGCAGCGTCGGGCTGATCCGGGCAGCGAGCGTCGACTGTGAGACCCCACTCGACGCCCGCACGTCGATCTGGTTCACGAAGCCCGGCTTGCCGACAACCTGTTGCGCCGTTGGCACGTCGAACACGCTCAGGACGGCGCCGGCCAGGTTGCTGCTTCCGCCGACGGTGACGATCCCGACAATCTTCGACTGGATCGGCGCGCCCTGCGTCTGCACGGTGACCGGGTCACCGATGCGCAGGTTGTACTGATCGGCTGCGCCCTTGTCCACCGCGACCTCGCCGGCGCCGCTGGGACCGCGGCCCTGCTCGAACGTCAACGTCGAGAAGTTCGACGGTGTCCAGGACACCGCCAGGGTCGGCGGGCCCGGCGACTTCGGCGTGACGGCCTTGCCGCTCTGGGTGATCAGCAGGTCGATGCCCTGGACGGCGCCGACGGCATCTTGGACCCCGTCGACGGTCTTCACCTTGGTGACGAGCGACTCGGGCACGAGAGCGCGAGCCGAGCTGGAGCCGATGTCCTGGCTCGAGAAGTCGGATTGCGCTCGCACGACGACACTGAGGTTCTTGCTCACCCGGCCGACGAGCCCGTTGAACGTCGCCTTCAGCGTGTCGGTGAACACGAGCGTGCCGGCCAGGAAGCCGACCCCGATGACGACTGACAACCCGGTCAGGAGCAGCCGGATCTTATGCGCAAACAGGTTGCGCAGAGTGGCCTTCAGCATCAGTGTTCGCCGATCTCGGCCCTCGCCGCTTCGAGCTGCGCCATGCGCTCGAGGACGGCCGGCTGGGTCGGGTTGAGGAGGTCATCGATCACGGCACCGTCGGAGAGGAACACGACACGGTCGGCATACGACGCGGCAGCGGGGTCGTGGGTCACCATCACGATCGNNTGGACGTGCGCCCGCGCAGCCGCCCGCGGATCGTGGGTCACCATCACGATCGTCTGGCCCATGTCGCGAACTGCGCGGCGCAACATGCCCAGCACCTCGGCACCCGACCGCGAGTCGAGGTTGCCGGTCGGTTCGTCCGCGAAAATGATCGTCGGCTGCGAAGCCAACGCCCGCGCGCACGCGACGCGCTGCTGCTGGCCGCCCGAGAGTTCGGTCGGCTTGTGGTGCAGCCGATCGCGGAGTCGGACGGCGTCGATGACGGTATCGAGCCAGGCCTGGTCGGGCCTGCGGCCGGCGATATCCATCGGCAGCGTGATGTTCTCCAGCGCCGTGAGTGTCGGAATCAGGTTGAAAGCCTGGAAGACGAAGCCAACCGCCTCGCGTCGCAGCAGCGTGAGCGTTTTGTCGCTGAGGGTGTTGATCTCGACATCGCCGATGAGCGCCGAGCCCGACGTGATGCTGTCGAGTCCGGCAAGGCAGTGCATCAGAGTCGACTTGCCTGATCCGGACGGACCCATGATGGCGCTGAACTTGCCCCGTTCGAAGGCGACGTTGATCTCGCGCAACGCAGTCACGAGGGTCTCGCCCTCGCCATAGACCTTGGTGAGCCCACGCGCCTGTGCCGCCGCCGGTGGCGCAGTCTCTCCCGTGTAGGCAGTGCTCATGGTGGTCAATGAAACCTCTCTCATCTCGTCCTATGGCCGACGCGTGCGCCGGTCGAATGCCGGGTGCGTCGTCGTCAACCGTAGTCAACGCATCGGCCGCGGCGCCTCGGACGCATGCCCTGAGTTCGCCATGACAAAGGTCATTCACGTCGCGTTCACCCAACCGAAGATGCGGCTAGGGCGTGACGTCGTCAGCCGGCCGCGGCTCGTCGAGTGGGACGAGTTGAGCCGGCGCGATCGCCTCGGGATAGGCCGGCGGCGTCCCGCCGAACGCAGGGCACAGAGCCTGGTGTGCACACCAGTCGCACAGCCGGCTCGGGCGCGGCGGAAAGTCGCGGTTGGCGAGCGCGCGTTCGATCGCGGCCCACAGCGCCCGCACCTTGCGTTCGGTCGCCAGCAGGTCTGCTTCGTCAGGTGCGTAGCGCAAGACCTGCGCGTCGCCGAGGTAGAGCAACTGCAGCATGGCGGGAATCGTGCCGCTGACCCGCCACATGACGAGTGCGTAGAACTTGAGCTGGAACAGGGCCTTGCCCTCGAATAGCTCGGACGGCGAACTCCCGGTCTTGTAGTCGACGATCCGGGTCTGGCCAGTGGGCGCGACGTCGACGCGGTCGACGAAGCCGCGTAGCCGGACGCCGTCGTCGAGCGCGACCTCGACGAGCAGCTCACGCTCGGCAGGCTCGACGCGGGTCGGGTCTTCGAGAGTGAAATAGGTCTCGAGCAACCGGCGCGCGCTCGCCAGCCAGTCGGTGACTGCCTCGTCGGCGTCGAACAGTTCGAGCAGCTCCGGCCGCTCGTCGAGCAGATGCTGCCACTCCGGTTCGAGCAGCTGCGCCGCGCGGTCGAGGGTGCGTTCGTAGGCCGGGCTGTCGAACAACCGCTCGAGGACGCCGTGCACGAGGGTGCCGCGTGTCGTCGCCGAGCTAGCCGGCTCAGGCAACCGGTCGATCACCCGAAAGCGGTAAAGGAGCGGGCAGGTCATGAAGTCGCCCGCCCGCGACGGCGACAGGGCCCACGGGCGAGGCTCGAGGCTCGGTTCGGCTACCTCGGGACCCGGCATGGGGAGCTCGATCGCGGTCATACGGGCAGCCTAGGCGCAGGTTCTGACGTTTCGGACCCCTAGCATCAAGCTGTGGCCGCACCCGAGCAGCAGAAAAGCGGTCGGCCCACCACGCTCCCTCTAACCCGGGGCGTCCGGGTCGGCCAGCCTTTCGGCGTCCCCATCTATGTCTCGCCGAGCTGGCTGCTGTTCCTCGCCTTCATCACTGTGCAGTTTGCGCCTGTCGTCGCGAACGCGGTGCCCGGAATCGGCGCTGCCAGGTTCGTCGTCGCGGGCGCGTTCGGCGTGTTCCTCGGGCTGTCGGTGCTGGCGCACGAGATCGCGCACTGCGTGGTGGCCAGGCGGTTCAAGATTCCGATCGAGCGCATCTCGCTCAGCTTCATGGCCGGGCACTCCGCCCTGGCCCGCGAGCCGGAGACCCCGGGCCGGTCGTCGGCCGTCGCGGCGGTCGGGCCGGCCAGCAACCTCGTGATCGCGTTGGGCTCATGGCTTGCCTTCCGAGCACTGCCGACGGGCAGCATCGGCTCGATCCTGACGGCCGGGCTCACCTGGACGAACGGTCTCGTCGGCCTCTACAACCTGTTACCCGGGCTGCCGCTCGATGGCGGCCAGCTCCTGCGGGCCGGCATCTGGCGGCTGGCGGGCAACCCCCGAGCGGGCACGATCGGCGCCGGCTGGGCGGGCCGGGGTATCGCCGTGCTCACGGCCGCTTTCGCCGTCCTGCTCTCGATGAACGCATCGACCGACGTCTCCCTGAGCGTGCTGTGGGGACTCGCCGTAGCCGCCATGCTCTGGATGAGCTCGACGGCGGTGCTGCGGCAGCAGGCGCTGCGCGACCGGCTGCCGACCGTCTCGGCGCTGGCCCTGAGCCGCCCGTCGATCTCGGTGACACCGGACGTGCCGCTGGCCGAAGCCGTGCGGCGCACGCAGGAAGCCCATGCCCAGAGCATCGTGATCGTCGACGGTGAGGGCCGACCGACCGGCGTCGTCCGGGAGGCTGCCGTCAACGCGGTGCCCATCGCGCGGCGTCCGTGGGTGGATGTCGGGTCGGTCTCGCACCAGGTGTCGGAATCCGAACTCATCAACGCGAAACTGGCAGGTGAGGAACTACTCAACCGGCTTCAGGTGTCGCCGGCGTCCGAGTACATCGTCGTCGACCAGACCGGCGCGATCTTCGGGGTACTGGCCGCCGCCGACGTGGCCGCGGCCCTGACCGGTCGGCGCCCGACCGGCACGAGGGCGCCGCGTCGCGCTGCCCGATAGCGTCCAGCCATGGCAGCTCCAACCAAGCGCGGGCCTTTCGCGGCCGGTGACCAGGTGCAGATCACCGACCCGAAAGGGCGCAAACACACCGTCCTGCTGGTCCCGGGCAAGCAGTTCCACACCCATCAGGGCGCACTGGAACACGACGAACTCATCGGCCGATCCGAGGGGGTGGTCGTCACATCGACGGGTGGTACCGCGTACCTGGCCTTCCGGCCTTTGCTCGCGGACTTCGTGCTGTCGATGCCGCGCGGCGCCACCGTCGTGTATCCGAAGGACGCCGCGATGATCGTCGGTTACGCCGACGTGTTCCCCGGCGCCAGGATCATCGAGGCGGGCGCCGGCTCGGGCGCGCTGACCTGCTCGTTGTTGCGGGCGGCGGGGGAGGCGGGAGCGGTCTACTCCTACGAGCGGCGGGAGGACTTCGCGGCGGTCGCCACGAAGAACGTGGAACGGTTCTTCGGTTCCGTGCAACAGTCCTGGCACCTAACGGTCGGCGACCTGGTGCAGTCACTGCACGACGAACCTCTCGACGCGCCCGTTGATCGCGTCGTGCTCGACATGCTGTCGCCGTGGGAGTGCCTCGACGCGGTCGCGCCTGCCCTGCTGCCGGGCGGCCTGATCTGCTGTTACGTCGCGACGACGACCCAGCTGTCACGGATCGTGGAGGCGCTGCGCGAGGACGGCCGCTTCGCCGAGCCGGCGTCTTGGGAGACGATGTTGCGCACCTGGCACGTGGACGGCCTCGCGGTCCGGCCCGACCACCGCATGATCGGCCACACCGGGTTCCTGGTGACCGCACGCCGACTGGCCGACGGCGTGGTGGCGCCTCCGCGGCGTCGCAGGCCCACGTCGGGTGCCGCATCGCCGGTCGCAGAAGCCTGAATCAGGCGTCTGGCCCGGCAATCTCGACGCCGTCAGCAGACCGGACGACGTGGATGCACGCACCTGGACACTTTCGGGCGGCCTCGACGACCTCGACGAAAGCACCCGCCGGGACGTCGGTCTGTGCGGCGGTGGCCGTCAGCAGCTCGCCGTCCGCATTCTTGACGTAGGCCAAGCCGTCGATGTCGAACTCGAAGACGTTGCGCGCCTCCTGGACACAGATGCCGTCGCCCGTGCACAGGTCCTGGTCGATCCANNAGAGATCTTGGTCGATCCAGACCCGATGCCCCGCCGTCATGGAGATGGGTGTCACGAGGATGCACCTCTCATGAAATGGCCGCCAACTGTCAGGTCTGCGTCGTAAGCGTCGATAACGTGGGTGTTCGGTGCCAGCCCGTGCCTACCGATGAGGAACCACCACCAGCCTAAGCGACGCACAACCGCCTTAAGTTGCCCGGGTTTCGACACGGAAGGTAAAGGCCGCTCGGTCTGCGCCGAGGGTAGGGTCGAGGTGCGGTACTGCAAGGAGGTGAGGCTCGTGGCTGGTCGTGACGACTCTCGCGATGGCCAGACGAACGGCTCTCGCGCGCGCGGTGACGATGCCGCGCAACTTCAGAGCCAGCTCGGTTTCCTCGAAGAGGAGATCTCGACACTGCGGCGCAAGCTCGCCGAGTCGCCGCGTAGCGTGCGCGTGCTCGAAGAGCGGCTCGCCGACGCCCAGGCCACCCTGGCCGGCGTGACGGGGCAGAACGAGCGGCTCGTCGGCACCCTCAAAGAGGCTCGCGAACAGATCATCGCCCTGCGCGAAGAGGTCGACCGGCTGGCCC
>PLCK01000163.1 GCA_003134755.1 Actinomycetota bacterium | reverse complement strand
CTGCTGAAGGACGACTGGCAGACGTCGGACATCCCCATCGTGCTGCTGACTTCCCTGGACGCCGCGAGCGACCGGTATTGGGGAGCGCAGACCGGCGCCGACCGCTACCTGACGAAGGACTTCGAAGCACCCGATCTCGTCGCCGCGGTCACGGGAGCGATCGCCGCCGCCGAAGCCGAGCGGGGTGGTCGGCCCGCCATGCGTCCCGATCCGCTCGAACTCGATGCCGACGACGTCCTGTCCCGCGTCTGCGACCTGCTCGACCGCAAGCTGTTCGAGACCTCAGTTGCCGCCGAGGTCACCGGCATCGCCGCGACCGCGAAGGGCTTCGAAGAGACCGTCGCGCAGGTTCTCGGCGTTCTCCAGCGCTTCGTCGACAACGATGTTGCCGGCGTGCTGCTCGTTCAGGAGCGGTCCGCCTACATCGCGATCGCCCGCGAGTCGTCGCAGGCCCACTACAGCGAATTCCTTACCGCCGCCGTCGAGGCTCTCGGNNGTCCAGGAGATGGATCTTCGGGTGATGGACCCCGACGAGAACCTTGCGTCGGACGACGAGGGGCGGATGGCCACCTTCCTGTCGATGCCGCTTCGCGGTCACGGCGGGCAGGTGATCGGTGTCCTGGCGTTGTCCAGTGCGGCGAAGAACGCATTCTCCGAGACTGCGCTTGGCACCTTGCGCCTGGTCGAAGACCCGGCAGCGATCGTGATCGACAACGCCCGGCTCGCGGTCGCGCACACCCGCTGATCACCCGGTAGCTGCTGGTGGCCCCGACTACGCTTGATCGATGGTAGATCCGCTCGACGCTGCAGCCGTCGACCAACGAGCCTTCCGCGACGCCGCGAGCCGGTTCCCCACTGGCATTTCGGTGGTCGCGACAACCCATAACGGCGTCGACCACGCGATGACCGTCAGCGCGTTCACATCGGTGTCGCTCGACCCGGTCCTGGTCTTGATCTGCGTCGAGAAGAGCGCTCGATTTCACCAAGCGGTGCTGGGGACGGGGTCCTGGGCGATCTCGGTCCTGCCGGACGACGCCGAAAAGGTGTCGCGATGGTTCGCGGAGAAGGGCCGGCCAACCGAACGGCAGCTGGCCGACCACCCCTATCACCGCGGCCCGGCTACGGCGATGCCCGTGCTGGACGTCGCAACGGCTGTCCTGGAGTGCCGGACCAGGGCGGTCTATGACGGCGGCGATCACGACATCCTGCTCGGCGACGTGGTCGGCTTGTGGGTCGACGCCGCGCCGCACAGCCCGCTCGTTTACTTCGAGGGCACCTACCGCCAGTTACGATGACCGGATCTGTCCTCGCTTCGTTGTGGAGATCTCGCCGGTCGTGCCCGCTCATTCGAAAGCCACGCGCGTCCGGCTAGTTCCCGCTCTCGGCATCGGCCTCATCGTGCTTGCGGTTCTGGGCGGGGCGGCGTACGCCGCCGCATACCTCTTCGTCGGGAGCGGCGTGTTGCCGCACACGACGGTCGCCGGTGTCTCGATCGGCCGGCTGTCGCCTGCTGCGGCGCAGGCCAAAGTGACCGCCGCGCTGGCCCCTCGTTCGACCGCGGCCATTCCCTTGAAAGTGGGCAACCAGTCGCTGGCAGTCGAGCCGGCCAGCGCCGGACTCACTGTCGATGCCCGCGCGACGGTGGCGTCGGGCGGGCACCGCAGCGCGAGCCCGGCCGGACTCTGGAAGGCGCTCTTCGCCCATCATCAGCTGACACCCGCGGTCGCGGTCGACGTCGGCAAACTCGGGACTGCCGTCACCGCCCTTAACGCCACGTTGGTCGGCGGCGGGCACGACGGCGGGATCACGTTCGACGGGACTACGCCAATCGCGATTCCGCCGACGTCGGGCATCGGCATCGTGCACGACAAGGCGATGGCCGTTATCCGCGCCGCGTATCTGTCGTCGCAATCAGCGGCCGCGCTGCCGGTGCAGCCGGTGGAGCCGAGCGTGACCGACGCCGAGGTGCAGCGCGTCCTGACGACGATTGCGCGGCCCGCGGTCGCCGCACCGATCACGCTGGAGGTCGGGGCGACGTCCCTGCAGGTGCAGCCGTCGGTGATAGCGAAGAACCTGACGTTCGTGGCCAACGGTGGGAAGCTGCTGCCTGTCGTCGACGGCCACGGGATTGCCGATGCGCTCGGCGCCGGCGCGCTCGCCTCGCTGGAGAAGCCGGCGAAGAACGCGTCGTTCGACGTGAGTTCAGGCACCTCGGTCATCATCCCTTCCGTTCCCGGCGGCACCGCCGACCTCGAGAAACTCGGTCCTGCGGTCGCCGCTGTGCTGTCGCAGCAGGCGCCCCGAAGCGTCCAGGTGCCGGCCACCGGCGTCGACGCCGACTTCACCACCTCGGACGCCGAGAAGCTCGGCATCAAGGAGATGGTGAGCACCTTCACCACGCACCACCCGTGCTGTGCGTCGCGGGTGAAGAACATTCACACGATGGCTGACATCGTGAACGGTGCGATCGTCATGCCGGGCGACACCTTCAGCCTCAACAAGTTCGTCGGCCCTCGCGACACCAAACGCGGCTTCGTCGAGGCGCCGATGATCGAGGACGGCCTCTTCATCAACTCGGTCGGCGGTGGTGTGTCGCAGTTCGCGACCACGACTTTCAACGCGGTGTTCTTCGCGGGGCTCAAGGACATCGAGCATCACCCGCACAGCTACTACATCAGCCGCTATCCGGTCGGTCGCGAAGCGACGGTGTCCTACCCGGACCCCAATCTGATCTTCCAAAACGACCAGCCGACGGCGATCCTCATCACCACGTCGTACACCGGCACCTCGCTGACGGTCACGTTCTGGGGCACCAAATACTACGACGTGACCGCCTCCCAGAGCGCTCGCTACGCGCCGACGACCGCAGGCATCCGCTACAACCCGCGGCCCGACTGTGAAGCTGCCTCGGGCGAGGGTGGCTTCCAGATCGATGTCACGCAGACGCTCTCGCGGAACGGCGTCGTCGTGAAGACGAATCACCTGCACACGCGGTACGACCCCGAGCCGGTCATCATCTGCGGCGCGTCGCCGTCACCGTCGCCGAGCGGCCCAAGCGGTCCCGGCGGGTCGCCGACTCCCGGTGCGCCGACCGCAGGCGTTCCGGTGCCAACNNGCCGCGCATTGCCGCCAGTTGATGCGACGGGCGCTAACTCCGGTCGGCGGACGCGAGGAAATCGCGCATCGCTTGGACGACGAGTTGGTGATCCTCGACCTGCCTGAGGCCCGACACCGTAATCGTGCCGATCACACCGACCTGTTCGACGTAGACCGGCACAGATCCGCCGCTCGCTGCGTACAGCAGTCCGTCGAGCTCGCGAGCCTGTGCGAACGGGACGCCGTCCTGCCGGGCCTTCAGGCTGAGCGCCAGTGAACTGCACGAGAACCGCAGGGATGCGCGGCTCTTGCGTTGAACCCAAACGTCGTTGTCAGGGGTCGAACCGGCGAGTGCGGCATGGAACAGCTGTCGGTCGCCACGGCTGATGTCGATCGTGATCGGAAGCGATCGCGCCCGCGCTGTTTCGACGAGCGCGCTGCCGATCTGCCATGCGTCGTCGTAGGTGAAGTGCGGGAAATGAAGCTCGGCTTCCTCGGCAGCAATTCCTGCGAGCGTGATGCCGGCCCAGATGTCGTCGCTCATCGCATCAGTGTCGGGGTTAGCCACGCTTCTTAGCCACATAGGCGTACCGCGACAGCCGTGCCTGCGCTGCGAGCTCGGCCACGACGGCGAAGAAGCGTTGCCGGCCTTCGAATGCGTCGTCGCCTTCGACCTGCCTGAGTTCGGCGGCGAGTTCGTCGCGTGCCGCGCCTCGGCGCCGAGCCGTCTCGGCCAGCTCGACAGTGGTGTCCTCGACGGTCAACTNNGTCAACAGGTCGAAGCCCGCAGCGTCGATCAGGCGTCTGTTCTCCTCCGCCGGCACGAACAGGAAGTATCCGATCGACGTCCGGATCGCGATCTCGGCACTGTCTAGGGCGCCGGTGATGCTGACCGGATCGGTGAAGACCAGTCGCCCGCCCGGACGAAGCACCCTCGCCCAGTCCGCGAGGACTCGCGGCCGGTCCGGCAGGTGATTGATCGCATCGATGCACACGACTGCGTCGAAGGACGCGTCGACGAACGGCAGCGGTTTGCTTGCGTCGGCCTGGAGAAAGCGTGCCCGTGGTTTGGTCGCATCGACGAGTCGTTGCTCGTTCGCCACCGCGTCGCGGTAGAGATCGACCCCGACCACCTCGCAACCCGTGAGACGCGCGACACGAACGGCCGGCCCTCCTGAGCCGCACGCGACGTCGAGCAGACGATCGCCGGCCCGGACGTCGAGGTGCGCGACGAACCTCTCGAGTTGGGCGAGCGTCAGCCAGCTGTTCTGCCCGAGGTCTTCGCCGAACGCCGCTCGCCGCACCTGCGCGTAGATATCAGAACCAAAGTCGCGGTAGTTCGTGCCGTAGTGGTCGGCAACCTCGGGTCGGTCGGGCATCCGTGCAGACTACGACGGCAGGGGGTCGATCTGTGAGGATCGATGAAGCCGAGCGCTGGCACTAGCGCATGCTTGAGGCTTCCGGGCAACATTTGCGGGCGTCCGTTCGTCTCGTGGGTGTGGGGGCAGAGGTCGCACCTGACGCTCGGCGCCGCTACGGGAGAGGTGTCATGCATCGGGTGCTCACGTTCGTGGGTGTTGTGGTGGCATCGTGCGCCCTGGTCGCGTGCGCGAGCCGGCAAACACCGACAGGTGCTGCGCCTGTCAACAGTGTTCCCGCGTCGCCGACCGTCGCGGCATCGCTCGTCGGGGTCGCTTCGGAGACGGCACTGCCGCTACCGACGCCGAGTCCTGGCTCGGAGGGGACGCTGCCGCCGATGGAACCGGGGGGTCGCGCGATGGATTCGGCCGACCCTGACGGGGCGGACGCGGCGCAGCAAGTGATCGACGTCTTTGCCCAAGAGGTGGAAGCGACGGCCTACGGTGCCGACGGCTACTGCGGGGTCGCGATCGATCCGGTTCACGACGGGTTGACCGTGTGGTGGCACGGGACGCCGCCGGCCGCGGTCCAGGCGGTGCTGGACCGGGTGAAGGCCGCCAACATCACGCCGACGGTCGTGGCTGCGCTGTACGACCACCGCACTCTGCTCAGCGCCGCGGGGCACATCGATATGCAAAGGCTCGGCATCACCATGTGGTCTATGCGCAATGACTGCTCGGGCCTCGATATCGGGTTACCCGTTGTCACCGCAGCGGCGCAGGCTCGGGTGCGCGCCGCCGTCCCGGCGTGGGTGCCGCTGCACTTCGCGCAGCAAGACAAGCTGAACTGGCTGAACCCTGGAGGTCACGCGTCGGCCGCCTCTTCGTGACGGTTTACGACGGCTGGCGGTAGCTGTAGCGGTGGTGCTCGGTGAACCCGAGCGACTCGTAGAGCGCCAGGGCACCGGTGTTGTCGGCCATGACCTCGAGCCACACCCGGATCGCCCCGCGTTCCGCTGCCCAGTCGACGAGAGCAGACATCACGGCCCGCGCGTGACCCTGTCGGCGAGATCGCTCGTCGACCTCGACGGCCGAGAAACCGACCCACGGGACCTCCACGACCGCCCGCCCGATCGCGAACGGGGCCGCCGACGAGTCGAAGTCTTCGACGGACGCGAACCCGACCTCCGTGGGCCCGGTCAGCACCGACAGCGCCTCCGCTCCCGCGCCGCGGCCATACCGCTCGATCCATGCCGCGCTCGGCGACGCGCTCAGGCGCACCGCCTCAGTCGGCACGCCGACAAGCCGGCGCCGCACCGAAGCGAGCGTCGCCGTCTGCATGACGGTCTTGAAGTCCGAGGTCCAGCCGCGCCGATCGAGTTCGGCGTCGACGCTGCTGCCCTTGACCGACCGGACCATCGGGGGCAGATCGCGCTCCGCGTACCAGGCGCTCACGTGCGCGAGAGCCTCGTCGATCGAGACGCCCGGATCGCCGAGCGGACGGACCGCGTTCGCCCCTGCCGTGAACCCGGCGGCGCCGCGCAGCCACCACCTGCCAAGCCACGCATCGTCTGGTGCTGGCCACGAACGGCCGCTCACGGCTTCGAGTTCGAGGGCGGCTCGCGGACTCGGGCCGACGACGCGCGCGGCCATGACGTCGGCGGCAGCGACGACGACCAGGGACGCGTCCGATCGGCGGATCACCAGGGAGTCGGCGTCCAGCGATACGAGATCTCCGATCACGTCTCCCAGCGCTCCCGCTGCGCTGCCGGGCACTCGGCGTCGCACGCTCACTCGACCGCCGACGGCGTCGGGCGAGAGGCGACCGGGCAGAAACTCCGACACGCGGGTACCCCCTGGGTGTCGACAGCGGGCGAGGTTCGCAGATACTAGGTGCGGTTCTCCGCAATCGATGAAGGGATTATCCGTGACGTACGTGATCGCCCAGCCCTGTGTCGATCTCAAGGACAGGGCGTGCGTCGACGAGTGCCCGGTCGACTGCATCTACGAGGGCGGCCGGATGCTCTACATCCACCCCGACGAATGCGTCGACTGCGGTGCGTGCGAGCCGGTCTGCCCGGTCGAGGCGATCTTCTACGAGGACGACGTCCCCGACAAGTGGAAGGACTATTACAAGGCGAACGTCGACTTCTTCGAGGACCTCGGCTCGCCCGGGGGCGCGTCGAAGCTCGGTCCGGTCGAGAAGGACCACCCGTTGATCGCAGCGCTACCCCCGCAGGAGCAGGCGCATTGAGGCGCCGCGCGCCGATTCGGGGATTGAGGCGCCGCGCGCCGTTTCGGGGATTGAGGCGCCGCGCGCCGATTCGGGGGCTCAGGCGGGCGGACTGACGGGTCCGTCGCACCGTCCGCCGCTCGCGCTGCCGGACTTCCCGTGGGACTTGGTCGCGCCTTACGCCGAGAAGGCGCGTACCCACGCTGACGGCATCGTCGACCTGTCGGTCGGCACCCCCGTCGACCCCGTTCCGGCTGTCGTGCAGGCCGCGTTGGCGGCGACTACCGACACGCCCGGGTACCCCGCGACCTATGGGACGGCGACGGTTCGGGAGGCTGCTGCGGCTTGGCTGCGTCGCCGGCACGGGGTAACCGGTGCGGATCAGGCGAACGTGCTACCCGTCATGGGAGCCAAGGAGCTGATCGCGTGGCTGCCGACGCTGCTCGGTCTGGGGTCCGGCGACGTGGTGGGGCTTCCGGCGCTCGCTTACCCGACTTATGGCGTCGGCGCCGAACTCGCCGGTGCCACGGCTCTCGTCGTCGACGGCACGGTCGCGGTCGGCCCCGCACGGCTATCGATGGTGTGGGTGAACTCGCCGGGCAACCCGAGCGGCCAGGTGCTCGGCGTCGACCATCTGCGGAAGATGGTCGAAT
Source organism: Actinomycetota bacterium (assembly GCA_003134755.1). Classification (GTDB taxonomy): domain Bacteria; phylum Actinomycetota; class Actinomycetes; order Acidothermales; family Acidothermaceae; genus PALSA-607. Next base: position 5,507 of record PLCK01000163.1, on the reverse strand, counting down.
GGGCCAGGGCGCGGGGCACGATCCTGGTCTCCGACGAGTGCTACCTCGACTTCGGCTGGGACGACGAGCCGGTGTCCGTCCTGCACCCTGACGTCTGCGGGGACTCGCACGACGGGCTGATCGCCGTCCATTCGCTGTCGAAGCGTTCGAACCTCGCCGGTTACCGCGCCGGCTTCGTCACGGGTGACGCATCGCTGGTGCGCGAGCTTCTCGAGGCGCGCAGGCACGCGGGGATGATGGTGCCTGCTCCGGTGCAGGCTGCGATGGTCGCGGCGCTCGATGACGATGCGCACGTCGACCTGCAGCGGGCCCGTTACCTGGCGCGTCGCGCACAGCTGAGGGCCGCGCTCGAGAACGCCGGGTTCACGATCGACCATTCCGAGGCCGGGCTCTACCTGTGGGCGACCCGTGGCGACGACTGCTGGGACACCGTGAACTGGCTGGCCGAGCGCGGCATTCTCGTCGCGCCAGGTTCGTTCTACGGGACAGCCGGACGCCGCCACGTGCGGGTCGCATTGACCGCGACCGACGAGCGGGTGCAGAGCGCGACCGTCCGGTTGCGCACCTAGCGGCCGGTCGGCCAAGCTGGAACGCATGGGCTGGTACAACGGGGGACGGATGCCCGGCTACACATCGCGTATGCGCGTCGTGACGACGGTGCCGGCCTCGGGTGGTGCGCCGTCGCAGCTCGAAACATCGTTGCGGCCCGAGCTGGCCGACGCTGGTCGGTTAGCGAGACGGGCACTGCGCAAGGTCGTCACCGCCGCGCGGGCCGACGACCGCCGTACCGTGGACAAGGCACTGCGAGAGCATCTCGGCCCTGCGGTAAACGGTCCCGTCGTCAACGGTAGCTGGCCGTCGTACGAGCACGTCAATGTGCAGATTGCGCTCGATGCGTGGCTCGAAGACCCGAGTCGATCACACGAGCTCGTCGGCCTCACCGGATTCCAGCACCGCATGTTCGGGCTCGCGGACTTGATCGTGCCGGAGGTTCATCCGGGCATGCTGCCCGGCATCGGCAACGTGGCCATGGCGAATCTTCCTGCCGGCCCCGACGGACAGACGTACTCGTGTGTGCAATGCGCGTTGTACCTCATCGTTGAGAGCGAGCAGCCGCTCGCGCTCCTCGTACGTGGCAGCGACGACCGCGGCGGCAACGAGAACGTGCTCGTCGAGGCGCTTACTGCCGACGCCGAGACGGGTGCCCGGGTGCTTGCCGAATTGAGGGCAATGGCGCTCGAGCGCAACGTCTACCGGGGTCAGGTCGTCTCGTTCGGCGGTCAGATGTTCGGGCAGCCCGGCGCTCTCATGACGTTCCACAGCAGACCGACGATCTCGCGTGACGCGCTCGTGCTCCCGGGTGGTGTTCTCGAACAGGTCGAGGCGCAGGTGCTGGGGGTGGCCGAGCATCGCGAGCGCCTTCGCGCTAGTGGCCAGCACCTCAAACGCGGCCTACTGCTGCACGGGCCGCCCGGTACGGGCAAGACGCATACGGCGCGGTACCTGATGGGTCGGCTGACGGGAGTCACGATCGTCATCCTGTCGGGCGAGGCACTGCACGCGATCACGCTTGCCTGCTCCGTGGCACGCGCGCTCACGCCCTCGCTCGTCATCATCGAGGACGTCGACTTGATCGGTGACGACCGAGGCATGCACCCGGGTGCTCATCCGCTGCTGTTTCAGCTCCTGAACGAGATGGATGGCCTCGGCGAAGACCTCGATATCGCCTTTCTTCTCACCACGAACCGCGCTGACCTCCTGGAACGGGCGCTTGTGCAGCGACCTGGCCGAGTTGACCAGGCGGTCGAGATCCCGCTGCCGGAGGCGGCCGAACGCAAGCGGCTCGTCGAGCTCTACTGCGGTCGCCTCGAACTCGACGAGGCTGGGATCGCTGACGTCGTGGAGCGCAGCCATGGTGTGACTGCCTCATTCCTCAAGGAACTTCTACGTCGCGCGGCGCTGCTGGCGGCTCAAGAGGAATCGAGCACCGAAGGACCGTTGCGGGTGAGCGGCGAGCAGCTGACCCGAGCGCTTGACCTGCTGCTCGATGACCGAAGCCGGCTGACCCGAGCACTCCTTGGGTCGCCGGGCGAGCAGCCGGCTTAGCCGGCCCGGCTCGACAGTGTCTGCATCGTCAGCGTGAGGGCAGGCATGCCGGCGACGGCGGCTGCTGCGTCGGCCCGCAACTGCGCTGCGCAGGCAGGTGCGAGTTGGCGCACGAACGGTGCGAGGTGCGCCATCCCGGTGCGCCAGCTCACGAGGTCGACGTCCGATAGCTGTGGGTCGACGACGACGACGTCGACACACACGTTGAGCAAGCCGGCCCGTATCGCGTGTTCCCTGACGGCACGCAGGTCCCGGAGCGGGGTGTCTCGTGCGTCCTTGAAAACGCGGTACCACCCTGGTTCGGCGAAGCCGTAGCTGGCGGCCACGCTGTCGATCGCATCCTTCGAGGGGTGCGGCGGCGCCGCGCCGAACACAGAGGCCAGCACCCCGCCGTCCGGCTTCGTCACGCGGGCCAGTTCCGCAAGCGTGGCGGTCGGATCGGCGACGTGGTTGAGCACGAACGCCGCGACGGTGAGGTCGGCGTGGTCGCTGGCGAGCGGTAGCGCGTCGACGTCACCCACGACGACCGCGACGCTCGACGTGCGCGCGGCGGTCATGCCGCGCAGCATCCCGGCTGACAGGTCGACGGCCACGACCCTGGAGGCCCGCCTGCGCAGCAGCTCCTGCGTGGCGGCGCCGGTCCCGGCCCCGGCATCGACCGCGAGTACACCGGCGATTGCGACCGGCGAGTAGTCGAGCAGCGCGGCCGCTAGCGCGTCGTAGATACGGCGCGGGCCGGCGTCCCAGGCCGCGCCGGTGGCGTCGTAGGCAGCCTTCATCTGGTCGCGGAAGTCGGTGGTCACCGCAGCAGCTCGCGACCCACCGGAAGCACCCGATCGACCCACCAGCCAAGCTCGACGGGGTCCCCCGACTTCGACCAGCCGAGCTGCACGAAGGCACCGAGCAACGCGAGGTCGAGTTGGCGATCGAACCAGTCGTTGACTGCTATGCCGTGAGCGGTGAGGGCACCGCGGTAGGTGGCGATCGTTGCCTCTTTGCTCTCGGGCAGCCGGTCGCAGTTGACCGCCAGGTACCAACCGAGGTCGACACATCCGGCCGCCGCTCCCGGCCACTGCCAATCGACGAGGATCGTCCGGCCGTCTGGCCAGCTGCCGAGATTGCCTGCCTTCCAGTCCCCGTGGATCAGCGTGGTCGGTGTCTGCGCGAGCGCGTCCACGAGCGGCCCCGGATCGTGTGCCAGTTCCAGCGCAACGCTGGCAATCTCAGGGGACGTCGCGGAAAGCCGGCGCCACGCGGCGTCCAGCACAGCCGGGACGCCGTCCAGGTGACCGAGCGACGCCTCGACCTCGCCGGTCATCGGCGACAACGTCGTGTAGCGATTCGCCATCGGCGTGAGGCCGGCCGGGCCGTCCCAATCCCAGAACGTGGCGTGCAGCTGCGCCATGTGCGAGATGAATCGCCGGTGCTGCCCGAGGGCGAGCGGGTCCGAGCCTTCGGGGACGAAGTACTGAGCGGCATCAGGCATCAACAGCGCCGTCTCGCCGGACGTCGAGTCGTGGCTGACGTCGACGATGAGCGGGTCGATGCAATCGGGCAGCGCGTCGAGGATGCCGCTGCGCCAGACCCATAGCGGCCGGCAGGCGACGTCACCTGTCGCGCGCATGATCCAGTCGGTGGCGACGGACAGGTGCTTCACCACGAAGGGCCGGCCGTCGATGACCACGCGTTCGAAGGTGGCGCTCGATAGTGAGTCGGAGGTCTTCATCGGCTCGCGATGCGTCGCCTTCGCGAGCAGGATCTCGGCGCTCGGCTGCACCGCGCGCAGGTCGGTCATCCGCATGGCACCACAGTCTGCCGCTGCGGATTGCGTTGGGGTTGCAGTTCGTGCCGGGGAGAACGCGGGTCAGCGGGTCGTGACGGTCATGACGACAGTGCCCGGCGCGGCGGCGACGCGGACCTGCTGCCAACCGTCGTGGTCGGGACGCCATTCGCGGTCGCCGATGAGCACCCGCGTGATGCCGGTTCGAGCGTGCGCCAGCGCCCATGCGCTGACCGTGGCGGTGCGGTGGTCGGCGCCGGAATCTGTCCCGGCGGCCTGGTCGGTCAGCCCCGAAACGGTGATCGTCGTCGACTTGGGGCTGAGCGTCGCCATCGCCGGCGATGTCACCTGGAGGTCCGTCGCGAGCCCAGCGGTCAACGTGGCGACTGCAGCGTCGAGCGGTCGGAAGCCAGGCGCTGCGCTGGGCGAGGCCGAGCCCGACGAGGTCCCAACGGTGCTGACCGCCTTCGGATCCACTCCGGGCTTGGCGAGCCGGCAGGTCAGCTGACCTGACGTGCTGCCGGTCAAGGCAGCTGCCATCGCGGTCGCGCGCTGCTGCCACGACGCGTACGCGTCGGGGAATCCGCTGCGCTGCACGGCCTGCGCCGCCGCCGCCACGGGCAGGCTCTGCCAGCCCTGCACCTTCAGCAGCGCGTCGTAGAACTTGCCGCTCGCATAGACAGGGTCGAGCAGCCTGTCTTTCGGACCCCACCCCTGACTCGGTCGCTGCTGGAACAGGCCGACCGAGTCGCGGTCGCCGTAGTCGAGATTGCGCAGCTTCGACTCCTGGAGCGTCGTCGCCAAGGCGACGATCACAGCCTGCTGCGGCAGCCCGCGCCACATGGCCAGGTCGGCGATGATCGACGCGTTAAGGAGTTGGTCGGGATCCATCGTGTAGCTGACGCCGGTGGTCTCGCCGATGACCTGGCAGCGGTCGGCCACCGAGTGATGCCGGCCGGCCAGCCGCCAGCCGTAGGCCGCCGCGACCGATATCACGCCGACCGTCGCGAGCACGACGACCGCGACGATGGTCCGCCTCAGCCTGACCCGGCGGGGCGGCAGCCGGGTGTGCCGCAACCGGGCGCCCGATCGATCGGACCGTGTCATGTGTGGCGGCAACCTATCGCGGCGCCGGCACGGGCACAGCGGCTGACTCGGTAGGGTCAGCGGCCATGGACCAGCCTTTCGTGAGTCCGCTGCCCGCGGAGATTGATGCGCTGTGGGAGCGCCGAGCCGAACTCAACCCTAACGACGCTTCGGCGCGGACGCTGGTCGTGGCGGCCGTCGATCAGCTGGACGCCGGGAAGGCGCGGGTGGCCTGGGTCGATCCGGCGTCCGACGCAGTGGTCGTCGACGAACGGGCCAAGCTGGCGATTCTGTTGTCGTTCAAGGTCCTGTCCATGCAGGAGTCGTCGGCCGGTGACTTCCGCTACCACGATCGGATGCCGCTGAAGACGCGGCTTGACGGAGTGCGCGTGGTGCCCGGTGCGATTGTCCGGTGGGGTGCGTTCGTGGCGCCGGGCGCCGTGTTGCTGCCGAGTTTCGTCAACATCGGCGGCTATGTCGACGAAGGCAGCCTGGTCGACACGTGGGCGACCGTCGGCTCGTGCGCGCAGATCGG
>PLCK01000022.1 GCA_003134755.1 Actinomycetota bacterium | reverse complement strand
CTTCGACGTGAGTCGAAACCTCAGGACGCGATGAAGCTCAGTCTCACCCGCCGGTCTGGGTTGTCACGGTTGGTGTCGACGATCACCACGCTCTGCCAGGTGCCGAGGGCGGGGCGCCCCTCGATCACCGGAATCACGATCGACGGCGACACGAACGCCGGCACCACGTGATCACGTCCGTGGCCACGAGACCCGTGGCTGTGGGCGTACCGGGCCTCAACGGGCCACATCCGCTCGATCGTGGCGGCCAGGTCGACCTCCGTGCCCGAGCCGGTCTCGATCAGTGCCACGCCGGCTGTGGCGTGCGGCGAGAAGATGTTGAGGAGCCCGTCGCGGCGCCCGTGGCAGAACGCAGTCACCTCGGCGGTCAGGTCGGTGACCAGATCCGATCCGGTACGCAGCCGGAACTCACGACTGGCCACGGCGTCCGCCTTCGAGACCGGCGCGCACGAGCTTCAACGCGGCCGAAAGGTCGGGTGGGTATTCGCTGCTGAACTCGATCCACCGGCCGTCGGCGGGGTGCGCGAAGGCGAGTTTGGCGGCGTGTAGCCATTGCCGGGTGAGCCCGACCTTCGCCGCGAGCGTGGGGTCGGCCCCGTAGGCCAGATCGCCGACGCACGGATGCCGTAACGCGGCCATGTGGACCCGGATCTGATGGGTTCTGCCGGTTTCGAGCTTGATCTCGAGCAGGCTCGCCATCGCGTGGGCTTCGAGCGTCTCGTAGTGCGTGATGCTCGGCTTGCCGTCGGCCACGACCGCGAACTTGTAGTCGTGCACAGGGTGCCTGTCGATGGGCGCGTCGATAGTGCCGCGGGCCGGATCAGGGTGCCCCTGCACGAGCGCGTGATAGGTCTTGTCGACGGCTCGGTCGCGGAAAGCCTGCTTCAGCGCGGTGTACGCGGACTCGCTCTTGGCGACCACCATCAGCCCGCTGGTGCCGACGTCGAGGCGATGCACGACTCCCTGCCGCTCTTCCGCGCCGGAGGTCGACACCCGGTATCCGGCCGCGACGAGCGCTCCGACGACCGTCGGACCATCCCATCCGGGGCTCGGATGTGCGGCCACACCTACCGGCTTGTCGACCACGACGATGTCGGCGTCGTCGTACACGATCAGCATGTCCGCCACCGGCGTCGACACGATCGCCGGCCCGGCCTCGGCCACCGCGGGCAGCTCGACCTGCAGCCACGACCCGGCGGCCACCCGGTCGGACTTGATCGGTGCTCCGCCGTCCAGCTGTACGCGGCCCTGCCCGATGAGTTCGACTGCGCGCGTCCGGGAGAACCCGAACAGCCTTGCCAGTGCCGCGTCGAGGCGCTCGCCGTCCAGCCCGTCGGGTACCGAAAGCGCCCGGACGTCGGACGCCGACGCGCTCACGACGTCTCGTCGCTAGGAGCTTCGACGTCGGCCGGCTTCTCGGCAGACCGGGCTATCGACCCGTCGATCTGGCGGCCGGTCAGCGCGAGGAGCACCGCGAGGGTCCCACCGATCGTGATCGCGGAGTCGGCCAGGTTGAATACAGCAGCGAAGTGCGGGAGCTGGATCCAGTCGACCACGTGTCCGCGCAGGACTCCGGGTGAGCGCAACAACCGGTCGCTCAGGTTGCCCGTTGCGCCGCCCAACAGCAGGCCGAGGACGATCGCCCACGGCCGGCTGTACAGCCGCCGCGCGGTCCGCAGGATCACCGCGATCACAGCAATCGCGACCAGCCCGAAGAGCAGCGTGGTCCCGGTGCCGATGCTGAAGGCGGCTCCGGCGTTGCGCGTCTCCTCGAGCTTGATCAACCCACCGAGCAGGCTCACCGGTGACCGGTCGGAGAGCTTGGCCACCACGATGATCTTGGAGATGACGTCGGCCACGAGAACGGCGACAGCCACTCCGACCAGGACGCGAACATGTCGTCGCCTGGCGGTTCCCCCGGGGGTGCCTGACTCTGTCGCTGAGGTCAGCGACGTTCCTCGCGTTGTTTGCATGACACACACAGGGTCGCACGCGGGAAGGCTTGCAGGCGCGCCTTGCCGATCGGGCTGCCGCACGACTCGCAGACTCCGTAGGTGCCGTCGTCGATCCTGCGCAGGGCGCGCTCGGCCTGGACCAGCATCCCGCGGCTGTTGTTGGCCAACGACATCTCGTGCTCACGCTCGAACGTCTTCGTACCGGCGTCGGCCTGGTCGTCGCCGGCCCCGTCGCCGGAGTCGCGCAGGAGGTCTGCGATGCCTTCCTCCGCCGAGATGATCTCTTCACGCAGTCGGGCGGCTTCCTCGTCCAGCTGGGCCCGGACATGGGCGAGCTCGGTCGTGGTCCAGGGGCGCTCGTCGGCACGGACCGCCAGCCGGGCCGGCTTGGCCTTGACTACCGGTTTCGCCGCCGGCGCCGCGATGGGGCCCTTCGCCGGCGCGTGTGCGGCAGCCTGGCGAGCCGCCGCCCCAGTGGCTGGCGCCGAGCTCTTCGCGGCGATCTTCTTCCCGGCGACTCCCCCGGCCTTCGCGGGGGCGGACGCGCTGGCCGCGGCCGAAGCCTTGGCAGGTCCTGTCCCGGTGGCGACGGCCTTCTTGACTGGCGCGGCCTTGGCGGGCGGAGCCTTCTTCGCCGCGGCCTTGACCGGAGCCGCTTTGACCGGGGCAGCCTTCTTGGCCGCCGCGGCTTTGACCGGAGCAGCCTTCTTCGCCGCCGCGGCTTTGACCGGAGCAGCCTTCTTCGCCGCCGC